>CP154827.1:342500-642500 GCA_039613835.1 Acetobacteraceae bacterium | reverse complement strand
GCTTTTGCTGAAAGTCCATGATGGCCCGCCGCCGAAAACTCTATGAGGGTAAAGCCAAAATCCTTTTCGAAGGTCCGGAACCCGGATCAATCGTCCAGTATTTCAAGGATGACGCCACCGCCGGAAATGGTGCCAAAAAAGGCATTATTACCGGCAAGGGCGTGCTGAATAACCGCATCAGTGAACATCTCATGCTGCGCTTGCAGTCGATCGGCATCCCGACCCATTTCATGAAGCGCATCAATATGCGTGAGCAGTTGGTCCGTGAGGTGGAGATCATCCCGCTTGAAATCGTGGTTCGTAATGTTGCGGCGGGGTCAATCGCGAGTCGCCTCGGGCTTGAGGAAGGGACGCGCCTGCCGCGAACCATCATCGAATATTACCTGAAGAATGATGCGCTCAATGACCCGATGGTATCGGAGGAGCATATTGCCGCCTTTGAGTGGGCCACCGCTCAGGATATGGAGGAAATCAACAGCCACGCCCTGCGCATCAATAATTTCCTCTGCGGGACATTCCAGGCCATCGGCATCCAGCTTGTAGATTTCAAACTTGAGTTCGGACGTCTCTGGGAGCAGGACGAGATGTGCGTCGTGCTGGCGGATGAGATTTCTCCCGATAATTGCCGCCTCCGGGACATGAATACCAGTGAGAAGCTGGATAAGGACCGCTTCCGCCGGGATCTTGGCCGCGTCGAGGAAGCCTATCAGGAGGTCGCGCGGCGGCTCGGTATCCTTCCAGAATCGGGAAATCACGAAATTAACGGGTCAGAGGGGTAGTCGATGAAAATCCGCGTAGATGTTGTGTTACGGGAAGGCGTCCTCGACCCTCAGGGTAAAGCGATTGGTCACGCCCTCGAGACGCTTGACTTCAAAAATGTAAGCGACGTGCGTGTTGGTAAGACGATTTTGCTGGACGTGGATTGCCATGACACGAAATCCGCAGCCGATCAGGGTCGGAAAATGGCGGAGGCGTTGCTCGCCAATCTCGTCATTGAGGATTACACGGTGGAGGTTGTGAAATAATGCGCAAAGCACTGTTGACCTTTTTCGCCATAGGGTGTTTCGCCGCCCATCCGGCCTTCGCTTCTGAGCACCGACTCTCAAAAATGAGCGTCGGGGGATTTCTCCGCATCTGTAATGATTCGGGCAAGAGCGCCCTGTGCGACGCTTATCTCGCCGGTGTCGCGGATGGCGGCGCGCTGACCTATCTCAGTTCAATCAACAGAACAGGTGAGGGTGAAGCCGCTTTCTGCATCCCTTTCGATGAAAAAACGAGCGCGATGCGCAGCAAGGTCGTTCGCTGGATTTTGAATCAGCAACGTCAGAAATCCGACCTATCCGGCCCAGTGGGCAAGACGGTCGTCGCGGCTCTGCATGGTGCCTATCCCTGCAATGACGCCCGTAACGGGGCAACGCCGTAATGAAGGCAGGTATTGTTCTTTTTCCCGGCACGAACCGGGAGCGGGACATGGCCCAGGCGCTGCAAATCGTCTCGGGACAGGCGCCGCAGATTTTGTGGCATCGTGACAACGTGCTGCCCTCTCTGGACTTCATCGTCATCCCCGGTGGTTTCAGCTTCGGGGATTATCTTCGCTCCGGCGCGATGGGGGCCCATGCACCTATCATGCGTGAGGTGCGGGACTTCGCGTCACGGGGCGGGTACGTGCTTGGCGTGTGCAATGGTTTCCAGATTCTGACGGAGGCGCATATCCTACCCGGTGCGCTGCTGCGCAATGCCGGAATGCGCTTCCTCTCGCAGGATGCCTATCTTCGCGTTGAAAATAACCAGTCAGCTTTCACCGCAGGATGGAGAAGCGGCGATGTTTTCCGCGCCCCGCTTGCGCATGGGGATGGCAATTACACCGCGTCACCCTCCGAGCTTGACGCGCTTGAAGGCGAGGGGCGGGTCGCGTTCCGATACGCAAAGGCAGATGGCACCCTTGATGAGACGTGCCTCATCGCGAACCCGAATGGCAGTACACGCGCGATTGCGGGGATTTTAAGTGAGAATAGCCGGGTCTGCGGATTAATGCCGCACCCGGAAAATATGGTTGACCCGCAGCTTGGCCCGACAGATGGGGTTCCGCTTTTTACCAGTCTCGTTGAAAGCTTGGTTAAATGACCGCTAACGTTGACGCTGCACTCGCGCAGCGTTTCGGCCTGACAGATGTCGAATATCAAAAACTCCTCGATATTATGGGGCGGATGCCCAGCCTGACCGAACTCGGCATTTTTTCCGTCATGTGGTCAGAGCATTGCTCCTATAAGTCGTCTCTCGCCCACCTGAAAACATTGCCAACAAAAGCGCCCTGGGTCATTCACGGCCCAGGGGAAAATGCGGGTGTCGTGGATATCGGGGACGGGCTGGCAGCGGTTTTCAAAATGGAAAGCCACAACCACCCCTCATTCATAGAACCTTATCAAGGTGCGGCCACCGGGGTCGGCGGCATATTGCGCGACGTTTTCACGATGGGTGCGCGCCCGGTCGCCAATCTCAACGCCTTGCGCTTCGGTGATCCATCCCTGCCCGTTACACGCCATGTCATTGATGGTGTCGTGCGCGGTATCGGGGGTTACGGAAATTGCGTCGGTGTCGCAACGGTGGGCGGGGAAGTCAATTTCCATCCTTCCTACAACAGTAATCCGCTCGTCAATGCGATGACAGTAGGCATCGCGGCGCAGGATCGGATCTTCCTTTCCGCGGCAGCCGGGGTCGGGAACCCGGTCGTTTATGTCGGCTCCAAAACGGGGCGAGACGGCATCCATGGCGCGACCATGTCGTCAGCCGAATTTGATGAGCACGTTCTCAAAAAGCGGGCCACGGTGCAGGTTGGGGATCCTTTTACCGAGAAGCTGCTGATTGAAGCCTGTCTCGAACTCATGGCAACAGACGCCATCGTGGCCATCCAGGATATGGGGGCTGCAGGGCTGACATCTTCCGCCGTTGAAATGGCGGGGAAGGGACGTGTCGGGATTGAGCTGGATCTCGACCAGGTGCCGCAACGCAAGACCGGAATGACCGCCTATGAAATGATGCTCTCCGAAAGTCAGGAGCGCATGTTGATGGTCCTCAAGCCGGAGCGGACGGACGTTGCCCGCGCGATTTTTGAAAAATGGGAGCTCGATTTTTCAATTATCGGTGTGCTGACAGATACGGGACGCATCACCATCCGGCATAAGGGACAGGTCGAGGCGGATATCCCGCTGGCGCCCCTTGCGGATGAAGCACCTCTTTATCATCGTCCCCTCATCAGCGGCAAACCGCCAGCACGTCTCGGCGGGGTGAGAGACCCGGAAGGGGTGGAGCACGCCCTGCTGCATCTTCTGGCCTGCCCGGACCTGGCCTCCCGCGCCTGGATCTGGAATCAATATGATAGCGGCGTTGGCGGCCAGACAAAGCGACGCCCCGGCACGGCCGATGCCGCGGTAATCCGAATTGAAGGCACGTCCAAAGGACTTGCCATGACGATGGATTGCACGCCGCGTTACTGCCAGGCCGATGCCAAAACGGGCGGCGCACAGGCCGTGGTTGAAGCGTGGCGCAACATCACTGCAACCGGGGCGCAACCCCTCGCGGTGACGGATAATCTCAATTTCGGCAATCCTGAAGTGCCGGAAATCATGGGGCAATTTGCCGATGCCGTTGCCGGTATCAAGGAAGCCTGCACCGCGCTTGATTTCCCCGTCGTCAGTGGTAATGTGTCGCTTTATAACCAGACGACGCACCCGAGTGGGCTGCGCGTGCCAATCCTGCCAACACCGGCGATCGGGGCGATTGGCGTCATTGCAGATATTGACCGGTCCGTCGGTTACGCGATGCCCGATGAAGCGGAGCTTGTCCTTGTCGGTGAAAGCCGGGGCGATCTCGGTCAGTCACTCTGGTTGCGGGAGATATGTGGGCGAGAGGACGGCGCGCCTCCGGTTATTGACCTCGTGGCAGAGCGTCGCAATGGTGATTTCGTCCGTGAAAGGATTTTATCTGGGGAAATTTCTGCTTGCCACGATGTCTCAGATGGTGGCCTTCTGATTGCACTGGCGGAAATGGTGATGGCGAGCGGCGTCGGTTGCGTCGTGGAGCATCCGCCATCGAATATGGCACCGCACGCTTTCTATTTCGGGGAGGATCAAGCCGCCTATGTCGTTGCGGCCCCTGATGCGGTCGCGTTTATCGCCCGCGCTGAAGCCGCCCATGTCCCCGTGCGCCGCCTTGGGCGCAGTGGCGGCACGCATCTCACCCTGGCTGAAGGCATCTCGCTTTCAGCTGATCGCCTGAGGGAAGTCAACGCCGCGTTCTTCCCCAATTTGATGGAGCAATGACGCAGATGGCCATGCAGGAGGAAGAAATCCGCGCGCATATCCTGGAAGCGCTCCCCGATGCGGTGGTGGAAATCACCGATCTCGCCGGGGATGGCGACCATTATGCCTGTCGCGTTGTCAGTAAAGCGTTCGAGGGCTTGAATCGCGTGAGACAGCACCAACTTGTCTACGAGGCTCTCGGCGGGAAAATGAGGTCAACCCTCCACGCACTTGCACTCAAAACTGAAACGCCTTGACGCGCGTCGTCGCGCAAGACCCTTATTTAAGGAGAAATCCGCTATGTCTCAGGACATTTTTCAGCGCATCCAGCGCGAAATCGACACGCATCCCGTCATATTATTCATGAAAGGGGAGAAATTATTTCCTCAATGCGGGTTTTCTGCGCGCGTTGTGCAAGTATTAAATCGTATGGGTGTTGAATATCAGACGGTCAACGTCCTTGAGGATGCTGAAATCCGTGAAGGCATTAAAGCCTTTTCCCAATGGCCGACAATTCCGCAACTTTACATTAAGGGCGAGTTTGTTGGCGGATGCGACATCGTCGTCGATATGTATCAAAATGGTGAGCTTGACTCCCTGCTGGATGAGAAAAAATCGAGCGCGCGAAGGCCTGATCATCCGTGATGGCGTGCCCCAGCTTCTAACCGGGCGCGCCGCCGCGCGATCAAGAAAAATCCTTAGATGAAGCAGGTTTTTACTTGCAAAACTGAACTTAATGCCGTGGTTTAGCGTAAAGCTTCCAGTTTCATCGGATGGGGAAAGACATGCGACGTTTCGCTTCAATCTTATCGACGGGATTTTTTGCTGTTGGGCTTGTGCTTTCCCCTTCGACGTCAAAAGCTTCCGGCTGGACGATCTCAAACGTTGAAGCCAGTCGCCTGACACTTGCGACGCTCACCGCCCCCCCACGTCCTGTCGTGCACACGACGCGGCATCGCAAGCGTGGTTACGGCCGCAAAATGGTTGCGTTTCGAGGCAGAATGTCGCGGCCTGGAGGATGCGTTGTGCCTGGCGGGTTGAGAGGCTCTGTGCAGCGTCAGTCAGGCGGTGACGCGCTTTGATCTCGACGAAAACGAGGTGTTGCGGATCGGCGACAATCAGGTCAATTTCACCAAATGGTGTGCGTTGACGCCGTGCAAGAATATCGCAGTCTTCTTCTTAAAACAGGCGTGCGACGCGATTTTCCGCCGCGAGGCCACGCCGGTAGGCATCAGCACCACGCAGCGCTCGGTGCAACGTTACTTTTGCTGCTGCAAAATCCGCGCTGCTTCAACCGCGAAGTATGTCAGCACGCCGTGACACCCCGCGCGACGAAAAGCGATCAGACTTTCCAGGATTGTTTTTTCCCGATCCAGCAGACCAGCTTCGAAGGCATTTGCCAGCATCGCGTACTCGCCTGAGACCTGATAGGCGAAAAGCGGCACTTTGAATGCGGTGCGGACACGATGGATAATATCGAGATACGGCATACCGGGTTTAACCATCACCATATCCGCGCCTTCTTCAAAGTCGAGAGCAACCTCCCTCAAGGCTTCGTCCGTATTGGACGGGTCCATCTGATAGGTCTTCTTATCCTCTTTCAGACGGCCGCCGGATTGCACCGCTTCCCGGAACGGACCGTAAAAGGCGCTGGCATATTTTGCGGCGTAGGACATAATGCGGGTGTTTTGAAAACCCTCTTGATCAAGGGCGCGCCGGATCGTTCCCACCCGTCCATCCATCATGTCTGACGGCGCGATGATGTCGATGCCAGCCCGGGCCTGATTGACAGCCTGCCGCGCCAGAACCTTAAGCGTCGCGTCATTCACGATCTCATCACCGGATATAAGGCCGTCATGGCCGTGATCTGTATAAGGGTCGAGCGCGACGTCACCGATTATGCCGAGCTGCGGGTAATGTTTCTTGATTTCTCGCGCGGCGCGGCAGATCAGACTTTCCGGATTCAGAGCCTCACGACCCGACTCATCACGCAGATGATCCGGCGTCACGGGGAAAATTGCGATCGCCGGGATGCCCAATTCGACCGCTTCAGCAAGATGTCCCTTCAGGCGATCCACACTGACGCGCGTGACACCGGGCATCGCCTTGATGGCGAAATGCTGATTTTGCCCGTCACAGACGAAGATCGGCCAGATCAGATGATCCACCGTCAAACATGTCTCGCGCACAAGGCGTCGCGTAAAATCATCGACGCGGTTCCGTCGCATCCGGGTCGCGGGGAAAGCCATCGCGTTTAATCCTCCCGGAGGCGCGCATTGGCCAGACGGCTATGCCGTCGACCATAGAGAACATAGACGAGTATACCGAGTGCAAGCCATACTGCCAGACGAAGCCAGGTCATGATGTCAAGCGTGACGATCATACCGACACAGACGATTATACCCAGTATCGGCACAGTAAGCCTGCCCGGCACGGTGAAGGCCCGGGGGCGATGGGGCTCATGGATACGCAGATAGATCACACCGGCACAGACCAGAACAAACGCAAAAAGCGTGCCAATCGACACCATCACCCCAAGCACCCAAATGGGGAAGAGCGCGGCAAGAAACGCCGCCAGCAGCCATGTAATGACATGCCCCATGACGGGCGCGCCTGTTTTGGGACTGACATACCCGACCTCTTTTGGCAGAAGCCCATCACGACTCATCGCATAAAAGACGCGGGCCTGGCCGAGCATGACGCCGATCAGCGTTGCCGCGTAACCGAAGAGGAGGCTGATTTTCACGACAGTCTGCAACCAGTCGAGATGGGTGACGTCGATCGCGGTCGCTACCGGGCTGGCATCACCGGCCAATAATTTGTAATTAATGACCCCTGTAAGCACAAAGGCGAAAACAACAAAGAGGATCGTGCAGACAATCAAACTGCCGAGAATCCCGATCGGCATGGTTTTTTCAGGATCGCGTGTTTCCTGCGCGGTCGTGGCGATGATGTCGAAGCCGAGATAAGCGAAGAACATCATCCCGGAGGCCTGCAACACGCCCGAGAAACCAAAATTCCCGAAGTGACCGTCATTTTCAGGCAGGAAGGGACGGAAGTTCGCAAAATTGACGTGCGGGGCACAGAAAATGACGAGCAAAACAATCACGCCGATTTTAAGAAACACGACAAAATTATTGAAAAGCAGCGAGCCCGATATACCGCGGACAAGAAGGAGGCTGATGAGGGTGAGGGCAATGATCGCGGGCAGGTTGACCCAACCATGGACAGATGTCCCGTCCGCCAGTTTTGTCATCAGAAAAGGCGAGGTCAGAAGGCGCGGGTCAATGGAGATGCCCCATTGATGCACGAGCGAGGCAAAATAACTCGACCAACTGACGGACACGGTCGCGCCGCCGACTGTATATTCCAGGATCAGATCCCAGCCGATAATCCACGCAATCAGCTCACCGAGGGTCGCGTACGTATAGGAATAGGCTGAACCCGCACTCGGGATCATGCTCGCCAATTCCGCATAACATAACCCGACCAGCGCGCAGGCGAAGGACGCGATCAGAAATGAGAGAACCACGGCAGGGCCCGCATGTTGTCCCGCTGCGACACCTGTCAGGGAAAAGAGACCAGCGCCCACAATCGTGCCCACACCCAGCGCGATCAGGCCGGACGGGCCGATGACGCGATGCATTGCAGAGTGACGCGAATCGTAGATATCCTGGTCGATCGATTTACGGCGCAGTAACGATTTCGCCTTAACGGGCATAAAACTATCCTTAACGAACGCCATCCCGTCTCGTCAGGATGGCGATGACTCATAATATGGGATATGAAGTCAAAGTCCATAACGCCATCATTTTCAAGCGCTCTGATGAGGGAAAATTCTTATGTGTTCCGCCGCGCATCCTGATCTTTCAAAATTTTATTTAGGCAATCTTGCCCAATCCGACAGAGAAGTCGCGGATATCCTCCATCAGGAGCTTGTGCGTCAGCAGGACGGGATTGAACTGATCGCTTCGGAAAACATTGTCTCCCTCGCCGTGCTGGAGAGTCAGGGCTCCGTCCTCACCAATAAGTATGCAGAAGGTTTGTCGGGAAAACGCTATTATGGTGGCTGCGTCGAAGTTGATAAGGTCGAGACACTCGCGATTGACCGGCTGACCCGGATCTTCGGTGCGAAATTTGCCAATGTGCAGCCACATTCCGGCGCTAATGCCAATATGGCCGCCTTCATGGCCATGGCCGCACCCGGTGACACCATCATGGGGATGAGCCTGGCCACCGGGGGGCATCTGACGCATGGCGCCGCACCGAATTATTCAGGCAAATGGTTCAAGCCCGTGCAATATGGCGTGCGGGCTGAAGATGGGCGGATTGATATGGAGAAGGTGACGCGTCTCGCGCACAAGCATAAGCCCAAAATTATCATTGCCGGGGGCTCCGCCTATCCGCGGGTCATTGACTTCGCGCATTTCCGTCAGATCGTGGATGAGGTCGGCGCCTACCTCATAGTCGATATGGCACATTTTGCAGGGCTGGTCGCGGCTGGGCTCTTCCCCAATCCGGTGCCCCATGCGCACATCGTGACCAGCACAACACACAAAACATTGCGCGGCCCGCGCGGCGGTGTCGTGCTGACAAATGACGAGGAACTCGCCAAAAAAATCAATTCCGCTGTGTTTCCCGGGCTTCAGGGTGGTCCGCTGATGCATGTCATCGCCGCCAAGGCCGTCGCATTTGGTGAGGCGTTTCAACCCGCCTTCAAGTCTTATCAGCAGGCGGTTCTGGCCAATGCGCAGGCGCTCGCGGATGAGCTGAAAAAACGCGGTTTTGATATTGTGACAGGTGGCACGGATTGTCACCTCGCCCTCGTGGATCTACGCCCGAAGAAAGTCACCGGCAAAGTGGCGGAATCTGCTTTAGAGAGGGCAGGCATGACGGCCAATAAAAACGTCGTGCCTTTTGACCCTGAAAAACCCTTTGTCACTTCCGGCATTCGCCTGGGCAGCCCGGCCGCAACCTCACGCGGGTTTGGCGTTGCGGAATTCCGAGACATCGGACGTATGATTGATGAAGTGCTCTCCGCACATGGCAGTGCATCGCAGGATACCCTTGAATCCCGCGTGCATGAGGAGGTCAAGGCGCTCTGCCGTCGTTTCCCGATCTATAAGGGCGCTTATCCCTCTGCCTGAGGCGCGCATCCGGGCGGCGTGCCTGGCCCGCCCGACCTGGGGTCACGTCGAGATCACACTTTTTCAGGCGATGACTTTGAGCCGGATTTTCGTTGCTTTTTCCACCTCGCGCACAAGGTGCCGCTTTTCCGGCCCGCAGAAACTGACGGCGAGACCGCGCGACCCGGCCCGGGCCGTGCGACCCGCGCGGTGGATGTAACTTTCGACATTAGGTGGAAAATCGTAATTCACCACGAGCCCGACATCATCAATATCCAGTCCGCGCGCCGCGACATCAGTTGTGACGAGAATATGATCACGCCCCTCACTGAAATGTCGTAATGCTTTTGTGCGCGCCGCCTGGCGCATATCCCCGTGCAGAATGTCGGCCATGAGGCTCGCCTGACGCAAAAAGCGCGTCACCGCATCGATCTCGGCCTTCACATTGACAAAGATGATGGACCTCCCGCGGCGCGCTATGAGACTTGCCAGAAGCAGATCGCACTTTGCCTGACCGCTGATAAAGGCGAGTTGATGGTGCATCTGACGCGGCATGGCGGCTTCAGGCTTGACCTCGACCCGTATGAAGCCTTTCAGGCGTATTTGTTGTGTCAGATCTTTGAGCGCCGCCGGTAACGTTGCTGAACACATGATAAGTTGCGCCTCATCGGCACAGCTTGACGCGATTTCCAACACATCCGCGGCGAAACCCTCATCCAGAAGGCGATCGACCTCATCAATAATCAGCGTCCTGATCTGAGACAAAGTGACAACGCCATCATGCAGCAGGTCGCGCAGCCTCCCCGGTGTGGCGACCATGATCTGCGCCCCGCCTTCCAACTTCCTGATCTGTCGCGCGCGGTCGTCACCTCCCATCACGATGACCGATGAGATCCCGAAAGGGCGGGCCAGATTGCGCAAAATGCCGGCAATCTGCATCGCCAGCTCCCTTGTCGGGGACAGGATTAGCGCTTGAGGTGCCGGGGAGGGGGTGGCAGCGGTTTGCGTCACGAGCCTTTGTAATAAGGCGGCGAGATAGGTGATGGTCTTCCCCGAGCCTGTCTGGGCCGTCAGAATAACATCCCGCCCGGAGAGGAAATGCGGCCATGCTTTGACCTGCACCTCATTCGGATGCACAACACCCTCACGCGCCATGACGGCGCAAAGTCGGGCATCGAAACGGAAATCTGCAATGTTTGTGTCGGGCGTCATATTCACTTCTTGCCAAAAATGAGCGTCTGGCGCAAAGAGCGAACATGTCAGTCGCGGTTATAAGTGAAAATTTTGCCGGGATGCGTGCGCAGGCTGAAGGCCTGCTGCACCGGCTGGATGTTGAACCATGTTTCCAAACAGTCCGGCTTGAAGGTATGTGGCGTCACCTGCCAACGCGCTTTTGCCCCGACCCTCTTAAAGCGGCCGCGCCGATCCAACTTGCACCGGAGACGCAATGGCTCCTCAGTGTCGGAGGGCGCGGCGGCGCGGTGGGCGCGGCCCTTCGCCGGAAGACGGGACTGAAACTCGTCCAGGTGCAAAATCCGCGCATGGGCTTCAGTCAGTTTGACCTCATTATCGCCAATCATCACGACAACATTTCAGGGCCCAATGTCATCTCCATCCGCACCGCCCTGCACAATGTCACGTCCGACCGCCTCGCCTCGGCGCGGGCTGCATGGGCGGTACGTTTGCAGCGGGCGGGCCGCCCCCTCCTCTGCGTCATGCTTGGCGGGTCAAACGGGCGCTTCCGTCTCGGGCATGAAGACGGCCGCCTGATCGGCCAAAGCCTGGCACAGATGGTGCGGCAACAGAATATCGCGCTCGCCATCACGCCATCACGCCGCACCGACAGGCAGGCTCTTGCCGCTTTAGAGAAAGAACTTGAGGGTCTTGACGCCCATATCTGGCGTGGCGAGGGCGATAACCCTTATCTCGGCATGTTGGCATCGGCGGATATGATCGCGGTCACGACGGATAGCGTGTCCATGATTTCGGAAGCGTTGGCCACGAAGGCGCCCGTGCAGATCATCCCCCTGCCCGGACGGTCCCGTCGGATTTCGGCTTTTGTGCAAGGCCTGACGGCTTTGGATCGCGTCCGACCCTTTATGCCGGATTGGCACCCCTGGGGCGTTTCCCCGCTTGACGACACGGAAATTGCGGTCGAAGAAGTAAGAAAGCGCCTGCTGGGCTAGCTTCCCCGCCGGTTTGACACGGATTTGAGGATGATATGCTCAAGATCAGCACCTTCACGCCTCAGCGCGGTGGTAATGTCTTTTATAAGGCCATCGCCCATCCTCTTGCCGCGTCCCTTATCCAAAACTTAGCTTCTGATCTCGGCAGCGAGGCGCGCCTCGCAGTTTATGACCCTGATCATGAGGTTTCCAATTTCTTCGCGCTCTACCCGACCCTTCAGCCGGATTGCGGTCTCTTCACTCATCAGTCTGAAGAAGTCGGGAGGGATGATGGCAGAGGCGGCGTTATGCAGCCTCTGATCAAAATTGCGCAGAGTGACGCCACCCACATTCTCGCCCTCTCGTTTGATGACGCGAAAACGCGGTCTCGCCTCTCCCGCGTGACACGGGAAGATCAGCAGATCATCACGCTCGGTGGGGCCCGTTTGCCGGAGGCCATGCTCAGCAATAAGCGGAATTATCTCGATAAACTCAATTTCGCGACAAATTTCGCTTTCTTTCGCGATGATGATCAACTGTCCACGCGTCTTGTCGCCGCAAATTACTGGAGCCATTACGGCGCGACAAATGTGCGATATTGGTTTCGGCTTTATGACGGGGTTGGGCGTGTCATTGCCGAATGGGAAGAGCATATCACCTCCCCTGGCGCGGGTATTATTATTGACAGCCAAGAGGTCAGAAAACGCTTCGCGCTCCCGGCTTTCTGCGGCCAGTTATTTCTGCATGTTCTGGGCGCGCGGGGGCATGACACCGTAAAATACGCACTCGACATTTACGGACGGGGGCGTGATGCGAGTCTCTCCGTCACACATGACGCTAATGCGTGGCCGTCACCTCGCTTCGCAACCTTACCTGCGCCGGATGATGATGAGCAGATCATTCTCTGGATCCAGAACAGTCATGCCTCTCCCATCAGTCCGGGTGAGATCACGTTAAACCGCATGGGTGATAAGCGGGAATACCCTGTCGCCGTCGAAATCCCGGCTTTCGGGACATATCGGCTGGATGTGGGGGAGCTCATGCCGGGCGCCAAATGGCCCGCACAGCTCGAGTTGCGCGCGGGCAATCATATCGTGCGGCCGCGATATGAAATTGTGCAACGCGGCCTGACGCGCATCGCGCACCTCAATATTGAGCGACAGGACCTCAAGCCCGACCACACAATTGCGAAAATGCCTTTATGGATGGGGCGCGGATTTATCTTGCCGTTCCCCGTGCTGGACCCTGCGAGATACACGACCTTCCTCCAGCCTAACCCCATGTCGGAACAAGTGACACATCTGCCCGTGCGGGTGGATTTGTTTGATCGACAGGGAAGGCAGGTCCGGCAAGAATTTCTGGGGAATCTCCCACGTCATCACGCGGCGGCTTTCGCGATGCATGATCTCATGCCGCATGAGGGGCATGGGGAGCTGGTTTATGATTTTCATGATGGTGGCGAGGCGGATGGCTGGCTCCACGCCATGTTGCGCTATCGTGACCGCGCCAATGGACATGCGGCGGAAACAAGCTTCGGCGCACACATCTTCAATACACTCATGACGTGGCGTAATGAGCCGCAATCCTATACCGGGCCGCCACCGGGTTTGACGACACGACTCTTCTTCAAATTAAGTCAGGCGGGGATGCGGAGCTTCAGTCACCTCATTTACCCGACATCCCTTGAAGAGACGGCGCCCTCCCAAACGATCCTGCATCTCGTGGCGCGGGACGGCGCGAAAATCGCGCAGGAGACGATCCATGTCGCGCCATCGGGCTCAACGATTATCTGGCCGGATGAAATATTCGGTTCGGAATTGATCGAGAAAGCCGGGGAGGGGGGCTATGTCCTCATCCGCGACATGACATGCCGCCTGTTTGGCTATCACGGCCAGATGAATGGGAAAGCCGGTTTTTCGCTTGATCACATGTTCGGGTTCTGAGATTTTCCCGTAAGTGGCTTGTCACACGGTGCCGAGTTTGATAGTGATCCCGGCATCGCAATTGGGGTGCGTAGCTCAGCGGTAGAGCACTGCCTTCACACGGCAGGGGTCACAGGTTCAATCCCTGTCGCACCCACCAGTTCGATTGATCTCCTAATCTTTGCATTAAGCCGGAATGGCGTCCCGCGCGCGGGTCACGCTTGCATCATGGTTAGACAGGCACCTGCCCGTAAAAGTTTTTAATGGAAACTGATTTGTAAGGCTGAGATGCTTTCCCCTTCGCCAAGTGTGATCGGGAAATCCATGTCATGAGACTATCTCTCAAATTATTTTGCGTCACCATCGCCATGTCCCTCACCGCCAACAACGCCTTGGCAGATGAGTGCCGGGGAGTCGTCATCAAAACCATCCCGGGCAACGATTTCGACGGGAAGAAAGGCACAGTGCTGGAATTGATCCACGCTTATGAGGGCAAGCCGGACGGCACCCCCCCCTGACTTACGGCGGACGCGGGGGCGGGATTTATCCGGCCGATCACGTTAAAATCCTGAATTGCACGCTGCGTAAAATAAACGCGAAGCCCTATTTCGACCTCATCCTCAAAGACACGCCTGAAAATGCACACGGGATTCTGTATCAGTCGATCATGAATAAGCTCGTCGATGCTGGACTGGATTACGCAAATGCGGGCAATGCGGCTTCCAGCTACCTGGATCAGCCCCGCAAAGCATGTAGCCTGATGATCAAAAGAGCCCTCAATGGTGACCCGGCTGCCATCGACGTCATTCGCAAGACCGGAATCTGTCAGCCAAGGTGACGCCCTTGCACCTGAAACAAGCTGGTTCTACGCCTCATCTCCGTCTGCTTTGGCATTCACTGTCGTGGGATGGAAACGGGAATGCTGGCGGGAATAAACCATGTAGATCAAAGCGCCGAGCATGGCATAAGCGAGAAGCAGAATAACGGGAAGCGGATTACCGACAAGCGCGTCCCTCGCAACATCCACCACCAGCGGGACCATCATCACGCCGGACAGCGCGATCCCGAGCATGGGTGTCACGCCCAGCCAATAACCGCGTATCACCACCCCTCCGAGCGGCACTTCAAACGGGCGCGGTGCGTCCGGCGCGTGATTGCGTTGCCAGATGACCGTAAAGCACACCATGGCGAAGGCCAGAGCCGTGCCGATACTCACGATTTCACTGATGACGTCAATCGGCAATGTGGCCGTGCCGACGGCGACGCATATCCCCAGGATGATCGTGCCTGTCCAAGGTGTGCGGAAACGCGGGTGAACATGCGAGAATAACGGCGAAATCAGCCCGTCCCGGCTCATGGCATAGAGAATGCGCGACTGCCCGTAAAGCAGGCCAAGCAGGACGGAACACAGCCCCACCGTGGCGCCAATATTGACGCATAAAGTCAGAAAGGGCGCGTGCATCTTCGGGACGGCAATAGCGAGCGGGTCTGCCACATCGAGTTGACGATAGGGCACGATACCGAGCAGAACCACCGCCACACCCAGATAGATGATGGTGCAGATTGCGAGGCTGCCAATAATGCCGATAGGCACATCGCGCCGCGGATTCCGCGCTTCGCTCGCCGCGGTTGAAACGGCCTCAAACCCGACATAAGCAAAAAAGATCACCGACGCCGCGCGGAACACACCCCCCCAGCCATAGCGAAATCCGCCTTCATTATGCGGCATGAACGGCACCCAGTTATGCGGCGAGATGGCGAACACGCCAAACCCGATAAACAGCAGGAGCACGCCCACTTTTATGCACACCACAATGGCGTTGAGCCGCGCTGTCTCCTGCACCCCGATGACGAGGAAGAAAGTGATAAGGCACACAGCGAGCGCGCCAACGCCATTGATACGCCAGTCAAAACCAATGCGCGTCGCCTCCGCGGTGACATTTGTAATGAGGGTGGAGGTGTAGAACCATGCAGGCACATGAATGTGGAAGGCCCCGGCTAGGCTGGACGCATATCCGGACAGACCCGACGCCACGGCGATACAGGAGATGCCATATTCAAGCAGCAGCAGCCAGCCCGTGACCCAGGCCGCACGTTCCCCCATTGAGACATAGGCGTAGGAATAGGCGGAGCCGGAAACCGGCATACTCGCCGCCAACTCACCATAACAAAGCGCAGTGAAGAGGCACGCCACGGCCGCGACGATGAAGGAGATCAGCACAGCAGGCCCGGCATATTGCGATACCGCCATGCCGGTCATGACATAAATGCCCGCACCCACGGTCGAACCGACACCGAGAAGTGTCAGTTGTGTCGCGGAGAGTGTCTGCTTCAGGGATTGATCCTTGAAGTCACGCTCTATCTGCACAAGTGTTTTGCGGCGGGATGGCATACTCATCACTCAAAGGCAGGAATCGGCGGCACCTTAAGAAAAATTAAATTTTAAATATGACCGAAACGTTTTGATGGCGGAAAAATCGTCATCGTGCCAGTATAAAATAGGCGACACTGCCAAAAATGATACAGTAATAAGCGAAAGGCGCGAGCGCCCAGACATCGTGCTTGCGGAAATAACGTAACAGGAAAAGCGTGCTTAAAAGCGCTGTGATACCTGCCGCAACCGCCGCGATGACCGAAAGTGCGGCCATTTCATGGGTTACTTTAATGTCGCGCAACGCAAAGCCTTCCTTGATCGTTGCCGCGAATACGATGGGTTGTGCCATGAGAAGTGAGAATCGAGTTGCAACCTCATGATTTAATCCGCGCAGAAGGCCGCCAATAATCGTCGACCCTGATCGCGAAAGTCCTGGCAACAAAGCGAGGCACTGCCAGACGCCGATAAAAAGCGCGTCTTTCACCCCGAGGGCTGAAATGACCTCCCTCTTTTGCGGGCGCTGCCGGGCGCGCAGCCCCTCCATCGCTAAAAGGAGGATGCCATTTGCGATCAGTAACAGGGCGACGAGACGCGGATCTGCGAAGATGCGCCAGAAATAATGTTCGAAGAACCCGCCAATGATGACGGCCGGGATCGTCGCCACCACCAGCAGGAAGAGAATGCGCAGCGTCTCAATCTGACGCTGCGCACCATCCCGCCCTGAAGCGCCATGAAGCAGCGACCACCAATCCCGCCAGAAGACGGTAAGCAGCGCAATAAGCGTCCCGAAATGCAGAAAAGTGAGAAAGGGCAGAAAATAGGGGTCATGACGGTCAAACCCCCATCCGAAAAGCGCGGGCACCACCACCACATGCCCCAGGCTGCTCACGGGGAAAAGTTCTGTCACACCTTGGAGGACAGCATAGGCTAACGCGTGGATGACGTTCATGGTCTTCCCAAAACAAATGTTTGCGTGCACAAATTCAATGCCGCAAGCCAGGCATCAAGGCAACCCTGACACCGCGTGCACGTGGGGTTTTATGCCGATATTGCATGAATTTACTGATCATGAGGTCATTATTGTCTCAGAAATCCCGCGGGGGGCGCCGCCCTTGCTAGCCTCGCCGTGCTGATCGTCGCCTTGGGCTTTACCGCTTATATCGGGGCACATCGCCATGTGTTCAGTGGCGCGACGCTTCAATATACTGCGTTGTTCAATTCCGCGAACGGCCTGCGACCGGGTGCGGAGGTGATGGTCTCCGGCGTCACGGTGGGTCAGGTCAATATGATCACCATCGATAAGGATACGGATCTCGCAAAGGTCGTTTTCAGTATCGATAAGAACCTGCCCTTGACCGTCGATGCCTCTGTCGCGATCGTCGCGCCGGACATGACGTCCGATAATGCTTTGATGGTCAATCCCGGTCATGCGTCGGCGCGGTTGAATCCGGCGGAGATGATCACGTCAACCACGGACCAGTTATCACTGGAACAGCAGGTGAGTGACTATATTTTTGGCGGCCATCTGCAGTAAGCGTTGAGAGCCGCCTCAAACGGCGCGCTCCAGGATGATGTGAGCATTGTATGATACGCCCGGCAAAATGAAGGAAATTCAATCCTTAATCGTCGCTTGATGCTTGCCGGAAGCCTCGCTGCCCTGAGCACCCGCGCCCATGCCGCCAGGGTTACGGGACGGGCATCACCCACCTATGGGGCTTTTCTGAATAATGTCAGAAACGCCGCACGCGCGGAGGGCATACGCGATGACGTGATTGATGATGCGTTCTCCGGCCTCAAAACGCCTAATCGCAACGTTATCGCCCGTGACCGTCGTCAGCCGGAGGGCACGCTGACATGGCACGCCTACCAAAAGCTCGTGCTGACGAAAGACACATTCGAGAAAGCGCGCATCAACATGTCCGCGCAGCGCGATGTTCTTAAACCTATTTCCGACAAATATGACGTTGATCCCGAACTCATCATCGCGATCTAGGGGCTTGAGTCTTCCTTCGGCAGGAAGATGGGAAAATTCAATATCTTCGATGCCTTGGCGACATTGGCTTATGAAGGGCGGCGGCACTTTTTCCGCACCGAACTGATCCAGGCCCTGCATATTCTCGACCGGAAGGGGTTTCGCGCCGCCGACATGACAGGCTCCTATGCCGGGGCGATGGGGCAGCCGCAATTCATGCCGAGCGCCTATCTCAGATTTGCCGCGGATGGTGACGAGGATGGCGTCCCTGATATCTGGCACAGCCGGGCGGATGTTTTCGCTTCTATCGCGAATTTTCTGCATCATTATGGCTGGCAGCGTGGCCAACGGTGGGGTTACGCCGTGACGATGACGAAGCCACTGCCGGTGGGCCAGCTGGGGCGACGGCATCGCGCCACTAATCAGCAATGGTCACAAGCTGGCGTCATAGGCGCGAATGGCGCGGCCCTGCCCCCGGATTCGGGTATGGGCGCAATCATTCCGACGGGAGAGGTTACCGTTTCCGGCTTCCCATCCGGTTTTTTGGTCTATAATAATTTCATGACGATCCACCATTATAACCCGGCGGATTTCTATGCGCTTGCAACGGGTCTGAGTGCTGATGAAGCTTCGCGAACATGAGGCTGCGCTGGTCACGCTGGTCATTCTGACGAGCTGTCACGATGCGGAGGCGCCTCCTCAAGCAAGCTTGCATCCGGCACTCGGTAAGGTCTGGAAGGGGCTTGATCGCTGGTTTTACCCCGAAGCCAGAACGGAATATCGCGAGACGGGCATCACCCAAACCTATACGTGGCCGGGAAACACCCGATTGCCGGATGGGGAAATTTGGTCCGCCTCCGCCATGACGGGCGCGCATCAAACATTGCAGCTTCCAGCCTTAGTCTGGGTGGAGAATTTATCCAATGGCCGGGCTGTCAAAATTCGCCTCAATGATCGCGGCCCTGAGGATGGGCGGCGCATCCTTGCCGTCACGCCAGCTGTGGCGCGAATACTGGGCATGGGAAAAGCCCGACGCCCGTGCGGATCACGTTGGTCCGTCAGCAAAATGCCGCTTTGGGTTATGATTCGGCGACCATGCCCGATCTCGGTATTGCGTCACCCGAACGCAGCAAGTCGCAGAAAGCGCTGAGCGTGGCCGAAGCCTTACCGCAGACTTACATTCAGAAACCTGTCTATCCTATTGATTATTATGTTGTTCTTGGATCTTTCTACCAACAGCGTGTCGCTGCGCGCGTCGCGACACGCTGCCAGGCCCTTGTCACGCGGGATGCCGGAGACGGCGTCAATCCCGCATGGCAGGTTGTTTACGGGCCATTCCTCACGGTAGAGAAAACCGACGACGCGCAGAGTCGTGCCCAGAAATGTGGCATCAGTAATCCACGCCTCTTGGTTAGATAGGAAGTCACGTGCCCACTCGACGTTTTCTTCTCGGCAGTTCGGCTGCCGCAGCTGCTCTCATTATCGCGGGCCCCGCAATGGCCCGGAAGGTCCCCTTGCCGGCCAAGGAAACCGTGCCGGACCCGGAGCTCACCACCCCGGCGGAGACTCCGGTCGGGCCAGTCAATGTCAATGCCAGATGGGCCTGCGTGATGGATTTTGAGACGGGCGCGACATTAATGTCCAAATCAGCCGACGCCCATATGCCGCCATCCTCCCTCACGAAAATAATGACGACATACATCGTGTTCGGGATGCTGAAATCCGGCCGCCTGACTCTATCTCAAAATCTCCCGGTCAGTGAAAAAGCCTGGCGTATGCAGGGCTCCAAAATGTTTGTGCCGCTCGGTGAGACGGTTGAGGTGGGCAAACTGATCCAGGGCATGTTGATCCAGTCCGGCAATGATGCGTGCATTGTTCTGGCGGAGGGTATCGCGGCGTCTGAAGAGCAATTTGTCACTCTGATGAATCAGATGGCCAGCCGGATGAAAATGGAGAACACGCATTTCACCAACTGCACCGGATGGCCTGACCCTGACCATTATATGTCAGCGCGTGATACGACGATCCTCGCCATGCATCTCATCCGGGATTACCCGGAATATTATCATTTCTTCTCCGAGAAGGAATTCGCCTTCAATCATATCAAGCAGGGAAACCGGAATACGCTCGTCGATAAGGGCCTTGCGGACGGGCTCAAAACGGGACACACGGATGCAGGCGGCTTCGGCATGTGCGTCAGTTCGGACCGCCACGGGCGGCGCGTCGTCGTCACCCTGAATGGCATGACATCCATGAATGTTCGTGCACGGGAGACGGCGCGCGTGTTGGATTGGACCTTCGCTGAGTTTGAGAATGTGACAATTTTCAGCAAGGGTGACGTGGTGGATCATGCGCCTGTCTGGATGGGGGTTGAGGATAATCTGCCCCTCGTCGCGCCGTCAGATATACACCTGACGCTGCCACGCAATTGGCGCGCGCATGATCACCTCTCCATCACCTATGCGTCACCGCTGATCGCGCCGATATCGGCGGGACAAAGCTGCGGCGCGCTCGTCTTTACAGTCCCGGGCATGAAGGAAATACGCCTGCCCCTGTTGGCTGACCACGCTGTGGCACGCCTTGGCCTGCTTGGGCGTGCCTCGCGGCGCCTTGGCCTTGCAAACGGCACCACGCAGTGAAGAGGCGCGGGGTTTTCATCACCCTGGAAGGCGGGGAGGGGTGCGGTAAATCGACGCAACTCAGCCTCGTCGCGAAATTGCTTGAAAAACAAGGCGTTCCCTTCATCACCACGCGGGAGCCGGGGGGCAGTGCCGGGGGGGAGTTACTACGCAACACCATCTTATTCAGCGATGTCGCCTTTTCCGCGCGGTCGGAAGTCCTCCTCCATATGGCTGCACGGGCCGACCATGTGGATCAGATCATCAGGCCTGCCTGTGAGGCAGGGAAACTCGTCCTCTGTGATCGCTATCATCACTCCACCATCGCCTATCAGGGTTACGGCGCGGATGATGGCGCAGCTGACCTCCTGAAATTCATCGAGGATGCGCGGCGACTCATTGCTTTCGAGCCGGATAAGACGTTCCTTTTCAATGTTCCGCCAAAGGTGGCGGCGCAGCGTCTCGCCAGGCGGAAGGGCCGCACGGATCGTTATGAGGAGAGGGGCGCCGCGTTTCATGACCGCGTTCGGCAAGGCTTCGACAAAATTCAGAAGCAGGAGCCGGAACGGATCGAACCCATTGATGCGGCGGGCGATGCGGATGCGCTAAGCCGTATTTTATTTCGCAAAATCATGGCGTTACGCGAGGGCGCGGCGCAATGATCAAAAACAGGGCGCGCGATATTGTCGGGCATGATGCCGCGATCCAGCAATTTGAGGCCGCCCGACGATCCGGCAGGCTCCATCATGCATGGCTCATCACGGGAACGCCCCAGATCGGCAAAACCACGCTGGCCCTGTTTTTTGCCAGAACCCTGTTAAACGCGACGGACCCCCAAAGCGCGATATCCCGCCGTTTTGAGGCGGGCACGCATGGCGACCTTCTGGTGATTACGCGCTGGGCGAGCACCGGGAAGGGGGGGGAGAGCCAGACCATCGTCGCCGCAGACATCAAGCCCGTGCAACAACTTTTGCATCACACAGCCGCGGAGGGCGGCTGGCGGGTCGTCATCGTCGCGGGGGGTGATCTGCTCAATAATTTCGCGGTCAATGCTTTATTGAAGCTTCTGGAAGAACCTCCTGAAAAAACGGTATTTTTCATCACCGCCGATAATGCGGCGGCCGTCATCCCCACCATCCGGAGTCGCTGCCACAAGCTCTTCCTTCATCCATTACAGGATGCGGACATGCTGGTTTTTCTCGCACGACATCAATTGACGGACCCGGATACGAATCAGCGCCTGATCTCCCAGGCGAAGGGCCGGCCGGGATATGCGCTGGAACTGGCCTCCCGCCATCATGAGGATCTGACGCAGATCGTGGAAGAGCTCGCTTCCGGCGCATCCCACTCCATATCGCCTGCCCAAGCGGAGCGTATCGCGAAAGAGGAGAGGGGTTTTTCCACCTTCTGCGATTTGCTACAGGAGCGCATCCGGGACGCGTCGCTGACTTTCAGTCACAAAGGGGATCAAAGCGCGGCAAACCGGGCAGCGGAAATCTATCAGAAGCTGATATATTTGCGGCATGAGACCGACCGCTTCAATCTCGATAGGACACTGGCAGCTCTCAAAGCCGCTGCGATGATAGGCAGATTATGACGTCGCGATATTATGTTACCACGCCGATTTATTACGTGAATGGCGCGCCTCATATCGGGCACGCTTATACATCTGTTGCGGCCGATATCATCGCGCGCTTTCACCGTCTTGACGGGCGGGAGGTGTTTTTCTTGACCGGCACGGATGAGCACGGTCAGAAAGTTGAACAGGCTGCCGCCCAGGCAGGTCAGTCCACCTTGGAATTTGTCAACGGCATTTCCCGCAATTTCAAGGACATGGCGGATGCCATGGCCATTTCTTATGATCGTTTCATCCGCACGACGGAGGCACGGCATAAAGACGCGGCGCAGGCCCTTTGGCGTCAGGTTGCGGAGAATGACCATATCTACCTTGGCGCCTATGAGGGCTGGTACGCGCTGAGAGATGAATGTTTTTACAGTGAGGATGAGATCACCCTGCTGGAGGATGGCACCCATATCGCCCCCAGCGGTGCGCCTGTCACGTGGGTCAAGGAAGAATCCTATTTTTTCCGCCTTTCTGCCTTTCAGGGCAGATTACTCGCCCTTTATGAGGCGAAACCGCATTTCCTCAGGCCGGCAGGACGCCGGAAGGAAATCATCAGTTTCGTCAAATCGGGCCTGCGGGACCTTTCCATCAGCCGGACAAGCTTCTCCTGGGGTATCCCCGTACCGGATGACCCGAAACATGTCATGTATGTCTGGTTCGACGCGCTGGCAAATTACCTTTCCGCCCTCGGTTATCCCGATATGCAAAGTGAGGGGATGACGTTCTGGCCCGCCAATGCGCATATTGTGGGTAAGGACATCATCCGCTTC
Organism: Acetobacteraceae bacterium; assembly: GCA_039613835.1. Taxonomy (NCBI): domain Bacteria; kingdom Pseudomonadati; phylum Pseudomonadota; class Alphaproteobacteria; order Acetobacterales; family Acetobacteraceae; species Acetobacteraceae bacterium. The sequence goes on along the minus strand of CP154827.1, from coordinate 619,631 downwards.
CATGCAGTTTTCTGGCCCGCTTTCCTGATGGCCGCGGGGCTGGATCTGCCGGACGCCCTTTTCGCCAATGGCTGGTGGACGATCGAAGGTCAGAAGATGAGTAAATCTCTGGGCAATGTCATTAACCCCCGGGACCTTGCTTCAGAATTTGGCGTCGATGCGGTTCGCTTCTTCATGATGCGGGAAGTGCCTTTCGGGGGTGACTCGGATCTGAGCCGCAAATCCCTGATCAACCGCATCAATGTGGAACTCGCCAACGGGCTCGGCAATCTGGCGCAGCGGACCCTGACGCAGATCAACCGCCATTTCGGTGGGAAATTACCGGAGTGGGGCGAAATGCAGAAAGATGATCGCGATTTATTGGCGCAATCCTCGCTTCTGCCGGACCTCCTGCGGCAGCATGTTGCCCGCTTTGCCCTGACGGATGGGCTGGAGGCCGTCTGGAAAGTGGTGCGCGCCTGTAATGCCTATATTGATCACCAGGCGCCCTGGGTTCTCAAAAAGACAGATCCTGCCCGAATGGGCACGGTTCTGCGCACTCTTTATGAGGCTTTGCGCCACATCGCCATCGTCCTGCAACCGTATATGCCGGGGACAATGGATAAATTACTGACGCAACTCGGCATCTCTCAGAATGCGCGTCAATTATCTGACCTAGCACATGGTGACATTGATGCAGAGCTGCCCGCGCCTCAGGGCCTCTTCCCGAGATTTGTGGAAGAGGGGACGTGACGCCGATGGTTTCCGGGCTTATTGACTCTCATTGCCATCTTGATCGTGTTGACGAACTCACGGAAGTGCTTGACCAGGCTCTGGCCGAACAGCTTTCGGGCATGGTGACAATCGGCACCGAATTTTCAAAGGCGCAAACGCAAATCGACCTGACGCGCCATAGTCAGCCGGACCTTAAAATATGGTGCAGTCTGGGTACTCACCCTGACGCCGTGCAGGACGTGCCCTTTGCTACCGCTGAAGAGATCGCCGAACGCTGCGATCACCCTGCCGTCATCGGGATTGGTGAGACCGGGCTTGATTTTTTCCATGGCGATGAGTCCGCGCGCACGCTTCAGGAAAAGTTTTTTCGCACCCATATTGCCGCCGCCCGCATGACAGGACTGCCGCTGATCATCCACGCGCGCGATGCTGATCATGACGTGACGCGCATTTTGGAAGATGAGACTCGCCGCAATGGGACCTTCCCATTTTTGCTGCATTGCTTCGCGTCGGGCATGAAATTGGCTGAGACAGCGCTCAAGCTGGGTGGGTATATCAGTTTTTCCGGCATCATCACTTTCCGCAAGACTGAAACCTTGCAGGAAATCGCCCGCTCCATCCCGGAAAATCGGCTTTTGGTGGAGACTGACAGCCCCTATCTGGCCCCCGTCCCGAAACGCGGTAAGCCGAACACCCCAGCCTATGTGACCTATACGGCGTCGCGTCTGGCTGAGTTGCGGGGTATCGCGCCGGAGCAACTCGCTGCCCGGACGACCGCGAACTTCTATAGCTTGTTCAAGAAAGCGGCATGAAGATCACCATTCTTGGATGTGGGCCTTCCGGCGGCGTCCCCATGATCGGCGGAGCGAGAGAGGGCGGCATATGGGGCGCATGTAATCCGCAAGATCCGCGAGATACGCGCACGCGCTCCTCTATCGTCATTGAAACGGATGAGGGGACGCGGCTGCTTGTTGATTGCGGCCCGGATTTGCGTGCGCAATTGTTGCGCAACCATATTGCAGATATTGACGCCCTGATCGTCACGCATGAACATGCTGACCATATCGGCGGCTTTGACGATATACGTGGGATCAACCGCGTCATTCAACGCCCATTACCGCTTTATGCGTCCCCAGACGTCCTTAAATCAATGCAAATGCGCTTCTCTTATGCCTTTGAAACATGGTCTGGCGGCGAATTTTTCCGCCCTGTGCCGGCGCCACAACCTGTTTCAGCGCCCGAAACGATTGCCATTAACGGGACTGGCGTCACTTTTTTTGCGCAGCGTCATTATAAGGTGGCGACATTAGGGCTGCGCATCGGAAATTTCGCTTATAGCACGGATGTGGAACATCTGCCTGAAGACGCGATCGAAGCTTTGCGCGGCGTCGAAACCTGGGTTGTCGGGTGCCTCCAGCGTGACCCGCATGTTGCGCATGCCTGTCTTGACGACGTGCTGAGATGGCGTGCGGAAATCAAGCCCTCACGGGTGATCCTGACCCATATGGGCCCGGGCCTGAGTTACGGCTCGCTCGCGCAGGAACTGCCCCCCGGCATGGAACCCGCTTACGATTCAATGACGTTCGACGTCCCCCCCGGGGGGGACGCAAAATGGGGGATCAGGCGAGGGGGCGGAAACTAAGGTTTCTCTAAGCCTCGAAGAGCGGGGGAGAGAAGTTTCGATTTGGAACATTTTAACGGTAGGCGATTTTTGTGATTAGATTTAGATTTTCCTGATCTAGTTGGCATAATATATCTTATCGGGCTGATATCCGCGCGTGTTATGGCGTGGGGCTGGGGCTGGGGCTGGGGCTGGAGACGCGCGAATCATCATGTCGCCCTTCATGCAACAAGGCACGGTGCCTCCTGCCTTCCCTTCCCGAGCGATTCGGTTTAAAAAACGCATAACGTATCCGAAACGACTTCATCAGACACAGGGAAGCCTTCGTGACCGAAAATTTTCCGGACGAGCCCGTCGAAATCTTCTCCCCTTCCCTTCCGGAAAAACGCAGCCCTGCCAAACAGCCCCGCGGCCTGATGGCCATCACATTGTGCGAGGCTTGGGTTGCCTATTGCCTCTATGGTTTCGGCGCCCTCCTTGTGCTTTACGCTGCCGATTACATCTTGCGTCCCGATATCGCGTCAACCGTGATCGGGCTGGGGCCTTTCTCCCAGCTTTTACAATGGATTTTTGGCACAACATCGACGTCGGGGCTCGCGGCTGAGATTTCCAGCGCCTATCTAATGTGCGCCTTTTTATGGCCCATCGCGGCCGGGATCATCATTGACCTGCTCCTCGGCTTTCGAAATGCCTTCATCATCGGCATGGTGCTGATCTGCGCCGGGTTTCTTCTTTTGGCGTCGAGTGCGACTTTTCTCTTCGCGCTGCTGTCTTTGATACTTGGCTTCGGGCTGATCAGGGCCATGCTTCCCGCGCAGCTTGGGCAGCTTTATGATCATGATGATCCACGGCGATCAGATGGCTATCAGATATTCTGCCTCGGCCTGCAATTTACCGGTATTATCGCCCCTCTCGCGGGCGGACTGACGGAGAAATATTACGGATGGGGCCCCGCCTTCCTCGTTTTAAGCCTCGGCGCGCCGCTTGGTGCGCTGTTTTACTGGCTTGGCTGGAAGCACCTCCCAAAAGCCTCGTCCCGTCACCAGAAGGGTGTCCGCATCGCTTTGTCGCGGAATGACAGGAGGGCGCTTCTGATGATCGTGCTGTTTCTACCGGCGCTCGCCGTTAGCAGCGTGCCGAACAGCCAGATGATGAGCGCCTATGAATTATGGGGTGGCCAGCATTTTGCCCTCTCATTATTCGGTTACGTCCTCCCCGTCTCGTCCCTGATCTCACTTGACGGTATTGCGAGTGTCGCGACCGGGTTCATGATCCTTTGGCTCTGGCGCGTCTGGGGGCGTTATCGACGCGTGCCGGAGGAGATGGCGAAAGTCGTTATTGGCGGCATTATCACGCCCCTGGGGCCCCTCGCTCTTATGGCCGGCGCTTATTTCGGGCCGGGCCTGCATGAGGTCAATCTCTGGTGGGCGGTTGCCTTTCATTTCTTCAATGATTTCGGGTTTGGCCTCTCTCAGGCGACCGGCATGGCGCTTGTCGCCAAGCTTGCACCCGGCCCCATCAGGACAAGTGTGATCTCTTTCTACCCTTTCAGCTCTTTCCTCAGCCAGCTTCTCGCAGGGCGCCTCGCCTCACTTTTGGTCGCAATGGGCAGCATCCCCTTCTGGGGACTGCATATGGCCGCCTCGATCGTAGGGGCGGTCATGTTCATCACGATTTATCTGGCATTCCGGGATGTCTTTAGGGAAGACGCATCCATCGATGTGAGTCTAAAGGTGCGGCAACCGTCCTTGCCCTGACCCGATTGATACGCTCCCGGCTTTGCACGCTGGGAGCGCCCAGGGCGGACGTCAGCTCACCCTTAACAATCCACCTCACCGGACCCGACAGCCGCGTCGCGCACCTCATCCTCTGTGTGCGTCGCACCGCCCAGAACCAGCGCAATATCCTGAGGCGTGCCCAGTCTTTCGGTCGCGCGCACCTCAAGAGAGCGCCTGACAATCGGGTAATCATCCACGAGCCGCTTGAAAACATGCGCCGGGATGGAAAGGAGATGCCCGAACTGAACAGCGCGGATCGTCCCCGGAGCTGGCTGATTGGAGAGCAGCATATCCGCACCGATCAGATCCCCGGCGCCAAACTGGATGTCATGTTCTGAAATATGCATTTCCGCGAGGCCGGCGACAACGGCATAAACCGTGCGCACCTTGCGCCCGCGACGTAGTAATTCCTCGCCTGGAGACACAAAGCGCAGTGAAATATTCATGGACAGATTATGTACGACGCCATCCGGCACACCGCGCAAAGCCGGGAGTTCGCGCAATCGTTGGGAAATACCACTTTTCAGGTCAAAGCGCAGCGGTTTACTCAGGCGCTCACGCCGTTTTTCCGTGTCACGATAGAGCTCTCGATGGACCTCCTCCGTGATAAGATTATCGGAAAGAAGTTCATCATACTCCTCCCCCTCAAGACGGAGGGAAATCTGATGAAGGATGCGGCTTTCAAGCGCTTCAGAGTAACCCTGATAATGCACGCGGAGCATCTCCAGTGCATCATCCAACATGCGGCGCTGTCGCCCAAGAACCTCAGAAACGATTTCACTGAGACGAATACCCAATGTCGGCTCCAGCCGATGCTTCATGAAGCGGGAAAGAGAAATCGAGACAAGGTGCGTAATCACCAGCATCTCAAACCGCTCAGACATGCAGGTCATCAAAGGTCGGTCAATATGCAGATATTGATGCAGCATCTGCGCAATCCGAAATCGCCAGGTCGGGCGCAGGCGGCGGCGGCGCGCACGGACATAGCCGTAACGACCTTCAAGCCGCGCGCCCTCCACCATGGCCTCAGCCGAACGCAGGAGTGTTTCCATCACCCGTCGAGAGAGGCCCTGAATACGGAACAGATCAAGCAGAAGTGACCTCTCTTGGTTGGCGATGGTGATCAATGCCAATGTCACGCGTTGCCGGTCACCCAAGGCGGTGTCGAATGTGTTGGCTTCACTTTCCTCCTCCGCGCGCCGATTGATATGGCCGAGAATGGTCCGCTGCGTCCCGCGCGCGAAACCGAGCTCCTCCGCAAGGCCGTGCGTGCGCTCGGCAATATGGCGCAAACCGCTGCTGAGCACCTGATGGCGCAACGCCTTATTGATGGGAGAAAGCTGATCAAGCTCAAAGAAAACGACGAGATAGCGCAACGTCGTCCCATTGAGGAAAAGCGTGATCAGGACGAAGCCTGTGGCAACGACGCCGACAAAATGGGCGACGCTGCCGCTGACACGTTGATTTTCCGTTACGGCCAGCGCCAGAGCCAAAGTGATCGCGCCACGCAGCCCGCCCCAGACCATCGTCGTTTTAAACGGCAGCGGTACCGGGGGTGACACTTTGAGCATTTCCAGCAAGGGCAGCATCCCGAACACCACTGCGCCGCGCGCCAATAATCCGGCGACAGAGGCGATCAGAATCAACACGCAATCCCAGCGCGTCATCCCGATCAGCAAACGCGGTATCAGCATGGAAGCAAGCAGGAAAACCAGTGAGCCTGCCCAGAATAAAAGCTGCTGCCACAACTCATTAAGGAAGCGCCAAACTTGCGGGCGAAAGGTTGAAGGCCCGTAAACAGAGAGTGTTAGCCCGGCTGAAGCCGTCGCCACCACACCTGAAAAACCGAAAAACTCGTCGCAGATGATGTAAACGACGTAGGGCAACGCTAGAGTCAACGTGATTTCAGCGGCGGCCGATGCACCGAGCCCAGTGATGATCATCAGAGTCAGACGCGCAAATGCGACACCGACCATGATGGCACCGGTAAAGGACATGGCAAAATTAACGACGGTCTCACCAAACTGAATGTGGTGATGGGATGCGACGGAGGAGAGCAGAATGGAGAAAATGGAGATCGCCGCCGCATCATTGAGCAGGGCCTCCCCCTCAACAAGGCGTGTCAAACGTGAGGACGCGCCGACATCCCGGAAAATCCCCGCAACGGCGGAAGGGTCCGTCGTCGCGACGATTGAACCGAGCAGAAGACAGATAACGAAGGATTGCCCCGCAAAAGGATAAAGTGAAAAGCCGATTGTCGCTGTTGACACCACCACGGCGAGGACGGCCAGCAGCAGGACGGTCGATGTCTCATGCGCAAGGCGCCGGACATCGATCGCCAGCGCCCCCTGAAAAACGAGGATCGGCAGGAATATCAGCAGAAAAGCTTCACTATTGATCGGGAAATCGAGAATGGCCTCGGCCGCGCCATTGAATATCTCGATCGACGTTGAACGCAGGACGAGATCCGCGAACAACCCGATTAAAATCCCCACAACGGCAAGCAGGACCGTTTCGGACACGCCAAGGCGCTGCGCCAAAGGCTGCACGAAACTAATCAATGCCAAAAGGAGCGCCAGCACCAATATAATGGCTGCCAGACCCGTGACCATCATTCCTTAAATATCTCCCGCTTATCGATTCACTTTATTATCAAACGGTTACGAGCGTGAGAGTTTTAACCCCGTTCCCGTTAAGAATACATGAGCCCCATGACTTCAACCCCTTCCACATCATGCTGAAGGGCGTCCCAACCCTCAAAATAAGGGCGGTTGGGAGATCTTCTGGGACCATCACATCGCCATATGATGCTTATTCGACGGTCACGGATTTTGCGAGATTCCGCGGCTGATCGACATCCGTCCCTTTCAGCAGCGCCACTTCATAAGCGAGGATCTGCACAGGGATGGTGAAGAGGATCGGCGCCACAAAAGCATCGACATCCGGCAACACAACCATCTGCTCCGCAATGCCGGAAAGCCGCGCCGCCCCTTTCTCATCCGTGAAGGCGAGTATGCACCCGCCACGGGCTTTCGCCTCCTGGATGTTGGAGAGGGTCTTATCGAACAATATCGTTGACGGCGCAATGACCACAATCGGCACGTCTTTATCGATGAGAGATATGGGGCCGTGTTTCATTTCCCCGGCAGCATAGGCCTCAGCATGGATATAGGAGATTTCCTTCAGCTTGAGCGCCCCTTCCAGCGCGATGGGAAAGCACACACCTCGCCCGAGATAAAGGACATCGCGCGCCTCGGCCACAATGACCGCCATTTTCTGAATATCCGCGACACGCTGAAAAACCTCCGCAGCACGGGAGGGCAGGTCGAAAAGAGTGGAAACCATCTGTTGAGCCCGCGATGCCTCAATCGTACCGCGCGCCTGACCCATGGCGATTGTCAGCGCGGCGAGGACGGAGAGCTGCGCGGTAAAGGCTTTCGTGCTGGCGACAGAAATTTCCGGCCCCGCAACCATGCCGAGCGTGACGTCGCTGTTACGCCCCATCGTGCTGGTCTCGACATTCAAGATAGAGACGATGCGCTGATCCGACCGGCGCAAAAGACGCAGGGCGGCCAATGTGTCCGCCGTTTCACCGGATTGAGAGATGAGAAGTCCCATGCCCCCCGGCGTCAAAGGCGGCGCACGGTAGCGAAGCTCGGATGCCACATCAATATCGACGGGCATTCGGGCCTCCGCCTCCAGCCAGTAGCGCCCGACAAGGGCCGCGTAATAAGCGGAGCCACATGCGGTCATGGTAACGCGCGGCACCTCGGCCAGAGAAAAACCAAATTCCGGCAGCGCCACGGCCTTACTTACGGGGTCAATCACACGCTGCAATGTCTGACCGATCACAACAGGATGCTCATGAAGCTCCTTTTCCATATAGTGACGGTAGCCATCCTTACCGACAGCGCCAGCAATCAGCGCCATGGGCTGCGCCGGGCGCCTGACCTTCTGCCCCGCTTCATTGAAGATCTGCACGGAGCGCGGTGTCAGCACGACCCAGTCACCATCATCCAGATAAGTGATTTTCTGGGCGAGTGGCGCAAGCGCGATACTGTCGGAACCGAGGAACATTTCGCCCTCACCATATCCAACAGCGAGCGGGGCCCCATGGCGCGCGCCAATAATCAGGCCGTCATGGCGGGCGAAGATAATGGCCAGCGCATAGGCGCCCTGAAGGCGCTGCAAACTCTCCCGCGCGGCCTCCTGCGGTGACGCACCGCGCGACATCATCAGGTCAATGAGCTGCGTGACAACTTCCGTATCCGTTTCAGATGAGAACACGCGCCCTTCCGCAACGAGTTCATCACGCAAGGATTGGTAATTTTCGATAATGCCATTATGCACCACCGCCACCTGCCCCACAGCATGGGGATGTGCGTTCTGCTCGTTCGGTTTCCCGTGGGTCGCCCATCTTGTATGGCCGATCCCGGTCGTCCCCGCGAGGGGCTGCGCCTCAAGCACAGTCTGAAGATGGTCGAGCTTGCCCGGCGCGCGGCGGCGATCAATCCGGCCGTGATCAAGCGTCGCGATGCCCGCGGAGTCATAGCCGCGATATTCAAGCCGTCTCAAAGATTCGAAGATGAGAGGTGAAGCCGTGCGATGGCCTACAACACCACAGATCCCGCACATCAGCTTTTCTCCTTCTTCGCCTTGAGGGCGTTCTGCATCTGCTGACCGCGACCTGGTTTGGTCGCCTGACGCGCGCGCGCAACGGCAAAATCCATGTCCGCCACATTTTCAGTCAGAACGCTTCCCGCCGCCACAAGTGTGGCGTCCCCAATGCGGATCGGGGCCACCATAATGGTATTGGAGCCGATGAAAGCATGATCCCCGATCGACGTCTTATGTTTGAACCTACCATCATAATTGCAGGTGATGGACCCGGCACCGATATTGGTCCCCGCACCAATCTCGGCATCGCCGATATAGGAGAGGTGATTAACCTTGCTCCCTTGGCCGAGTTGAGTCGCTTTCAGTTCGACAAAATTGCCGATATGGGTCTCCGCCGCGCAAACCGTGCCAGGACGGAGGCGTGCGAAAGGGCCGATCCGTGAGTCATCGCCGATGGTGCAGCCCTCAAGGTGTGAAAACGCACGCACATGCACCCCACGCCCCAGACGGACACCGGGCCCGAACACGACATGCGGTTCAATCACGCAATCGGGTGATAATTCTGTGTCCGCAGCGAGGAAGACCGTCTCTGGCGCAACCAACGTGACCCCTTCCGCCATCGCTGCGGCGCGGAGCTGCTCCTGAAGCATGCGTTCCGCTGCCGCCAGCTCGGCACGGGAATTGACCCCCGCCAGCTCCGCCTCCGACCCCTCAATGAATGTGACGCGCCCTTCCCCGGCGGCCTGTTCGACCACATCGGTCAGGTAATATTCCCCTTGCGCATTATCATGCGTCAGGGCATTCAGCCAGCGGCGCATATCAGTCACGGCCGCGCATAACATGCCCGCATTGCAAAGGGGAATGGCGCGCTCATCCTCGGTTGCGTCCTTCCACTCAATAATGCGCTGCACGTCGCCCCCGGAAGTAACGAGGCGGCCATAATGGCCCGGATCCTTCGGGCGCATGGCGAGAAGACGCAACAACACACCTTCAGGGCGTGGCGCGACAAGCTGCCGCATGAGAGGGACGGAGATAAGGGGGTTATCGGCATAGAGAATGGCCACATCGCCACCCCCGAATTCCGCCGCTGCCTGGCGCGCCGCATGACCCGTTCCAGCGCGCTCATTCTGCACAATAATTTTGTGAGGTGCGACGCAGGACGCGATATCGTCCATATCCGGACCGACCACCACAATGATGCGGTCAAATATCTGCTCCGCCTTATCGATCAGCAGTCCGATCATTGGCACGCCGCCAAGGGGATGCATGGCCTTGGGCAGGCTGGATTTCATCCGCGTGCCCAACCCGGCAGCCAGGATGATGACGGTGACTTCATGACCCGTTACGGAGGGGGTTTGCGACATCGTTTCCACAACCTATTGATATCGTTTTCCGGTAACTAAGGATAGGTCAGTGCGTCAATTTTTTACCGGTCACTTATCGTTTCCGAATATTTCCGTCACGCCGGATCGGACCGGTGGCCGGTGTCAGTAACGCCTCTTTCAACGTCAGGACGTTGAATAATGATCCAGCACGGCGATGATTTTGCCCAGTTTGGGATGATGGAACTCAAATCGCACAACGATGAGGGGTGCTGCCAAACCCGCATCGAACCAGGCCGCACCGGGGTACGGGGCTGAAAATAGCGCGCGGTTCGGCGTTTTACGCATGAAGCCGGCAATCTGGCGTCCGATAAAATCACATCGCAGCATTTTCCCGGCATATTTTTGCGGGTTACCTGTCGGGACATCCGCTATGGTGGGGCCTTTGACCTGCATCTCCGTCAGCCGTAGTCCGTCAAAAACATTTGCCGCGCCATTGCAGGTTTGCGTCATCAACATACGATGTTGAAGCATCGCGACCGCTGAAAGCGTGTCGAGCGTGCCCTTGAGCGCCCGCTTCGGCACAGGCTCACGGTCCGCCTCCCTGGGGGTAAGGTCGGTGATCTCCGGCTGTCCGTCCTGATAGGTCAGCAATATATGTCGCTCGGCCCCCCGAGAATAGCCGCCGCTCTCAAAACGACGCGGCAAAACCCAGTCGGTGGAGAACGCACCCTCGGCCGCGCTCTGTATTTTCATTCGTAAAAACAGGCTGATCAGCCCCGACGCGTCCACATCCGTCGAGATATCATAATGAATTGGCGTCAGGCGATATTTGACCAAAACATGCGCCACATTAAAGCCGTGCACATAAATTCGATAGGCGGCTTCAATCTGACGTGACGTCTCCAAAATGGGTGCCGTCGCCGCCGTGGCGCGCGGGCCCGGAGCGCTCACGGCCAGCGCCGAGACGACGAGAAAGGCGCAGTAGCGGCGGCTAGACGTCAAGATTGGCGACTTTTTGGGCATTGCCCACAATGAAGTCGCGGCGCGGCTCCACAACGTCACCCATGAGGGTTGAGAAGACCTGGCCGGCCTCCTCCGCATCCCCGATTTTGACTTGCAGCAAAATGCGCGTTGCAGGGTCGAGCGTTGTATTCCAGAGCTGCTCATTATTCATCTCGCCAAGGCCTTTGAAGCGGTTGATGGTGAGACCTTTACGTCCCTGCACCATGGCGCGTTCAAAAAGTTTAGCGGGGCCATCCGCCTTGATCTCGCCGCCATCCATTTTCAATGTTGCCGGTTCAGCGAAATGACGGGCCACGTCGCGTGCCTCCTGATTCAGCCAGCGTGCTTCAGCCGAACGCATCAGATTGGCATCCAGATGATATACTTCCCCGACACTGCGCACGGAGCGCGCCAAGCGCAGCCCGCCCTTATCAGAAGGCACGACTTTCCAGCCGCGTTCATTCTCTAGCGAGGATTGATCCAGCCTCTCCTGCAGGACCGGAGCGCGCGTCTGCAAAGTGGCGCTGTCGATTGTCAGCAGATCGGCGATAAAGGCCTGCTCCAGGATCCAGACCGGCACTTTGCTCGACATATTCTGTAAAGTCTGCGCGACGCGCCCGATAATACGCATCTCATCCAGAAGCGCCGTGCCTTCCAGAGTACGTCCATTAGCAAAGACAAGTTTCGCCTGCCCCAGCGCCTTATCGAGGAGATAATGCTCCAAAGCCGCATCGTCTTTGAGATAACGCTCATCATTGCCGCGTTTCGCGCGATAGAGGGGCGGCTGGGCGATGTAGAGATATCCCTTCTCAATCAGCTCTGGCATCTGGCGAAAGAAGAATGTCAGCAGCAATGTGCGGATGTGGGAGCCATCAACGTCAGCATCCGTCATGATGACGATTTTATGATATCTCAATTTATCAATAGAAAACCCGCCCTGATCCACGTCGCCACGACCTATACCCGTGCCAAGCGCTGTGACCAGCGTACCGATCTCGGCTGAACCGAGCATACGGTCAAACCGCGCGCGCTCCACATTCAGGATTTTGCCCCGAAGCGGCAAAATTGCCTGGAAGCGCCGATCGCGCCCCTGTTTCGCGGTCCCGCCGGCGGAGTCACCCTCGACGAGGAACAACTCCGCCTTCGAGGCAGCACGCTCCTGACAGTCCGCCAGTTTGCCCGGCAGGGAAGCAACGTCAAGGACACCTTTACGCCGGGTCAGCTCACGCGCGCGCCGCGCCGCCTCACGCGCAGCGGCCGCTTCCGCGACCTTTGAAAGGACCGCCCTGGCTTCTTTCGGGTGGGTTTCAAACCAGAACCCGATCGCATCCGCCGCCGCGACATGCACGACAGGCTGAACCTCAGAGGAAACAAGCTTGTCCTTCGTCTGAGATGAGAATTTTGGATCAGGCACTTTGACGGACAAAACGGCCGTCATGCCTTCCCGCATATCTTCACCCGTCAGGGCGACCGACTCTTTTTTCGACAACCCATCCGCATATTTGCCGACAACGCGCGTCAATGCCTGGCGGAAACCCGCCAGATGGGCACCGCCATCACGCTGCGGAATGTTGTTGGTGAAAGCCAGCATCGTCTCATGAAAACTATCATTCCACGTCATGGCGAACTCAACACGTATCCCGCTTTCCGCATGGTCAATCGCGCCCACAATGGGCTCGGGCAAAAGGGAGGATTTGGAAGCGTCCAGATATTCCACGAAGGATTTCAAACCGCCTTCAAAGAAAAATTCGTGCTCAATCGGTTCCACGTGACGTTCATCCCGGATCGTGATCCGCAGGCCCGAATTGAGGAAGGCAAGCTCACGCACACGGCGTTCAAGGATCGCGAGCTCAAATTCCGTGCGTGCAAAAGTTGCGGCGCTCGGTTTGAAGGTGACAAGCGTGCCACGCGGCGCATCACTCTCTCCGACAACTCTAAGCGCGGCATCCCGCTCACCGTGCTGGAAGCGGATGACATGCTCCTGCCCATTTCGCCAGATGCGCACTTCCATCCATTCCGAAAGCGCATTGACCACCGCCGCGCCGACGCCGTGCAGCCCGCCTGAAACTTTATAGGAGTTCTGGTTGAATTTGCCGCCAGCATGGAGTTTTGTCAGCACGACCTCTGCCGCGCTCACCCCCTCCTCTGTATGGACATCCGTCGGAATACCGCGCCCATCATCCCGCACACTGACGGAACCATCGCCGTTCAGCGTGACCGTGCATTGCGTGGCATAGCCGGCCTGGGCCTCATCAACGGCATTATCGATGATCTCGAACACCATATGATGCAGACCGGAGCCGTCATCCGTGTCACCAATATACATGCCGGGCCGCTTGCGCACGGCGTCAAGTCCACGCAAGACCGAAATTGACGACGCACCGTAATCGCCGTCAAGGCCACTCAAGTCGTCACCTTCTCCGTAGGGGTCCATTGACGGGTTTTGTTCGGACATAGTGATCCTGAGCTCCTGAATTATCTTCTATTGTCTTACACGAAAATCCGCTGCGCGACCACAGGCGCACACCCTGTCTCAGCTCAGCTATCGCCGCGTAAAAATGATGTCGCTTCATGAATGCAACGCGTTATCCCGGACACAGATGCGCGATGCATTGGTGGAAAGTCCCGCGAAATCCCCGACCCCGACATCATGACGGGTACCTGCACCGCCTCCACGACCTTCAGCAAAGCGTGGCGATAGGGGATCATCCAGATGCACGAGGGGCTCATCCAGCAGCAAAGCCGGCGGCGCGCCGTGATGTGCGGCCACGATGGCGGCATGGGAAAGGATGATTCCAACGAGCAATGTTTTCTGCTGCCCGCTGCTTGAAAACTGGGCCGAGCGGCCCGTCACACGGTCACGGATGACGTAATCCGCCCGATGCGCCCCGATGCGCGTGACACGTGACTCCCTATCCTGCATCCGCGACGCGAGGAGGCGCGCGCAGCCCATCTTCTACCTCCAAGGCCGGCCTGTCCTGTAAGGCATCACCGATATCGCAAGTAAGCGCGATTTCCGGCAGGGGGAAGATCGGATCGCTGGGGCTTTGAAGATGAATGGCATCAATAAGCGCAAGGCGCTCCGCCGTGACGGCGACGGCGTGGCGCGCGATACTGTCCTCCACCGCCGAAAGCCAGGCCGCCTCATCAGGCCGTTCTGCCAGAAGGCGGTTACGTTGCTGTACGGCTGTATCATACGCCGCAAGCTCCCGCGCATGAAGCGGATTGTTAGAAAAAACGAGCCTGTCAAAAAAGCGTCGCCCCGCGCGCGCCTTCCGAGAAAAGGCGATCTATCTGCAGTGTCAGCCAGATGACGGGAAAAGCCCGGCGAGATCCGCCTGGGATTTAACGGACTGTCCATCAAGCTGCGCCTGACGACGCCCCAGTCATCCGCCCCGAAACACCCCATTTGCGGCAAAGGCGCCCCGCGCAGCCCGCGGAAAGGAGAGAGATGGCCTCAAGCAGATTGGTTTTACCTGCACCGTTTTGACCGTGAAACACGGTGAAAACGGTGCAGGCGCCCATGTCAGACGCGCATAATTGCGAAACCACGTCAGGACAAGTTTCTGAAGCAATGAACCAATTTGAGCTTTCAGACGCGCATGGGCATGAGAACGAAAAGAACGTTCTCATCCGTTGAGTCAGTCACCAGCACGGGCTCGGCATTATCCGCGAAGGAAAACACAACCTCAGAATCGATTTGATCCGTGATGTCATGCAAGTAACGCGCCTGGAAGCCGATTTCGAGCGGTGTTGCATTATAGGTGACGCTGTTCTCCGTGAGTTCCTCCGTCGCTGTGCCTTGATCCTGGCTTTGCGCGGTCAGGGTTAGAACATTTTCACGCAGGACCAGCTTAACCGGGCGGGAACGCTCGGTGCTGATTGCCGCGACACGCCCGACCGCAGTTGCGAAGTCCGATTTACTGACACGTAAAATGCGGTCATTCCCTTTCGGGATCACGCGCTCATATTCCGGAAATGTGCCGTCAATTAGCTTGCTCGTCAGCTTCATCCCTTCCCGCTCGAAGGAAATGATGGTGTCAGAAAGCTTGATCAGCACATCACTCCCATCCTCATCGAGCAGCTTGCGCAATTCACTGATGGTTTTTCGGGGGATAATCACACCCGGCATACCTGGCGCGCCTCGAGGGGCCGGGATTTCCGTCCGTGCAAGACGATGCCCGTCCGTCGCGACCGCGCGCAAGGCGGGCTTGCCGTCAACATCCGCGATGTGAAGGTAGATACCATTGAGGTAATAGCGTGTTTCCTCCGTCGAGACGGCGAAGCGTGTTCGGTCGATCAGGCGACGCAGGGAGGCGGAGGGGAGTTTGAAATTATGGGAGAGATCCCCCGTCACCATCGTCGGGAAATCTTCAACCGGCAGGACGTTAAGGCTGGTCACGTAACGCCCGGCGCGCAGGGCCAGAGGGGCCGTCCCGCCTGCATGTTCCAGCTCAATCGCGACATCATCGGGGAGCTTGCGGACGATTTCATAAAGCACGCTGGCGGCGACAGTAACAGCGCCATCCTGCGTGCCTTCCGCCTCCAGCACTTCTACCAGCAAAATCTCCATATTTGTAGCTGTCAGATGGATGCGGCCATTACTGTACTCAATCATGACATTGGCGAGGATCGGCACGGTATTCCGCCGCTCAACAACGCTCTGAATGTGTGCGAGCGCTTTGATCAAAGAAGATCTTTCAGCTTGAAATTTCATGAGATCTCGGAACCCCTGGCCACAGTCGAAACACGACAAAATGAGATTAGCAGAGCAAGAAGCGTGGTGAAAGCCTACCCTTCCAACATACGTTTCAAAAGCTCAACATCTTCCGCAAAGGCGACATCACGCTCCATCAATTCCTGAACGCGGGAGACGGCGTGCATCACCGTGGTATGATCACGATTACCGAATTTACGCCCGATTTCCGGCAGGGATCGGCTGGTGAGATGCTTCGCGAGGAACATCGCAACCTGTCGGGGCCGCGCCACGGCCCGCGCGCGCCGGGCTGAGGACATGTCCGTCAGGCGGATATTCCAATGCTCCGCCACTTTTCGCTGGATCTCCTCAATCGTCACGCGCCGGTCATGTGCTTTGAGGATGTCATGCAGCACATCCTGCGTGTTTTCGAGCGTTACAGGACGGCCGAAGAGATTGGCATGAGCGATGAGGCGGTTCAGCGCGCCTTCAAGCTCACGCACATTGGAGGTGATTTTATGCGCGAGAAACTCAAGCACCTTACCCGGCACGACAACGCCGGAAGCCTGCGTCTTGGCCTCCAGAATGGAGATGCGCAGTTCAAACGTCGTTGCATGGATGTCCGCCACCATGCCGCATCCTAGCCTTGTGCGCAGGCGATCCTCCAGCCCGGAAAGATCTGACGGTGATTTATCCGCGCTGACGACAATTTGACGACCCGCATCCACCAAGGCATTGAAAGTATGGAAAAATTCTTCCTGCGTGTTGTCTTTACCGATCAGGAATTGCAGGTCATCGATCATCAGCACATCGACACTACGGAGATGCTCCTTGAACTCCATCGTCGATTGGGAGCGGATCGCCGCGATGAAGCGGTACATGAATTTTTCGGCTGACATATAGGCGACGGAAACACCCCCTGCCTGCGTCAATTCCGAGCCGATGGCGTGCATCAGGTGGGTTTTTCCCAACCCGACCCCACCATAAAGGAAGAGGGGGTTGAAGCCGAGGCTGGAGGGTTTCTCGGCCACGCGCCGCGCGCACGCATAGGCAAATTCATTCGGTTTGCCGACCACGAAGGTGGAGAAGGTGAATCGCGGGTCCAGCGGGGCCGCGAGATCGTGCTGTGCTTCCGGGCCCGGGCCGGAAGGATTTTCCTCGCCCGCCTCAGCGCGATCCCGCGGCGCTGAAGCGGCAAGTGTCGAGTCGGGTACGGGTTCCGCTGTTGTGACGGCGCTTGCCGGACGGACAACCTGTAATTCAACGCGCCGGACGAGCGCATTTTCAGCGCGCCATAAAGCTTCGAGCCGGTCACCATACTGGCCGCGAATCCAGTCCCTCAGAAAGCGCGTCGGCAGGAAAAGCGTGATCTCATCTTCCTCCAGCGGGCCGAGGACGATTTGCAGCAACCACGTTTTATACTCAACATCCCCGATCTCGGCACGCAGGCGCTCACGCACTTTAAGCCATTGTTCCGCAAGCTCTTTCGTTGAGCCTTCGACGCAGTTGAAGGTCTCCGCCTGTACCTTGCCTGGACCCTCTTCCGCCATATGAACCTCGGACATTGCCATGCTGACCCGTTGCACTGTTTTGCATCAGGAACCGGACCCGTGCACGACAATTTTCAGAAAAACAGAAATCTATGAAAGCCGCCGTGGAGGGACAAGCCTCGCGAAAAAAGTTGAATTTTTTCTTAAGGGGTCAAAAATAAAGCGAGCACATCCGGGAAGATGTTGCTCGCTTCTACGGGCATCATAAAGCCCCTTCGCCGGGCTGAAGGCGTTTAGGCGGAGGCCAGCGCCTTGATCCGCGCCGACAGGCGGGACAATTTGCGTGACACTGTATCGAGGGAGACAACACCCTTGCCGACAGCGCGCTGCATCTCCGGCTGCGCCGCACGCAGAGCCTCACGCGCAGCGTCCTTGTCACCGACCAGAATCGCCGTCTCGACTTTTTTCACGAAGGTGCGCACACGGGAGACGCGTGCCACGTTTCGCGCGCGGCGACGCTCATTCTGGCGGATGCGCTTGCGCGCGGATGCGGTGTTAGCCATGTTCTCTTTTCAGCCCTGTCCTGCTATTGGCCGGTTGACCCAGTGACGATTCCCCGAATGCCGTCCTTCCTGTGACGATTTTCGAAACACCGATGTTTCGGTACCAATTTATCCAGTCTCACGGCGCAGGTCAAGTGTTCTCTTACCTAAATCGCGATCTCATCGTGCTTCCTGGCAAAGAGGGCAGTAAAAACTGGAACGTCCCCCCTGCACGGCCCGGCGGATCACGCCTTTGCGCGACTGGCGGGCACATTGGGGGCAGTCCTGCCCGTCGCGGTCATAGACAAGGTGCAGGTCCTTATACCCGCCATTCTCTCCATCAGCGCCAACATAATCCCGTAATGTCGAGGCCCCGCCGCAATCGCCGCCGCCAGCACTTGATGCGTTTCCCTGACGATATGGGAGATATTCTTAGCGGTAAGGTCACGCCCTTTCGTGAATGGATTGACCCGCGCACGGAAGAGTATCTCGCAGACATAAATATTCCCGAGCCCGGCCACGACACGTTGATCCAGCAAAATGGTTTTGATCGCGGAGGATTTTTGAGAAATGGCGGCGGAAAGATAATCCGGGGAAAAATCCGCACCGAGCGGCTCCGGCCCCAAAAGGGCGAGAGACGGCCAACTCCCCTCATCCTCCGTTCACATCAGGTCAATTGCGCTGAAACGACGCGGATCGACGAAGCGCAACTGCAAACCATCGGGAAAATGGAAAATCACATGCGTGTGGCGGGCAAGCGCCGCATCCGTGTCAGCGAGAACAAAGCGACCGGACATGCCAAGATGCACGATGATGCTGTCTCCCCGATCCGACCTCATAATCATGTATTTTCCGCGGCGCATCAGCTTTGTCACGCAGGCACCGGCGAGGCGTGCAGAGAAATGAGGGTCAATCACGCGGCGCAAACCGGCGCGCGGATGACGTCCATGGATTGGATACGCGATTTCAGGACACGTCGCGCAATGCCCCGTAAGATTGTTTCAACTTCAGGAAGTTCCGGCACTTTTTAATGACCCGTCTTGAAAAGAAGAGATGCCGTGAGGGCTTGATGAACCGCACAGCCCGACCCTGAACGAGCGTCGCGATCCGCCGGCCCTGCCAGGGGCTTTCTATATAGCACTGGCATCCGGGCGCGCAACACGATATTAAAGACACTTATGAGAGAGATATCTGCACATGATACGCCCCCGCCCATCGGCACGCTTGATGATGATGTGACGGATTTCGGTTTCCGCAGCGTTCGCAAGGACGAGAAGAAACTCCTTGTGCGCGGTGTGTTTGACAGTGTCGCGAAGCGCTATGATGTCATGAATGACGTGATGTCACTCGGCATTCACCGTATCTGGAAGTCCATTTTCATCCGGTCCCTCCTGCCACGGCCCGATATGACACTGCTTGATCTGGCTGGTGGCACGGGTGATATCTCCTTCGGCTGGCTGCGCCATGGCGGTGGCCCCGCCATATTGACGGACATCAACGAATCGATGCTCTGTGTGGGGGAGGAGCGCGCGGCTGAGCGCGGGCTGACGGGCAGAATGTCGTTCTGCGTCGTGGATGCGGAGGCAATTCCCCTGCCAGATTGCAGCGTGGACCGCGTCGCCATGGCTTTCGGGCTGCGCAATTGCACGCAGAAGGATGCGGTGCTGGCCGAGACATTTCGGGTCTTGAAGCCCGGTGGACGTTTCTGCTGCCTCGAATTTTCCCATGTTGAAGTCGCTGTCCTGTCCACAATTTATGATTTGTGGTCTTTCAAGGTCTTGCCGCGCATGGGTCAGACGATCGCGAAGGATGCGGCAAGCTATCAATATCTCGCAGAAAGCATCCGCACCTTCCCGGATCAGGAGACGCTGGCCGACATGATGCGGGAGGCCGGATTTGAACGCGTAAAATATCAGAATCTGACGGGCGGTATCGCCGCGATTCATACGGGTTGGCACCTGTAAACATGCCGAAACGCATTCTCCTCATCATCACAGGAGGAATCGCCGCCTATAAGGGGCTGACTTTGATCCGCCTGCTCAAAAAAGAGGGCCATCACGTTAGTGTGATACTGACGGAGGGCGCCCTCAAATTTGTGACGCCGCTTTCCGTACAGGCGTTGGCGGGCACGGAACCGCACACCGCGCTTTTTTCCCCGACGGAAGAAGGTCGTATCGGGCACATCGCCCTGAGCCGTGACGCCGATATGATCGTGGTCTATCCCGCGACCGCCAACATCCTTGCCAAAATGCAGCATGGTTTCGCGGATGATCTCGCCTCAACCATCCTCCTCGCCACAGACAAGCCAATCTATGTCGCGCCGGCGATGAATCATCGCATGTGGAACCATCCGGCAACGCAGCAGAATGTCGAGGCCCTGACGGCGCGCGGCGTGCGCTTTATCGGGCCGGAGGAAGGCGACATGGCCTGTGGCGAATATGGCCCGGGCCGCGCCGTTGAACCGGAAAAACTCGTGCAGATCATCCGTGAGACCGGCGCGGATAAGGTTTCGGACATTGCCAGCGGCCTGCGCGTACTTATCACGGCCGGGCCGACCCATGAGGCCATTGACCCGGTCCGCTACATCGCCAATCGCTCATCCGGCAAGCAAGGTTACGCGATTGCGGCCGCCTTCGCGCAATGCGGAGCGCATGTCACGCTGGTGAGTGGTCCGACATCACTCCCTGCCCCTGAAGATGTCGCGCGCATCCATGTGACCACAGCGGAAGAAATGCTTTATGCGTGCCAACATGTTGGCCCGGTCGATATCGCTGTCTGCGTCGCTGCCGTGGTGGATTGGCGCCTCGAAACACCTTCGGCGCATAAGTTGAAAAAGGGTGAGGAAGAGCGTCTGCAACTCGCTTTGGTCAGAAACCCCGATATTTTGGCCGTGATTTCACAACCAGGCCCGTCGCGGTCCTCTCTCGTCATTGGTTTCGCGACGGAAACTGATGATATTCAGGAGAATGCGGCGCAGAAACGCACCCGGAAAAATTGCGACTGGATTGTCGCGAACGGTGTCGATGCGCAGAATGCTCCTTTCGGGCAGGATGATAATACCGTCATGATCATTGATGAAACGCGCACCGAGACCTGGCCCCATCTCCCGAAGGAGGAGGTGGCTGCGCGTCTCGTGCAGCGCGCGGTCAAGGCGGTTCGTGCCAGAACTTCCCATTCAATATGAGATCTTCCATGCCTGTAACTCAAGACATGATAAGCAGCCTCAAGGTGCGCGTCGTGCGGCTGCCACATGCGGCGGGGCTAGGCCTGCCACGTTACGCCAGTGACGGCGCGGCCGGGTTTGATTTTATCGCGGCGATTGAGGCGGATGTTGTCCTCGCGCCGGGCGCGCGCGCATTGATCCCTACGGGCCTTAAACTGGCATTGCCGCGCGGATACGAATTGCAGATTCGCCCGCGTTCCGGCCTTGCGCTCAAAAACGGCATCACTTTGCCGAACACACCCGGCACGATTGATGAGGATTATCGGGGTGAGGTCAAAGTCATCATGATCAATCTCGGCGCGGAGAGTTTTGTTATCTCACGCGGGATGCGGATCGCGCAGGGCATCGTCGCACCCGTGACGCGTCTGGAATGGCAGGAAGTGTCGACTCTCGACGAGACTTTACGTGGCGAAGGGGGCTTCGGGAGCACAGGCGCCGCGCATTGAAACCATGACGTGATGTCAACCGGGAGAACGGTAAAAGCTGATGGAAGCGCACCGATCGAGATTCAAGGCGGATTCGCTTCTCGGATTTTTATGGGCGGTGGCGCTTTTCATCATCTCGTTCTCTTTGCTTGCATGGACGACCCGGCAACAGCCTCCTTACCGCCGGAAAATGCCGTCCCGATAGATGCGGAGGGGCTTGAGGTCTTCTCCGCCTTCCTCGTCACGCTTCTGCGCATGGGTCATGGCGCTTCTTATCAGCCTACCCATCTCCTTCATCCTGACATCATTGACGCGGCGACGCCATATTATGGGTGTGACGCTGTCGGCACTGCTTGACCTCCAGCGTTGTGCGCCCTTTATCGGGTTGATCGCGGTTTTCGCCTTCATCAATTATGATCTCGCGATTATCCTTACCACCGCCACGAGTTTCGCCGTCCAGATCGGCTATGTATCGCGCGTCTCGGCGGCGGAAGCACCCCCCCCCGCCCTGGTCGAACTCTGCCGGGCATTGGGATTGACGCGTTGGCAGATGTTCTGGCGGTGCAAGGCCCCATCCTGACGCCCGGCATTATTGCCGCGTTCGGTGCAGCCATGCCTCTGGCTTGGCTGACCCTGATCGGCGATGAATTCATTCTTTCACACCGGGAAAGTCATGTCATGTCGCTGGGACTGGGCAGCTTGCTGCGGAATGGCTTTGCGGAAGGCCGCGCAACAATCTGGGTTGGCGCTTTGATCGCCACCGCCATCATTGTGCTCTGTTTCGAATGGACGGTGATCAACCCGGCGCGACACTGATCACAGCGCTTCCGGCTTCAAGCCGCCGCACTTACGGAGGAAAGTCGTTTTTACAGTTTCTTCCATCGCAGATTGGCCTCCAGCCTTTTCTTGAAATTTCTGCATCGTCGGGCGCTTTCCCTCGCCAATCGGCGTTTGCGGCGCACGAAAGTGGCACAACACCCTGACCTGACACATCATCTCACGCCGCCCACGCGTGCGAAGCTGCTTCCCGCGATATTGATCGTGATTTTCGGGTTGATGATCGAGTTTAACAGGGTTGCGCTTCCCGCCTTCCATATCCCGCTCGAGATTTTTGCTTCCCTCGCCGAAACGGCGTTCATTGTCCTGCTGGCATCGGCCATCGCGCTGGCGATCTGGCTGCCTCTGAGTGTTTTGATGCGCAGACGGGTCGCGTCGCAACGGCCGGTCCCCCGGCTTCTGAAATTCTGGATGCTCTTCCCCACATTTCTTGTCTTTGCATTTTTATCGGATCTTCTCCCCACATATGATTTCCCGCCTTTGACATTGACGCTTCTGCTCGTTTTTCTCTCAACCCAGGCGGGGATTGCGGTGCATTGTTTTGAGGCCTTTCAGCAATTCCCGACCGATCTGCTGGAGGTTGCGCGTAATCTCAATATGCGCGGTATCTTATGGTGGCGGAAAGTGTTTCTGCCCTGTGTCACACCCTCACTACGTCAGAACCTGGTCCACAGCGTGGTGATGGGGTGGCATAACGCCCTTCTGGCGGAATTGATCGTGGGCCCTCTACGCCCCTGCCCATGCTCCCGCTTTAGGCGTCGATCTGATCCAGGCCGTTACGCGCGGAGATGTGGCCGTGACCTTGATACTCTTCATGCTCGTGACCGCCACCGCGTGGCTCTGTGTCCGCCTGATTGAACAAGACCATTCGGAGGCGGCCTGATGCGCGTACGCTCCATCATATCAGCGTCCTTTTGCCGAATTGAGGATGAAGGTGAGAAAACATCATGACGGAACCGCTTCTCTCCATTCGCGATTGCAGCAAAACCTTTCATAATGAAGGTCAAAGCTGATATCTCCCTCCTGGAAGATATCAGCTTTGACCTCTATCCTGATGAAATTGTGGGCATTGTCGGCCGTGCCGGGTCGGGGAAATCTTCCCTCCTGCGGATCGCGGCGGGGCTGACCCCCCACTGCCAGAAATATTTACTGGAAAGATCAGGCGCTTAACGGGCCGACGCTGCATATCGGCATCGTCTTGCAGTCATTCGCCCTCTTCCCGTGGTTATCCGTCGTGGAGAATGTGATGCTCGGTTTGCGGGCTCAGCGTTTCCCGCCGCCGGAATGTGAGACGCGGGCACAACGCATGATCGACCTCATCGGGTTGGGTGGCTATGAAAACGCGATGCCGCATGAATTATCGAAATCCATGTTGCTGCGCGCCAGTCTTGCGCGCTCCCTCGTGATGGGGCCGGAGGTTCTGCTACTGGATGAGCCTTTTGCGGATCTCGACGTCCTCAGCGCGGAGAATCTCCGCACCGATCTGATTTCCCTCTGGACGGAAAAGCGCCTGCCCACCCACTCAATCCTGATCGTCACGCATAATATTGAGGAGGCCGTCCTCCTCTGTGATTGCATTCTGCTTTTCTCATCCAATCCGGGGCAGATCGAGCATGAGCTTGAAGTGCCTTTTATGCATCCCCGTAATCGGAATGACATGGCCTATCAGGGTTTTGTCGACCATATTTACACGATCCTGACGCGCCGCACGCCGATCGTCTCCGAGGCTGAATTGCCAGCGGAAGAATCGGGGCTCCAGAAAATGGAAGCACCGCCTTCGGTTGTTCTGCCCGCACCGGTCACGCTTCTCGTCGGGTTGCTGGAGGCTGTCGCGGCGGAGCCATTCAATGGGCGCGCGGATTTACCGCCGCTTGCAACAAACCTGCAAATGTCGCTGGATGATCTCTTCGCGATCAGCGACTCTCTCCATCTTCTTGGGCTGGCGGAGCTGGAAGATGGCGACATCATCCTGACTGACCTCGGAAGCCGCTTTGTTTTAAGCGATCATGACGGGCGCAAGGATATGATCGGGATCAGCCTCCTCCATACCGTCCCGCTCATCCGACAGATCCGCGCGGCTCTGGATGAGGCGCCCTCTCACGTTATTGAAAAGAGCACCTTCCTTGAAGCCATGCGGGAGACGATGTCCTCCTCCTACGCCGCACAGACATTACAGACGACCATTAATTGGGGCCGGTATGGGGACCTTTATGATTTCGATGAAGAGACAGATCAGTTCCGACTCATTGACCCGGATTAAAGCGAGACGCGGCCTCAAACATCGTCACGCATGAGAGACATGAATTGCCGTCGCGCTTTTTGCAGTTTTGCGCGACGACCGCATTGCAATAGGCGTTCGAAGGGTTCCGCGCGAAAAAATCATGATGAGAGGCTTCCGCTTCCCAGAAACGGGCGGGGCCGCTGATCTCCGTAACCACATCCGGGCCCCATAATTCGGGAGATTTCGCCTCCTGCAAAGCGGCCTCCGCCGTCACGCGCTGCTCCGGCGTGAGGGCAAAGATGACGGAGCGATACTGCGTGCCGACATCATTCCCCTGTCGATTAAGCTGGGTCGGGTCATGCGTCAGAAAGAAAATCTGAAGAAGCTGACGGTAAGAGATGACATCGGGATCAAAAACGACCTGCAGGACTTCCGCGTGACCCGTTTCACCCGTGCAGACGGATTTGTAGTCAGGGTGCGCCATATGTCCGCCCGCATAACCTGGCAGCACGCTTTCAACACCCTTCAGCTTCTGGAAAATCGCTTCGGTGCACCAGAAACAACCATTCCCGAATAACGCAATTTCAGATCGGCGCATCCACCCCTCCCTCAGCCTCTCTCAATCCAATGCAAGGATAGCGCCATCCGCCCTGCACCTTACAAGAGTTAAATCGGATGTGACTTGCTTCATGGCGGTGACGGTATTATCAGCGTCAAACGTCATCATGATATGCCCTGCCTGGCTGGTTTGATCAATTCAGCGAGGAGACATCGCCGAGGATTCCTCATGCCCGTCTATCGCTCCCGCACCACCACTCATGGCCGCAACATGGCCGGCGCACGTGCCCTGTGGCGCGCGACGGGAATGACGAATGCGGATTTTGACAAGCCGCTGATCGCCATCGCCAATTCCTTTACGCAATTTGTGCCTGGCCATGTTCATCTGCGCGATCTCGGGCAGATCGTGGCGGAAGCCGTGGCGGAAGCCGGGGGCATCGCGCGGGAGTTTAATACGATCGCGATTGATGACGGGATCGCGATGGGCCATGGCGGGATGCTTTACAGCCTGCCATCCCGCGAGCTGATTGCCGATTCCATTGAATATATGGTCAATGCGCATTGTGCCGATGCACTTGTCTGCATCGGTAATTGCGATAAAATCACGCCGGGCATGCTAATGGCCGCCCTGCGACTCAATATCCCCATTATTTTCGTTTCTGGCGGGCCGATGGAAGCCGGCAAGTTGAACCGACCTGGCATTAATCATGCGCTGGACCTCGTTGACTCCATGGTCGCTGCGGCCAACCCCAATGTATCCGACGCGGACTCCGCCGCGATTGAGGAGGCGGCCTGCTCGACCTGTGGCTCCTGCTCCGGTATGTTCACCGCAAATTCCATGAATTGCTTGGCCGAGGCATTGGGTCTTTCCCTTCCCGGTAATGGCAGTCTCCTCGCGACCCATGCGGCACGGCGAGAGCTTTTTGTGCAGGCCGGGCATGTGATCGTCGATCTGGCCAAACGTTATTATGAGCAGGATGATGGTCGCGCTCTACCCCGAACCATCGCGAATAAACAGGCTTTCGAAAATGCGATGAGCCTCGATATCGCCATGGGGGGCTCAACCAATACGGTGCTTCACCTCCTCGCCGCCGCACGGGAGGGGGAAGTTGATTTCCACATGCAGGATATTGATCGCCTCTCCCGCCTCGTGCCCAATATCTGCAAAGTCGCCCCCGCTAAAGCGGATGTGCATATGGAAGATGTCCACCGCGCAGGCGGCGTGCCCGCCATTTTGGGGGAGCTTGATCGCGCGGGGCTGATCCACCGGGAGGCCCTGACCGTCCACGCGCCGACCATGGCGGAAAGTCTTGCGAAGTGGGACATCATTAATGGTCATGAAGCCGCCAAAAAGCGTTTCCTCGCCGCGCCGGGCGGGGTGCGCAGTGCGCAGGCCTTCTCGCAGGCGAGCTCCTATCACAGCCTTGACCTTGACCGGAGTCACGGCGTCATACGTGATCACGCCCATGCTTTTTCCCAGGATGGGGGGCTCGCTGTGCTTTACGGAAATCTGGCGGAAGACGGGGCCATCGTCAAAACGGCAGGTGTTGCGGACCGGCTTTTCACTTTCTCCGGCCCGGCGCGCCTGTTTGATGGTCAGGAAGATGCTGTCTCCGCCATTCTCGGTGGGCGAATTACGCATGGGGATGTGGTGATCATCCGCTATGAAGGGCCGCGCGGCGGGCCGGGTATGCAGGAAATGCTTTACCCGACCAGTTATCTTAAATCCAAGAACCTCGCAGAAACCTGCGCCCTGATCACGGATGGACGGTTTTCGGGGGGGAGTTCGGGCCTGTCAATCGGCCATATCTCGCCCGAAGCGGCTGAAGGGGGGCTGATTGCTTTGCTGGAAGAAGGCGACCAGATCGAAATCGATATTCCGCAGCGCCGGATGAAGGCCCTATTGAGTGACGCAATCATCGCCGAGCGCCGGGCGCGTATGGAGGCGCGCGGTCCCGCGGCCTGGACGGCCGAGCGTTCCCGCCATGTTTCGGGTGCGTTGAAAGCCTATGCTGCCATGACGACGAGTGCCGCGCATGGTGCGGTGCGGGATGTCACCGCCCTCACCCCTTCACCAAGACGCGATTAAAAGCAGGGCACACTTAATGTGAAGGGAGACCATGAGGTCTCTCGCACATGGCGACCTGCCCGCGCGTCAGTTGATCGGGTTCAGGCGGGCCACGGCTTTTTCGAGACGGGCAATATCATTCGCAAAGCTCGCCGCGCGGGCGCGATTTTCCTCAACGACTTCAGGTTTCGCGCGCTCGACGAAAGCCGCATTGGCGAGCTTCTTCTCGACCTTCTCTAGTTCACTGCGCGCTTTTTCAATTTCCTTACCCACGCGATTTTTCTCAGCGGTCACGTCGATCAGACCCTCAAGGGGCATGACCAACGTTGCGCCCTGCAGGACGCTGAGTGCGGCCGAGGCAGGCGGTGCACTATAAAGCATGTCGATCGTCTCAAGCCGTGCCATTCTCTCAACGACGGGGCGCCACGCTTTGATGCGTGCCGAAATTCCCGCATCCGCTTCCTGCAGAAACGCCGCGATCTTCTGGCCCGCCGGCACGTTCATCTCCGCCCGCAAGGCCCGGATTTCTGAGATGAGCGCGATAATCCATCGGACTTCTTCAATAGACGGGTCGCTTTGCGCATTTTCCGTGAATTTCGGCCAGGCTTCAGAGGGCAATGCATTTTGATGGCCGAGATTTTCCCATAGCACACTGGTGACGAATGGAATAACCGGGTGCAATATGGTGAGGATTCTGCTCAGAACGTAAGACGCAACGCCCTGGATCCCCCCCCGCGCATTAGCATCTTCACCTGTAAAGAAGGGCTTCGCAAATTCGAGGAACCAATCGCAGAAAATATTCCAGACAAAGCGATAAGCCTGCCCCGCATATTCATCGAAACGATAATGATCAAGCGCCTGCTGCGCCGCACCTAAGGCCATATCAGCCTCTGTAAGGAGCCACTTTGCCAAAGGGGTCTGCGCCGCAGCGGGGTCAAAAGCCGGGTCAGCCTTGACGCCATTCATTTCGCAGAAACGCGCCGCATTCCATAATTTCGTGATGAAGCTGCGATAATCCTCGACGCGCTTGCGCCCAAAGCGAATATTGCGACCCGGCCCCGCCAGCGCGCAGATCGCCATGCGCGTCGCATCCGCGCCATACTCCGCGATCAGCTCCAGCGGGTCCAGCCCGTTACCTTTGCTTTTTGACATTTTCTGGCCGTGTTCGTCACGCACAAGCCCATGAATGACGACCGTTTCAAAAGGCGCTTTTCCCGTAAAATGCAGCCCCATCATCATCATGCGGGCTACCCAGAAGAAGATGATATCAAAGCCGGTCAGAAGCACGCTGGTCGGGTAATATCGTGCCAGCTCCGCCGTCTGCTCCGGCCAGCCAAGTGTTGAGAAGGGCCATAAAGCGGAGCTGAACCAGGTATCCAGCACATCTTCATCCTGAGTCAAAGCCACGTCACGACCATAATGCGCGCGGGCCTTCCGGCACGCGCCCACGTCGTCATGCGCTACGAAGACCGTGCCATCAGGGCCATACCATGCCGGAATGCGATGCCCCCACCATAATTGGCGACTAATGCACCAGGGCTGGATATCCCGCATCCAGGCAAAGAACGTGTTTTCCCATTGCTGGGGCTCAAACCTGACGGATTTATCCTCGACAGCCTGAATGACGGGTTGTGCCAGCGTCTCAGCATCGCAGAACCATTGCGTCGTCAGGCGTGGCTCCACCACGGCGCCACCTCGCTGGGCATGCGGTATGCTCAGGCGGTGCGGTTCCACTTTGATGAGGAAACCCATTTCCTCCAATTTTGCGACGATCAGCTTGCGCGCTTCGACGCGATCAACGCCCTTCAGCCTCCTGACGAAAGCGGTGTCTGTGACATCCGGTATGTCGCGCAGATCACCCGCGATTTCGTCAAGGGAGACGGCCGCACGCGCATCGAAAATACTCGGCATGGCGAGGTTGTGACGCCGTCCGAGCACGAAATCATTGAAGTCATGCGCCGGGGTGATTTTCACCGCCCCCGTCCCTTTTTCAGGGTCGGAGTACGTGTCCGCGACGATGGTGATCTCGCGCCCGACAAGCGGCAGGATAATGGTCTGGCCGATCATCTCGCGGTAACGCGCATCGTCGGGATGCACCGCGACCGCCATATCAGCGAGCATCGTTTCAGGTCGTGTCGTGGCAACAGTGATCTGCCCGCCATTTTTCAGCGGGTAGGCGATATGCCACATGGAACCGTTGACATCCCGGTTCTCGATCTCAAGATCGGATATCGCCGTGCCGAAGACCGGGTCCCAATTGACGAGCCTCCGATCTCGATAAATCAGTTTCTGCTCATAAAGCGTGACGAAAACCTCCCGCACGGCGCGGGAAAGGCCGTCATCCATCGTGAAGCGCTCACGCGTCCAGTCCGCCGAGGCGCCGAGCTGGCGAAGCTGGGAGACGATCGTGCCACCGTAAGTTTCTTTCCAGTCCCAAACGCGGCGCAGAAACGCCTCGCGGCCGAGCGCCGTGCGGGAGCGTTCCTCCTCTGCAAGCGCTTTCTCAACAACGAGTTGTGTGGCGATGCCGGCATGGTCCGTACCGGCTTGCCAAAGCACATTGCGCCCTTCCATACGCTTTGCACGGATGATGATGTCCTGAAGTGCAAAATTAAGCGCGTGGCCGAAATGGAGAGAACCTGTCACATTCGGCGGCGGAAACATAATGGTGAAGGCTACTCCGTCTTTTGCGGGGTCCGCTCTGAAGAACCCGGCATCCTCCCATTCCTTGTAAAGGCGCGCTTCAAATTTGGGAGGATTAAAGGATTTGTCCAGCATGGCATACCTATAGAGTGGGCGACGTCACAGCGAGCCCATAGCAAAAAAAACCCGTTTATGGCACCCTGCAAACCGGTGTCGGGATGGATAAAGCGTTAATATGGGGTGCGGGCTGATCAGAATTCGGCCTGAAGCACGGGGCCTGACGCCATTAACGGCCTGGCTGCTGGGTGGCGACGTCGCTGATACCCCATAATTTGTGCCGTACGGCCTTGTAATAGGCCTTCTCGTCATACAGGGGCACATTGATTTTAAGGTCAGAGGCTGTCAAGCGTCCGATCGCGGCGGCAACCGTATAGGATGATTTCACGAGCCCGGCGAGATTCTGGATAAGGACCGTCTGGGATTGTAAAAGCGTCTGCTGCTGCAGAACGGCGAATGTCGTCGCTGTACCCACAACGGCCTGCTGCTCAATCCCGTCTAAGGCGACCACGTTGGCATAAATCGCCTCACGGTTACTGGTGAGAGAGTCGCGATAAGCGCGCATCTGCTGCCAGTTTGCCGAGGCAAGCTGCGCGGTGCGACGACGTTCGACATCGGTTGCGCGGCGCGCCGCCAGATATTCTTGCCGAGCCTCGCGCACAGCCGCATATTCCGCGCCACCCTGATAAATCGGGAGGGATAATGTCAGCAAGGCGTATTTATTGTCGATTTCGAAACTGCCATAACCCTGATTTTTGACTCGCTGATAGGCCGCCGTCGCGGAAATCTGCGGCATCAGCGCCAACATCGCGACCGAAAAAGCGTCCCGCTTCGCCGCCTGGGTGAAAAGAGAGTTGATGACGTTCGGGCTGTTTTCCCCAGCCATGCGCACGATTTCAGCTTCGTTTTTTAACGGAATGATCAGAGGTTGCGGCGCTTTAAGGTTTGGTGCGGCGGGGGATGATGCCCACGACCTGAAGATGGTCGCCTGCGCCGCCTGCAAACTGCCCTCCGCATTGCGCAGATTCGCTTCAGCGTAGGACACGGCGGCCTGAGCCTGCGCGACATCCGTCTTGGTGATTTCACCATCGCGGAAACGGATACGCGTCGCCTCAAGCTGTTGTGAGAGGACGCGCTTATTATTCATGTTGATCTGAAGAAGCTGCTCCGCCTGCACCACGCCGATATAAGAATCGACTGTATCGAGAAAAACCTGTTGCTCTGTCGCGATAAGCTGCGCGCGCTCTGCACGGACGGTATTCTCAGCCTGGTGGGTTTTCGCTGTGGTCTTGCCACCTTGATAGATCGGCTGCTGAATGGCCACACCGGCGGAATAACCTGGCGTTGCGTAGGAACGGTTCGACGCTGGTGTGCCAAATGGGGAACCGGGTGACGCAGACTGCGCCCCGTAAGCATTGAAACCCTTATAATAGCTGCCTGCGAGATTGGGCTGAATAGTTGGGCGCCATCCCGCGAGGGCCTCCGGCACCTGCTCATCTGTTGCACGAAGCTTGGCGCGCTCCTGCTGCAAAGTCGGATTTGTGAGGTAGGCCGATGCGAGGGCTTCCTGCAATGTATGGGGAATGAATTTCGGTGAACCCGCGCCATCATATGTCTGCCCCAGCGCGGTCCCTGAGCTGCCATATTGCCAGAAGTCCAACACTAATTGACGTGGTCGGCTTTACCGTACGCACCATGATCCTGTCGTGCCCCTATGTCCGTCACCCAGCATAACCAGCTACAAAGCAACCCACCATAGCGAGACAGGGACCATACTACGCCCGCAACATTAGGAAAACGAAAAAGGCGCCCCCACCACTATCAACGCGTTTTGCCCTTGACGTGTGACGGGAGATAAAGAGATATAAGCGCCACAGCCGAGGTCCGGTGGCAGAATGGCTATGTAGCGGACTGCAAATCCGTCAATGTGGGTTCGATTCCCGCCCGGACCTCCATACTGCACAAAATCCATATATTTCTCAAAGAGTCAGCAGAAAGGTTAGACACTCAGTCACCTCAATCATCGACTCTGTATCAGTTCAGTCAGGCAGCTAGACAATTTAAGTGGTTGATATTATTGCAAAATAATATCCCTGCCCCGACCTTCAAATTGCCCGAAATATGCTAGTCTTTCGACCCCGTATGGATTTGTAACGCTGATCTGAATTTCCGAATAAATCCATGCCTCATTAAAACTGGGTCAAAATTGCTCTGCCATCCGTCCCACTCAACGCTCCAGCGTTGCGCGTAATGCGGCGTTGATGCGTGACTGCCAGCCCGGGCCTTGCTGGCGATAGGTCTCGACGATGTCCGCGTCCAGGCGCAACGTGACCTGAGTTTTTGTTGTCTCCTGACGCGGGCGACCGCGGCGGACGATGCGAGGCCCGTCGCGAATGGTCGCGGCGTCGAAAAAAGCGTCCGTGAGTTCGGGCGCTTCGTCCGGGTCACGCCATTCGGGCTGACCAGAGCTTTGTTTCTTTCTCATGTGCATACCCTATTGAAATAATGCGCCGCGATTGACCCCTGGTGTCCATACGATCACGACAAGACATCCTGACAAATGCCCGGCGGTGATGAAGCGGGGCTCGTCATAATCAAAACGCGTATGTCCAACGGTCTCTGTCCGACCCGATAACACCGACGCGGCATCCCGGAGATCGAGGCCTCGTTTACTTAAAGTCTTCTCTCGCTTCGTGGGATCGAATGTGATGCGCATTATTTAATATATGCTACATTAAAAGCAGAAGTCAATCTTTTTTTGTAACGACAAAAATGAATTGCCACCGGCTGAAGCCATCAATCTCAGGACATGCGGGCGAGTCTGGGTTCCCTTCATCCAACGGCATTAGAGACGATGGGTTGAGCCATTCCCGCCTGAACCTTTACCTCGCCTCAGACGCACCTTCATTTCGTGGATTTGCTGTCCGGCTCCGATAGTCATCCTGTCAGGGCGATAAGACGATTATCGTGGAATGAGAAGAGTTGACTTTGCTCCGACTTCGAAGTACTCTATAGCGAAACGAGGCCATTTCGTAAAAACCACAGTTAAAGCCTCCTCAGAGGCAGATTTTACCGTTTCGGCGCCCGTAAATCGCTCCGATAAGCCGTTCATTTTGAAGTCATGATGCCATCTCGCCACCAACCGACTCTGCGCGTCAGGATCCCGAAATATAGCAGCGCCCTTCATCGGTCGAGGCCATCGCGCTTCCTTACGGGCTATTACTCCAACGCCAAAGTCAATCCAGCCGAGGCCACTCCATGAATGGCCAAACGGCTTGCACCCCCGATGATAAACGTCGGGGAAATGTCAGGCTTCGACGTCGAAAATGCGTTTTCGGAATATGCACCCGGCTCATTCCGCAAAACTTTGCGTCTGAAAAGGGTGTCATAACAGCGTCTGACGTCAACGAGTCCCATCGGCGATTCTGAACTCCGTAATACCCTCCTTTACCCCCATGCCCATTGAAATCATAAGTCGCGCGCGGCGGAAGCCGTTCAGAACTCAGTCTGTGACGCCCGACTGAGCGGCAAGCAGGCGAAGCTTTTCCCGGTGCCCGCATCGTGCCCTCCTCCCAGACGAATCAGGGCAACTATAAAATCCTGGTCTTTTGCAAAAGGAAAATAATCATGGCAATCACAGGCCCGACATCTGGTTATTCGGCGGGTGAACAAACTAATCTCACCCATCTCGATTATGCGCAGGAAATCCGTTTTCGGTGTCGCCCCTTCGGACGGTTTCAGACGCCTGCGCCACGCTGGTGAAACACTCGCCGTGTAGGACATCACTGCGACACCTGACGAAATCAGCGCCATACCGGAGGAGGCTAAAACCGTCCTCACCGGTCGAAGCACAAGTGGATCAATTTCCGGTTTGCTGTCCAATGAGACCTATGATGATTTCACTGCAGCCATCATGGGGATAGATTGGTCGGAAGGCAACAACCTACCAGGCGACGGATGATGCCCATCTCCCGGCATTATTATTGACTTACGAGACCTTCGAATTTTCAACATATGAGGATTATTCCGTCATGTCGAACTGGCCTGTTAACGGGCTGGTCAAAATCGCTCTCGGAGAGTCGACGC
The DNA here is from genome assembly GCA_039613835.1 of Acetobacteraceae bacterium. NCBI lineage: Bacteria > Pseudomonadati > Pseudomonadota > Alphaproteobacteria > Acetobacterales > Acetobacteraceae > Acetobacteraceae bacterium. The sequence continues at coordinate 585,728 of CP154827.1, read as the reverse complement.
TCATCCTGCCTTACACAACCAAAATTATCGGGAAACACGGATCGTCGACCGATACTCTATCATTTTCACGCTAGGCGGGTGGGGCGTTTTTCGAGCAGTTTTTCCGGATCGGGCGATCACGGAAAGGATTATCTGTCCGCAGGGATTTACTTACACCCCTGTCGGAATTGTTAATGGTTCAGTCGGGAAAACCTTCGCCCTCCGCAAAAAAAATCGCGGATCGCCATCATCTATTTTCCGGCAATATGGTCTCGCAAATCCAGCTGAACTTCCAGGCGCAGCAAACGCCGACAATTCAGATGGATTTTATCGGGGCGAATCTTGAGCTGACAGACGTGTCGAACCTGGAATATGTCGCGGCCGCCACAACCACACGCATTATGGAGGCCGGGAATTTCAACGCCTTCTCCATTGACGGAACGTTATATGATGGCGCCGTCCAATCCGCGATCCTCACCCTTACCCGCAATGGCGCCGCGCAGGATCAGGCACTCGGCAGGATGGGCGCCGCGGGCATCCAGTTTGCCGCATTGAAGGTCACGCTGGAAGCGCAGATTTACTTCCGCAATGACGCACTCATCCAACTTTGGCAATCCGGGAAGAAAGTGCAGATATCGTTCAACATTGTCGATGATCAAGGCAAGGGCTACCAGTTCACATTACTCAATGCGCAGCTCTTCAACTTTACAGCGCCGATTGATCAGAAAAACAAGACAATGATCCTGCGCCTGCCCTTCACCGCGCGCCCCTATCCTGGCGGCGGCACAATCGCCGTGCACCGTATCGGATAGACGATATCAGGTTTCGTCCACGACATTCACCCGTGACGGAAGCCTTTCCGCGCGTCGGCATCATTTTGTCATGGATAGCGGCCAGACTGCGCAATTTTTAACGCAGTGACCGCCTTGAGAAGCTCTTCACAAAAACAAGCAAGAAATTCGGCTCTTCAAAAGCCGTGAGAGGTAAATCATGTCCAATTCCGACTCAAATATCTGTGCCCCTGAGGGCCTTATCCTCGATGAATATACTGTATCCGGAGATGGTGGCCGCACGCGTTCAACCATGGCGGATGTCATGAAGAACATTGACGGGTTGGTCAGCGCCGTCGCCTCCATGACTTAGCTCGCCGCTGAAACACAAGAGAAAGCACAGAATGCCGCCACCGAGGCCTATGACGCGATCGAAGCTGCCGGGTCAGCGTTAGAGGAGGTCGACAGGGCCCTCAAATCTTCCGACGTCTATATCCCGAACCATGATGCGATGCCTGGCATGGTGAAAGGCATGGTTCAGGGCGTAACAGGCCGTTTTACACGGCCGATTATAGGCCAGGGTTATCAGCAGACCTGGAATGACCCATCCGGACGCGCCGGTACGTCTCACATCAACATCAAGCCCACCGGCGTCGGAGGGCACTGGTTTTACGACATCGAGACATACACACCCTCGCTCGACACGGATTCATGGGGCGCGGCGCTCTATTCCGGCTGGGGATACGCACATTTTGGCAAACCGAAAACGTCAGCTTCTGTCTGGATCGGCAGGCCGAACTCCGGCAATTGGCAATATCTCAATTACTTCTGCGCGCCGACATCCTTTATCTGGAATAATGATGTCACGCACTCGAAATCCGTCGATGTCGGATGGGTCGCGCGTGGCGGCTCCAGGCAGGCGACAGATGGCACGCTGAGCTTCCGTGGCAGTATGCTTGGACCAGATGTTAATGATTTTACCGATCTGGGAACGGCAGATAACCGCTTCAGGAATATCTACCTGTCCGGCAATGTGCAGATGACGTCGGATATTAAGGTCAAGCGCGTCATTGAAGATCTGCTTGATCTTGATGCCAGCTACCGGGACAAGCTGTTGGCATTTTATGATGCTTTGCACCCAAAGCTTTTCCGCTACAAAGCCGATATTACAGAGGGTACGCGGGAAGCACCTCTTCATGTCGGCGTTGTCGCCCCTCACCATGGAAAAAGGCCATCCGGCAGAACGCCAGTCCATGACGCTTGTCATTCAGCAACCCGTCTATGGCGGGTGTGAAACGACATGGCCTTCAAATGTGCATTGGGTGGAAGGGCGGATACCGTTTATCGACAGCCGCCCCGGGGCAATCAGCGTTGTGACACTGACGCGATTTGATGAATCCAACCTGATATTTGGGAGGTTGGGGTTTTGAGCAAGGATGTCAAAATTCCGACAACGGGATATATTGATCATGACGGCGTTTTGACAAGGAGTCCAGCCGCCATCAATGAATTCAAAACCGTCACGATTGACTGGCCCCGCCGCGTCATGCGTTTTCTGATAGATGGCGATTTCTCCGACCCGAACGCATCCAATATTCCGGTTTCCGTCTCCCTTTATGACGGGACCCTCCCGCTCTTCAGTGCTGTTGGCCTGCGCAATGTGCAGGGCCAATCGAGCCAGGAAGCAATGAAGAAAAACTTCAATCTCAAATTGCGGCGTCCCTCGAACGGTAAAAAACTTTATGTGAAAAATGGGTGACTGGTCGCCCGTCTCAACGATCACGCTTAAAGGTTACGGCACGGATCGGACAATGGTGCGAGAAACCACCACAACCGAGCTGTGGCGACAGATGCATTCCTACCCTGATCGACTATTGGCGCCTATGTCGGCTTATAAATATTGGGACAAGCATGATTTGGGCATGCATTTGACGGCGTCCTTCAGCACCTATGGCCTGCCATGCGAATTATGGTGGAACGGGAAATTCCAACAACTCGTCGTCTGGCGATCACGCACTACGAACGATGATTACTTAATGGACGATGCCAATCGCAACCACATCCTGATGCAGGCCGAGCACATGACCGCTCTCTGGGATCGTGATTTTGACAGCACAGGATGGTCAATCCAGTCCCCCAAGATTGATGATTATGAGGAGCAGGATGACATCTCGCAAAAAGCCCCCGATGTGCAGGCGGCGTGCGAAAGGCTGTTCAGATGGTTCCAGGCCTGTCGCGCCGATGAAACATGGTTGCGAAGGGAGATGCATCAATATCTGCACCTGAAATCATGGCTCGATTATATTTTGCTGGTCAATGTGACCGGGTCCTATGATTCATTTCAGAATAATTTCTTCCTTGGCACGTGGGATGCGAAGAAGTGGAGCATCTGGCCGTTTGATCATGACCGCACTTTCGGGGTGTCCGCATGGCAGGACATCAATCAGGCCGCGCCGAATAAAATCGGGTGGATCACGCAGCGCGGTTACCCCGCCGATCAGGATCCGGGATTTCTGGATATTCTCACGCGCCGCCTCCGTCCCGAACTGCGCGCAAGATGGGCGGAACTGCGCGGAAGCGGGATCATCTCAACTGACAATCTGAAGAAGATCATCCTGCGCCAGATTGCCCTGATCGACCGGGATTCGATGGTGAATGACCTCAAAAACTGGCCGCTTTGGGGTAATAACACGGTTCGGGTGGATATCCCTTATGATGGGCGCTGGACGGTCTCCTACGTCATCAACTGGTTCAAAGGGCGCGTCGCCTGGATGGATCAGCAATGGGGATACCCACAGGAAAAGGATCAACTAAGATGACTCCCCCCTTGACCCGTGGGTGGACGGCGTGCCCATGATGCGTTGCCCATCCCACCCATTGAGATTAGGATTTCACGCTCCTGTCCATCAAGGAAGACAACATCCGTGGCGCCTCCCGCCTGACGCTTTTTTTCCAAACGGAAGAAAGTGAGGTGGCATGACGCAGACGTGTGACGTCACCGGTCCATCCCCGCAAACCCTCCTTGGCCTTGAAGGGCTGGTAGCGCATGGTCCGTTCCCCTGGTCAAAGGGGAAAGAAATTTCAGAAAAATCTGTCGGCATTTACGTCATCATCGCGACACATGCCAATTAAAGACCGGAAATCGTCTATATTGGTCGCGTCAAAAATTTGAGAAGAAGAATTCGGCAGTTTTTACGGCATAAATTCGGCAGAAAAGCCCCCCATCGCGGCGGCCAGGATATTCTCCCTCTCCTTGCAGACGGTGCAGCACTGCATATTTAATACGCGATAACCGATGACCATATTTGCAAAGAGGAAATCCTTTCGAAGGATTTCCATAAAAAATATCATCGTTTGCCCTACGGTAATAAGCGGGGCGGCGATATTCGGGCCACATCTCGGGTGCAACATCATGACGGCCCATCGTGAAGCGCGATACTCTCCGTAGGCGAGTCCAGTTTGCGTCATGATGACGGATCAATTCCGTGCGGCCTGCAAAAAAAATCGCGCGCCGGACGATCCGCATCGATGTTGTCTGAAAATCAAAATCAATTTATAATGAAGCGTCGGTAAAAATATCGATTTCGAGAAATTGGAAGAGACAGTTAATGTCCGCAAATTTATCCGGTTTCATCCTGATCTTCGCCGCACCCCGTCCCCCTTTGCCACAGAAACACGGGCAGAAGGCTGACCGCTCTATGCGCAGAATGGCGACCTCACTGCAGGTTCGGCCCTCGCTCGTACGTTTTTCCTGAATAAAGACACAATCTTAATCGCTTAACAGGTGGAACTTATCCGGCACTCCAGGTCGTATGAAACGTTACGCGCAACTTCTTTTTCAAAAAAACAAGAGAAAGAATAATAATATGCACGAAATTATTTATAATAAATATCGATATGTTTCAGGTTTTAACAACCGGCAGCGTTTCCTCGTTCTCCATTACACTGCCGGGAATTTCGCGAGCTCAATCGCGGCCCTCACCGGTCCTCTCGTCAGTGTGCATTACATCGTACCAGATGAGACAGATCCTTCCTATCGGGCTGCCGGTTACACGGACACAAAAATCTTCAATCTTGTGGATGAAAAAGATCGCGCCTGGCATGCCGGGATCAGCTACTGGCGCGGCCGCAACAACCTCAATGACTCATCCATCGGCATTGAAATTGTCAATCTGGCGTCAGATGATCACGGCGTCTTCACCTTTCCCCCTACCCGGAGAAGCAAATCGCGGCGGTGAAGGAACTCATGCACAGTATTTTGCAGCGTTATTCCGATATTGATCCGCGCAATGTCGTCGCCCACTCTGACGTCGCACCCAGCCGCAAAAGTGACCCGGGATCGAAATTTCCGTGGAAAGAGCTTTATGACGAGGGCATTGGCACATGGTACGACGCGGCGGACAAGCAGAAATTTCTTGATGTGCTCTCCACATCCGGGTTGGAGATGCTGCGACCAAGTTGGTGCATGATCCTCGAACTTTTGAACCGGTTCGGATATGACGTTTCCGGCGCGTCGACGTCAGCCGGCTTCACAAGTTTGATACGCGCCGTACAACTCCATTATCGCCCCGAAAATTATGATGGAGATCTTGATGATGAGACGATTGCGATCATCCTCTCTCTCGCTGAAAAATATCCGGGGTCATAAGCTCAGCTAGCTTATCGGGGCGCACGGCCCTGTGTCGATGCCAGGAACCACCATGCATATGCATGAGAAACATAACGTTCCGAAAAGGCCGTGTCGTCCCCGCCGCCCCGTCAGGTCAAATGCCTGCATAGACGCCATAACGGGTCGAACCATTCTATATGGCGATGCCCCTGTCGCACCGCCATGCTTCGTCGCTGAGGGCTCAGGCGGGACGCCGATTGGCGTAAGCCGCAGCCGCACCGAGGAGGCCCGGCTGGTGATAGGTGATGATTTTAACGGGGATGCGGCTCATCATCGTCTCAAAACGACCCTTTGCAATGAAGCGCTCCGCAAAACCAGAGCGCGGGAGATGGTCCGCAAGACGTAACCCGACCCCACCCGCAATCACGACGCCCTGCGCACCATGGGCCAGGGCGAGATCTCCGGAAATTGAGCCCAGTGAGAGGCAGAAGCGCTCAAGCGCGGCGGCGGCGATATCATCATTGCCGCGGATGGCCTGATCCCATAATTCCCGATTATGGCGTATGGCGGCGGGCGCACCATGCATCTCGGCGATGACTTCATAAAGATTGCTCAGGCCCGGACCTGACACGACACGCTCAGCCGATACGCGCGTGAAACGCCCCCGCAACTCCGTCAGGATGCGGTCTTCCACCCGGTCGAGCGGCGCAAAATCGATATGGCCCCCCTCCGTCTCAATCACGTCGTAACGTCCTAACTGACGCAGGAGGCAGGCCGCACCGAAACCTGTCCCCGGCCCGACAACCGTGATGGACCCTGTCTCCGGCAATGGCACGTTGGAGCCACAGAGATGCTTCAGATGCGCATCATCCACCTGGGCGACGGCATGGGCAACAGCACCGAAATCATTGATCAGCACAAAATCATCAAGCCCGAGACTGTGCTTGAGATTATCAGGCTGAATAACCCAGGGATTATTCGTCATTTTGAGGATATTGCCTTGGATCGGGCACGCAATCGCGATGCCCGCCTGGCGTGGCAGCGGATTTTTCTGGGTCTGCGCGAAAGCCCGCCACGCTAGTGCCAGGCTGGCATGGTCCGCCGTGCGCAATGTGACTTCAGGCGCAAGTTCCATTACCCGTCCGTCAGCAATCTTCGCGACCGCAAAACGCGCGTGGGTTCCGCCGATATCGATCGCAACTACTTCCTGCATCAAACTGCCTTTATCTTTTCCTGTCTTCAGCCCGTGACGGCGCACAACAAGGCGCGTGGTCATGCCAGGCTGAATGTTCGAATTTGTCTATTTACCCTTTAACGAGGGCCCTGTGATACCCGAATCGAACGCAACAACATATGGGCAAGATTTCGTGGCATAACAGCTTCAATCATGCGTAACAGATTGAAGATCTTGGGAAAAGTAACATGTCCACGTCGTTGTTTTAACGCTTTACTGATCACGGAAACAACCTTCTCCGGCTTGGCGAGGAAAGGTTTAAACCCGTTAATGCGGGGGCTCATTCGGGTGTCAATAAACCCAAAAGAAACCAAAGTCACATTTACGTTATATGGGGTCAATGCCGCCCGCAAAGCCCCGGCAAATCGCTCTATCCCCGCTTTTGAAGCGCAATAAGCGGCCGAGAAAGGCAAATCATGCCATGCCGCGACAGAGCCGGTGAAGACGATATGGCCGCGACGGCGTTTAACCATAAGCTCGGCCGCGACACTCGCGAGCCCGGTGTCGGGACCGCGTAATTGACCAACGCCGTCTCAAGAAGAATGTCAGGCGTCTCGACAACCCGCCCCGGCTGACGCATATCCGAAACCCCCGCATTAAGAAAAAGGAGGTCAATCGGCGCCCGTGCCTCAGCTCTCGTGAAAGCATCGAGAGATTCCTGCATATTGCTGAGATCAAGGACGACGATATCGGTTTCGGCACCCGTCGCCGCGCAAATTTTCGCCAGAAATTCGAGACGTTGGAGGTCACGCCCCCATAGGGAAATGCGTTCCGCCTGTGCCGCATAATGTTGCGCAAGCGCCGCGCCAATGCCGCCCGATGCACCAGTTATTAAGACGTGGTCATATAACTGCAAACACTTTGACATTTCGGATGAACGTGACATTGAACAGGCTCTTGATGTTTAAGATGCGGACCGGTTTACACCAGCTTGCTGAAAAGGGAGAAACTTTGTTTGAAAAATCGAGAACGCCGGTTGCCCAGCGTGCAGCGCACCCCGCCGATCACCCTGCGGGAAATTTAAGCGACAGGAGGCAGGCCGTGACGATCCGGTCAGTCACAACCCGCAAGAATCGCGCGTTGTTCATAAAGCTGCCCCGCGTGCTTTACCAGGGGGCGGCATCTTATACCCCACCGCTGGATATTGAGCAGAGGGACCTCCTCGATCCGGGCAAGGCCCCGATCTTCCGCCATGCCTCCGTGCAATATTTTCTCGCCTGGCGGGGTGCGCGGCCTGTGGGGCGCATTGCCGCCATCGTTGATTACGTCGCGACGGCCCATTGGGAGGAGCGGATCGGCCTCTTCGGGGCATTGGATGCTGAAGCGGATGAAAGCGTAATCCGCGCCCTGCTTGACGCGGCCCGCGCCTGGCTTCGGGAAAACGGCATGGTGCAGATGCGCGGCCCCGTCACGCTGAACTGTCATGGAGAATCGGGGGTGATGGTCACCGGGCAGGATGAAGCCCCCCATGATCCCCACGCCATGGCACCCGCTTCACCTGCATCGCATGATGGAGCAGATCGGGCTGAGGAAGGAAATGGACCTCCTGACATTCCGCCTCGACCTGAAGCAGGATTACGATTTTTCTTCCCTGTTTCCGCAGGGGTTTGCACCGGGGACGGGTCGATATGAGGATATCTCGATCTCCCGTCTCTCAAAAAGGCAGATCGCCGCGCAAGTGGGGTTTTACGGGCACTTTATAACGATGCCTGGGCGGGCACTTATAATTTTGTGCCCATGCAGGCGCACGAGATGCGCATCATGATCAAAGCTCTGCGTCCCGTTCTTCGTCCTGAACATTTCGTGCAGATCGATCAGAATGGCGCGCCGGTGGCCATGGCACTCGTCGTGCCCAATATTTTGACCTAGCCCGGGATATAGGCCCGCAACCCTCCCCCTTGGCTAGATGAAGCTTGCAGGGCAGATCATGACCCATCGCTGCGAATCGGCGCGTGTCATTATTCTGGGCGTATCGCATCTCGTGCGAGGCACGATGCTCGGTGCGCTTCTGCTCCCATTGGCAATCTCAGAATTACTGTCCCGCCGCAACCGACTGCCTTATCGATATGTCGAGCTCGGCTGGATTTTGGAGACAAACACGCCCATGCTGAATTTGGTGGAGCGTTTCGTCGCGCAACCCAACAAAATCCACCGTATCTACTCGGAAAGCCTCGCGGGACCACCGCAAAGTTAAAAATGCCGCCAGCCGCGGCGGGCCATTTTGTATGGCGTGCCCGTCTCATCAAGCAATTGCGTCGCAGCGGAGCCGGGTTTGACGGTCCCGATGCGGGTGATCTGCACAGCGGCGCGCTGTGATGCCTCAAGAATCGTGGCGGTGGCGGTTTCGGGGGCGGTGAAAAGCAGTTCATAATCATCCCCGCCCGTCACAAGCGCCTCAAAATATTTCTGCTGTAATGTGGGAGGAAGCTTATCGGGGAGGGGAATATCCGCCGCAGAAAGCGCCATGACGACCTGGCTTTGCAAAGCGATATGGCCGGCATCCTGAAAGAGGCCGTCTGAAATATCGAGGCACGAAGTCGCCACGCCGGGAGGAATCACATGCGGGCGGGGTTCAGGGCAGCGATAACGCGCTGCAAAACCATCATCAAGGTGATCGATTTTGCCGGTCAGCGCCTGAAGGCCCAGCCACGCATTCCCGATTGAACCCGTCACCCAGATGGCATCGCCCGGCCGCGCGCCGCCCCGCGTCAAGAGATGGGCGGCAGGCACTTCCCCGATCATCGTCACTGAAATGACGAGAGGACCATCTGTCCGCGAGGTGTCGCCGCCAATCAGGTCAAGATTATAAGCCTTCTGATCCGCGGCGAGACCCTCGGAAAACCCCTCACGAAACGTTTTTCCGCGTTGAGGCGGCAGGGACAGGTTGAGCAAATATGAGACAGGGCGCGCGCCCATCGCCGCACAGTCGGAGATATTGACGCGTAACGCCTTGCGCGCAATGAGGTCCGGCGGATCATCGGGCAGGAAATGAACATTTTCAACGATTGTATCCGTCGAAATGACCTGTCTTTTTCCGTCGGAAACCGGGTTGAGACAAGCCGCATCATCCGCGAGCCCGAAGGCCTCTGGCCCGGCAAGGGGCGTGAAATACCGCGCGATAAGGTCAAACTCACCGCCTGGATGATCGTCCTCCTCGGTCATCATGATGCCAGGGGTGCACCCTCCGTCTCCTGCGAGTCACGCCCCTGGGTGCGGCCGATCGCGTCCAGCACGCCATGCACGAGTTTTGACTCATCCCCCGAGAAAAACCCATGCGCCACGTCGAGATACTCATTAATGACGATCCGGATCGGCACCCCGGTGCAGATCTCATAAGTGCCGGCACGCATCAGGCAGCGTAGGACCGGGTCAAGACGTGTGAGCGGCCAGGTGGGTAGCAGGGCGCCGGTGATCAACGCGTCAAATCGCGCATCCTCTTTGACGACGCCACGCACAATGCTCTCAAATAATTTGCGATCGGCCATCGGGGCCTGACCTTCCTCAAATGAGCCCGCTTCACTCATTGAGAGGCGATGATCGGTGAATTGCGTGATGACGAGTTCGGCGCACTCACCATTTTGCTCGCATTGATAAAGCGCCTGAATGGCGGCCACGCGGGCGACAGTGCGTGATCTTGTTGGTTCTGGGGCGGACGCGCCAGTCATTTAATCCTGATCCTTCGGTCGATCTGTTTCGGAATCCATAAGTTCGGGCTCCTTAAATGTCTTTTGCTGCATGACCGTCAACAGTTTTGAAAACGCCTCCAACTCCCGGAAATCAAGATAGACGCTCGCAAACCGGACAAACGCCACCTCATCGACAGTCTTGAGGGCGTTCATCGCCGCCTCACCGATCTGGGAGGAGGAAACCTCACCCTCCCCCATTGCCTCAAGCTGACGCACGACCTTATTAACCAGGCGCTCCTGCTGCTCCTCATCAACGGGACGCTTGCGCAGGGCGACACGAATGGATTTACTGAGCTTGTCACGATCAAACGGAACGCGGCGTTTGTCGTTTTTAACAACGACCAGTTCCCGCAACTGAAAACGTTCAACCGTGGTGAAGCGATTGGTGCAGGACGGGCAGATACGCCGCCGCCTGATAGAGGCACCATCATCCGCAGGCCGACTATCTTTAACCTGGGTGTCCATGTGACCGCAGAATGGGCAGCGCATTGCCGGTCCTCGTGCCTGTGATGGGGGTAATATTATACGGTCATGCAGCAGGTTTTGCACGCGTTTTAAACCGTCCGCACCGTTTTGACCTTATGATTTCTTTTCCCTGTTACGCGGATCGTATGGATGAGGGAAGAGACAATGCCGGGTCCGGCGATCTCAACGCGGCGCGCGACCTGAATATTCGCGGATGGTTGCGACTATCGCGCCATAATCCGGAAGTCATGAATATCTATATGGAAATTACAAATGAGGGGAAGGAGGCGTTTCTCATCACCGGGATACGTTCCGGTTCCTGCCCATCTATTTACGGAGTCAATTTCAACCAGGATGACACGGAGCAGGCAGCTAAGATGTTCACGCATTTTACGATCCCACGTAAAATGACCCTCGTCCCCCGTGGGGGGAGTATCACCTCGTCTGCCGTGGCTTTCAGCCTGAGAAGGGCGCGCCGCAATAGGTCACGCTGGATCTCCACTTTCTGATGGGCGGGGAAAAACGTGTCGTGCTGAACATGAATGATAAGGAGTTCTGAACCGACGCCTAGCCCGCCTCGGCTTCCAGCTCTCGTGGAAGGGTGCGTCCGTGCGTACGCAGAATATCCAGGATCTGCTGGCCGTAGCGCGCGATTTTATTATTCCCTAACCCCCTGATGTGCTCAAGCGCTGTCATATCAGGCGGCTTCTCCGCGCAGAGCGCCGCGATGACACTGTCATGAAACACAAGGTAAGGCGGGATGTTTTGACGCCGCGCCTCCTCCTTGCGGAAATTGCGCAGCGCCTCGAATATCGGCGCATCTTCTTCCGCGACCGTCAGCTCTGACAACACACGTTCGGACATGGCGGCACGGCTGGCAGCCTTATGAAGGTCTCGCTCATCCTTCAGCATGACGGCACGCTCACCACGTAATATGGGCCGTACTTTCTGGCCGTTGAGTTTCAGGACCTTATGCTCACCATCCAGCATGATAATGTTGTGCGCGACAAGCTGGCGCAGAAGGCTACGCCACCATTTCTCGGTCTCGTCCTTCCCCGTGCCGAACACTGTTAGGTGCTGATGGGCATGGGCTGCGACGGCCGTGGTGAGGCGACCACGTAAAACGGACACGACTTGCGTCGCGCCAAAGTGCTGTCCCATACGGTAGATGGCGGAAAGCGCTTTCTGCACGGGAATGGACGCATCGAAAAGCTTGAGCGGCCGCTGACAATTATCGCAATGCCCACACTTCCCCTCGAAATCCTCGCCAAAACAGGCAAGTAATTGCTGGGTGCGGCATTTCGTTGTCTCGGCAAAAGCGATCATCACATCAAGGCGGTTGCGCGCAATTGACCGGGCCTCCTCCGGCGCAGCGGACTGGTCGAGCCAATATCGCGCGCGGGCGATATCTTCCATGCCGTAAAGCAGGTAGGTTTGAGAGCGCTTCCCATCACGCCCGGCGCGCCCGATCTGCTGATAATAAGCCTCCGGCGACGCTGGCATATCGAGATGCACGACGCAGCGCACATCGGGCCGGTCAATGCCCATTCCGAAGGCAATCGTGGCGACCACGACGAGTGGTTCCCCGCTTCTGAAACGCGTCAGGACGGCGCGCTTCTCCTGAGATGATAAACCTGCATGGAAAGGTAGTGCGATAAAACCTTGTTTTTGAAGCTTTTTAGCGATCACCTCCGTCTTAATGCGCGTACCGCAATAGACGATGCTTGCATGTTTCTCATGGGCTTTGAGGATGGCAAGCAGGTCAGCGATCTCCGCGTTTTTGGGACGCGCCGCGAGGTGAAGATTGGGGCGGTGAAAGCTCGACACAAATTCCCGTGCGTCACGCATGTCGAGAGATGCGAGGATGTCCTTCTGGGAATTCGGATCCGCCGTCGCGGTCAGGGCAAGACGGGGCACACCGGGGAAATAGCCCGGGAGGCGCGCGAGCTCTCGGTAATCCGGCCGAAAATCATGTCCCCAGACGGAAACGCAATGGGCCTCGTCAATCGCGATGAGGGAAATCTGACGTCTGCTCAGCCATGACGCCACGCCTGACGCCAGAAGACGCTCCGGCGAGATATAAAGGATTTTGATTTCGTCACGTCGCAGCTGGTCCCGCAATTTGCCCAGCTCATCCCCCTCCAACTCGGAATGCAGTGCCGCCGCCTCAATGCCGAGTTGTCGCATCGCCGCCACCTGATCATTCATCAACGCGATCAGCGGGGATATGACAAGTCCCATCCCCTCCCGGCATAATATCGGTAATTGATAGCACAGGCTTTTGCCACTGCCTGTCGGCATAACGACGAGAAGGTCCTGCCCCTTCATGGCGGCAGAGACAACCTCCTCCTGTAATCCTCGGAAACTTCTATAACCGAAAACGGTTTCAAGCACGCCACGTGGGTCATGGCGCTTTTCAGCATCCATGATCGGGGCGCAGCCTTACATGGCGTTGACGCTTAACGCGGACGATGCGGCCTTCTTCAGGGGTCGATCTCGATGGTGACGGTCCGTGACGCAACGACGGCGTCCTTCGCATTGCGTGGGGCGCGGGATTTCTGCTGGATGATCCGCCCATCAACACCCTGGCGTGCAAGGGCTTCCGCGACATTTGCGGCGCGCTTTATCGCTAGAAGCTCATCCGCTGACAGGTTGCGTCCGACCTCGGCATGGCCAATGACGGTGACCTTACGTGCATGTTCCTTGATGGCATCACTTGCGGCACGCGCAATAACGACGTCGGCCGTGCTCGACAGTTTTACTGATCTCGGGCAAAAATACCGGATAACGGTCGCGATCCGACCCGCTCTGACATGCAGCGAGGCCGAGAACAGCAACAAACGGCATTTGGCGAAGATAAGCGCGCATTTATTGTCTTCCTTTGCTTGGGGCGATGCGACTCACCGCCTGCGATAAAGCGGATGAAATCACCAACTTCGCCGTCAATGATCCTCAGAAGGTCGAAATCGCCGATAATTGACCATTACTCAGTTTCCACACCGAATCAAGCTTTTCGACACCCGTCAGGCGATGAAGCACCATGATGAGTGTCCGTCCCGCCACAACGTGATTCAGCGTGCGGAAGAACTGTTGCTCTGTTTCAGCGTCAAGACCCGCTGTTGGTTCATCCAGCACGATGATCGGCGCGTCGGAGAGGAGGATACGCGCCAAAACTAGGCGTCGCCCCTCACCCCCGGATAAAGTGCGTCCGCCTTCACCCACCCAATGATCGAGTCCCTCCGGCAGGGCTTTGACAGTGTCCGCTAGACCCGCCTGCGTCAGGGCTCGCCAAAGTGCTTCGTCCGTATAGGCATGACCGTCGAGGCAGAGATTATTCCTGATCGTGTCCACAAAAATATGTGTCGTCTGTGATAGCCAGGCCACGTGGCGACGCAGCGCTTTTGTCTCAAATTCCTCATAGCCGTGATCATCAATCATCAGGCGCCCACGTGTTGGCGAGACGACTTTCAGAAGCAGGGATACAAGACTCGATTTACCGGCACCTGAAGGGCCAATAATGGCAATGCGTTGGCCACGGCGTATCACGAAGTCGCAATCACGCAGAACCGGCGGTCTTTCCGCTTGCCATGTAAAGTCAACATGGTCGAAGCGGATTTGGTCAAAATCGGGGTCGAAGTTTTTTCGGCCATGCAGCTGCGCCTGTTTCTGCGTCACAAAAACCGTCACCCGCGCCGACGCGTGACGCAATTTCCCGAGCAGAACGCCCGTGCGGGCGAAGCCCTGAAGCAGTTCCAATCCAGCAATGAGGATGAAGATCAGGGCGACAAAGCCCGTCAGTCTGCTGCCATGAGCCACACACGACCCGACCCCAATGAGGCAAAGTGCAAGCATGGCCTGGCCCAAAAGATAGGACACCATCCCGGATGCGGCCTGACGTCGGGCCTGCGTGGCTTCAGCTTTGATCAGATGCGATGCATCCTGCTGCACGTGCCCCTCCAGCAAGGATTGAGCACCATAGATCCGGGCCTCCCGCAGCCCGACCGCGAAATCAAGACCGGAGGACCGCAATTGCCCCTGTGCCCGCAACACGTCCCCACCGGAACGCGACGTCCATAGAGCGGATAAAACGGGCAGGCCAACCACCATGCTTAGGGCGACGGCCCCCAAAGTCACGGCGAGGGTGAAGCTCAGTGCCCCGGCGAAAAAGATAATGGCCAGGATTGTCACGATCGCCGCGCAGAAAGGCGTGATCAGCCGCAGATAGATTGCGTCCAAAGCGTCAACATCATGAACCAGCCGGGAGAGCATATCCCCGCTGCGCATGAAGCCCATCCCATGGTCAGAAACCCGTGCCAGATGGCGGAAAAACCAGATGCGCGTCGCGGTCAATGCCCTGAACATGGCGTCATGCGCGCAAAGGCGCTCAAAATAACGGAAAATGACACGTCCCGCGCCCAGCAGGCGGAGGGTCAGGAGACTCACAAGCGCCGTCGCACCGACGCCGCCGACACGGGCAGCGGCACTTCCCATCAGGGTCAGGCCAATGAGGGCGGAGAGGATCGCCAATATGACGCCGAACGTGAGACGCCATTTATAAGGCTGCCAGACAAGCAAGATCGGTTTGAAGATGCCTAACGCCTTTCCGGCTGGTTTTTCCAGATCCGTCACGTTTTCCTGCGTCATAATGATGCCCGCCCGCGCCCTACCGTCAGTTTCTGTGTCGCCAGGGCGCGCACCTTTTTCGCGTGGCTGGCGAGGATCACCGTTCTCCCGACCGCGAGGGCCGCGATGGCGTCGATAATGTCCCGTTCACTCTCCGGGTCGAGATGAGCTGTTGGTTCATCCAATAGAAGTATCGGGGCATTTTTGAGGAAGGCCCGGGCGATGGCGACGCGCTGTGCCTGCCCGCCAGAAAGACCATAACCGCCCTCCCCCATCAATGTATCAAGCCCGTGGGATAATTGCCGGATAACAGGCTCCAGGGCCGCACTTCTGACAGCCTGAAGAAGCGCTTCCTCCGTCGCATCCTGTTTCGCAAAAAGGATGTTGTCCCGCAACGTGCCCGCGAAAATGACGGGTTTCTGGTCGATCCAGGCTATTATGCGCGCCCGCGCCTCGGCGGAAATTTCCGAAGCATCCACCCCGTTGAAAGTGATCTTGCCAGCTTCCGGCGTGATGAAGCCAAGGATCAGCTCCATAATGGTCGATTTACCGACCCCGGAAGGCCCATCCGTCACCAGGATTTCCCCGGGCGCAACGTTGAAAGTAAGGGCGTCAATAATGCGTGGCCTGTCACTTCGCCAGCGATAGGAAACATTATGAAAGCCCAGTGTCACGAATTGCGGGACCTCGTCAACATGAGCATCAGGCGGCGTTTCAATAAAGGGTAGCCTGGCGAGTTCGGCTGCGGCGGCCTCCGCCTGAGCAATATCCTGATAAGTCAGCCCCTTGGCGCGAAAGGAACTGTAAAATTCCGGCACGCAGATGATTGTGAAAAATACAGCAAAAATATCGTACGAATAGTGACCGGGCCGGGCAAGCATGTGGTGGATCTGCTCACTATGGATCACCACCACACTGACCAGCGCGATGACAGAAGCGAGGTCCGTCGCTGTTGAGGACAGGAAGGCCGTGCGCAGGACGCGCATCGTCCGCTGGCGGAGCGCATCGCCTGAAATCTGCAATTGCGCCGCCTCATGCGGCACCGCGCCGGCAAGCACCAATGTTGCGATGCCCCGCGTCCTATCCAGAAAACGCGTTTGCAATCGCAGCATGGCGACAAATTGCTTCCTGGCCTCAACCCCCGTCCAGATGCCGAACACGGCCTGAGCTATAACGGCAATGAAAGCGGAAACCAGCAGGATAAGAGCCGCGGCGGGTTTGACATAGGCCACCGCACCCAGAACAATGGCGGGGGTGATGAGCCATGACGCCTTGATCGGCAGATAACGCGCAAAATAACCGTCCATCGCCTCAATATGATCAACGACCATCGCCGAGATTTCAGCGCTATGGTGGCGGCGAAGCAATTGAGGCCCTTCAGAGGAAATGGCGCGCATCACATATTGCCGCAAATTCTCGCGTGCGCGAGCACCGCAGCGACATGCGACAATTTCGCGGAAATATGAAAGGAGAGCGCGCGCCACCGCCAGAGCCGTAAATGCGATGATGCAGGATGTGACGTGGACATCAACCCCACCGATTGCCGCCGTGATCACCCAGGCAATCAACGCTGCCATCGCGACGCCGATCATGCTATCGACACACGTCATGGTGGTGAGGGGCAGAATTTGCGCCCGTACACGACGTTGCTGCTGCCGAAGCCATAACTTCGCCTGATTTTTGTCGTCCCGATTCATATGCCGCCATATAAGCGTCTGATCATGGCAAAAATAGTTATTTTTGAGAGGTAGGAGAAAAATTTACCGTTTTTCAAGTTCCTGGCGCGGTTGCTTATGACAACGTCATCCGACGCACGGGCTTGACGATAAAGGTCAGGACAAATTGTGTTCCATCCGTTGTGGAAAGTGTCATTTCACCACCGAGCTGTTTGGTAAAGCCCGCGATCAGTTTAAGACCCAACTTCTCGCGCCCGCCCTCCTTTTCAACATTTTGCGGGTCGAAGCCAATGCCGTCATCCTGAATTGTCAGAGTGCAGACCTCCTGATCCCGCGAGAGGGAAAGTTTGACGGCGCCGGATCGTTCCCCCGAGAAGGCATGGGCGAAGGCGTTCGTCATGACTTCTGTGACGATCAGCGCCACAGGGACAGCCTGATCCGCCGTGACCGTGACGGAATCAAGCTTGAGGTCGAGTTCCACCCGCCCCAGCAAATTGGGCGCATAGACAGCGTAGAGTTGTCGCGCCAGTTCACCGAGGAAATTTTCCAATTGCAGGATGGCCGCCCCGCCATCAGGGTAAAGATGACGGTGCAGGGTCGCCAGGGCAAGGACGCGCTCTCGGATCTCCTGAAATTCACGCCGTGCTTCGGGCTGGCTGATCCGCTTGGCCTGAAGATTCAGCAGCGAGGCCACGATCTGTAGATTGTTTTTGACGCGGTGATGGATTTCTTTGATCAACACATCCTGTTCCCGCATGGCGCGTTTCAGCTCCGCCTCATGGCGATCCAACTCGCGTGTGGCACGGCGGAAGGCCCGCAGCATGAAGGCCACTTCCGACGGGATGGACCTTGGGAAACTCGGGTTGAAGTGCCCTGTCCGACGCCAGACATTGACGGATTGCGCCAGTCTTTGAAGCGGTGAGACGAGGTAGAAATGGGCAGCGATCGCGACGAGCGCGAGCTCGATGATCAGCATCAACGTGATAAAGGCGACCCGGGCGAGGAAGAGGTCAAGCGCGTGCGCCTCCTTCGGTTGCTGGTGCCGCGTTGCAACAAGGCTCCGTCCCTCGAAAACAGGCACGTAAGAATAGGATATGCGCGCATCCTGAAAGTGATCCAGCTCCAGCTTCTTTCTCGCATCTCGGGCGATGCGTGCCAGGGCGTAAGATGTCCATGCTGTCTGGGCGTGACCTCCCGTGACAAGGGGAAGCGGTGTGGAGGTGGGGGACGAGTAAAGCCAGAGATCCCCGAAGCTGGGCGCTATCACACCGCGTATGGCGTCGCTGTAATTCAGAGCCTCCGCAATCGGAAAATATTTGATCCCAACGAGAAAGCCACGCCCAAAGCTTTTATTTGGGCGCGGATAAGGCGTCCTGAGCGTAACTTTGACATAAACCTTCTGATCCGCCACGCCGACAAATGGCGAGACGGCGGGATCTTCCCCTCCCGGTGTTTTCAGCCAGCTATGGCTTGAAAAGGCACGCTGCCCCGGCGCGCAATCCGGTGACGACTCATCAGGCGTCGGGAAGCGGTAGATAATCTTTTCCGTCTCGTCCAGCAACATAAGGCGGCACATCGTGCCTGAAGGCATCTGCATGTGCACGTCAGGCAACTGAACCGTACCATTTGTAACAATGCGGGAGGAAAGCGCCTCAAGCCCGAGGCGGACACGATAGACCTGATCAACAATCAAAGATCTGGCGAAAAAGAGATCAGCCTGGCTGCGGTCAAAGCCGCCATTGACGGAGGTGCGGTAAGCATGCCAGGCCAGCACTGCTGAGACGGCAGCAAGCGGCAGCGTCGCGAGGACGATAAATGTGATGACCCGGGCGCCGGCCGAGGAGAGACAATTGAGTCTCAAATGGCGCAATCTGGGTCTCCCTCACGCAATGCAAAACCGTCTGCCTGCCAAATTCTGATCCCCGCAGTTTCAGGATTTCTCGCGATCGTCCTGAATGAGGCGAAGAAGCTCCTCAGGGATAGGCTCATTTACAATATCGTCATACAAAGCATGCAGACCTCGCTTGAGCCAAAGATCGAACGCGTTTTCCGGCTCCGCGTCGTCATTTGGGCGGGCAGTTTGCGGTTTGATCTCCTTTCCCGCGCCCATAACATCACCTCGAAAATAAGATCCTGACCGACAAGAATTTCATTAATAAACAGCACGACCGCCGTCGAGTTGCAACGACGCGCGGCCGACCCGTTCGACATTATCGCCGACAGATTATTTAATTTCATAGGTTTACAAATACTTTCTCAACTTATAATTCTTCTTGAAAACGAATGGCGACTCCGTGGAGTCGCCATTCGTTTTCAATTATTAAACAAGTCGTCGTAAGCTTTGCCGTAACGTCGGCGCTCATCAATAGCCGCTTTTAAAGCACTTACCTTCAGGCGTAACTTGTCGTTAGAAGGTAATTCGCCTGTAAGCCATGCTTCAAGCTGGCGACGTGCCCGAAATACGCGGCTCTTTGCTGTCCCAACTGCGCATCCGGTCGCCTCAGCAAGTGCCTCATAACTGAGGCCCTGAACCACCACCATCACCAGCGCTTCACGTTGATCCGCCGGGAGGCGGGATAAGGCAAGGGATAGGTCATTGAGAGCAAGATTATCGTCATGTGTCGCATTGGTCGCGAAAGATGATGCGGGCACGTCATCAATATCTGTCGTGTCGCGCTTCTTCCGCAGGTCGGAGATGAAGCGGTTTCTGAGAATACGATGCATCCAGGCGGAAAAATTGGTTCCGGGAATAAAGCTGTCCTGCGCGGCCAAAGCATTGCACACCGCATCCTGCACAAGATCCTCCGCGGCCGAACGGTTACGCGTCAGAGAAAGTGCCTGAACGCGAAGTTTTGGCAGAATTTTTATCACTTGGTCGTGGAAGCTGGACATAAAACCACCCTTTCCCGGTTGTCCTCTACCGGCATAAATGGATGGGAATTAAAAAAGGTTGCAGTTGCGCGAAAGGTTCACAAAAAAAGTGAAGTTTTTTGTCAAGTTCGCGGGACATCGCCCTCCCGCATTTCGGCCAGCCTGTCCCGCGCGCGGGAGACACGGGCTTTCATCGTTCCGACCGAGCAATCACAGATTTGCGCGGCCTCATCATAACTGAAACCCTGCGCCCCCACTAATATAAGGGCCTCACGCATCACAACGGGAAGTCGCCAGATCAGGACACTTAAATCCATGACCTGATCCTGATATCGAGGCAATCCATGCGGGTCAGTCCGGGCACGATCCTCAAAATCCGCCATTACTTCCTGCTCCCGCTTTGAGCTGCGCAGGCCCTCATAAAAGAGGTTGCGCTGCACTTTAAGGATCCAGGCCTTCAGATTTGTACCTTCCTTATATTGGTCATGCGCCCGAAGGACGCGCAGGACCGTCTCCTGCACAAGGTCATCAGCTGATGAAACATCATGCGTCAGGAACCTGGCCAAGCTTCGCATCGTAGGCAAAATTGCCGCCAATCCACGTCTCAGTTCACCATCCACGTTTCACGACCCTTCTCGGCCTGCCATCATCGATGGGTATAGAAATCTTGAAGGCAGATACAATATAATTGTTTCGTCAAGAGGTTTGCCATAAAAATGGAGAGTAAGCTTCGTTTCTTGTTCCGTTCGAACCGCGTTTATATGAGGATCGACCCATGGTATCAGATTTGCCGCGTCAGGAGCTTTACCGTGCACTCCCGTTTGCCCGGCGGTTCGCACGCGCCCTGACCCGCGGACAGCAATCCGGGGATAAGCTTGTAACGGAGGCGTTAAAGCGTTTTCCCATATTGCCTGATGAGGAGACATCACTCAGCGCCCGGCATCGGCTTTACCGCATTGTCACGGAAACCTTCCACCAGATAGTCAAAATCGCGCCGGATGAGGTGCCAGGCCTGTCGCTGGATCAACGCTTTCTTCTGCTCCTGACAGCGTTGGAGGAAGTCCCGATCGGTAAAGCCGCGGAGATCATCGGATTAGATGAGCGCACGGCGATGCATACGGTGATGGAAGCACATAAAGGCCTGCGTTCAATGGCGGAAACCAGCGTCCTGATTATTGAAGATGAGCCGATCATCGCTTTTGACATCCAGAATATTGTCGAACAAAGCGGGCATCGCTGCGTCGGTATCGCCCATACGGAGGCCGATGCCGTCCGCCTCGCGCGGGAGACGCAACCCGGCCTTATCCTTGCCGATATTAATCTGGGCGCCGGCGGGGATGGCATGTCCGCGGTACGCCGCATCGGCCAGAATCAGGATATCCCCGTGATTTTTGTCACCGCCTATCCTGAGCGACTTCTTACCGGTGAATCGGAGGAGCCACCTTTCGTCATCACCAAACCTTTTGAGCCAATGACGCTCGCCATCACGACTTATCAGGCCGTTACAGGTGGGTTATCGACGATCTAATCTTATCAAAACCCATGCGTTTCGCCACGGATGACGCATGGATGCGCCTCTTTTAACACTTCAGAATATTTCGCTCTCGCTTGGTGGCCCTCGCTTCTGTCGAACGCCGCCTTATCCGTCCATGAGCGAGACCGTATTTGCGTTGTCAGGCGCAATGGCTGCGGCAAATCGACTCTCCTGAAAATAGCGTCCGGGGATATATTGCCGGATGAGGGGCAGAGATTTCTGCAAACCGGCATGCGGGTCATTTATGTCCCGCAGGAACCGACCCCGGGCGATGCGAAGACCGTCTTTGATTATGTTGTGGCCGCGTTGCCGCCGGCGCGCCATTTCCTCGCGCGCAGCCTGATTACGGAAGTCGGACTCACGCCGGATAAGGACGCCGCCGCGCTCTCCGGCGGTGAAATGCCGCCGTCATCTTCATCAGTCATGACCGGCAATTTCTCAAAAACATGTCGCGTGGGGTGTTGTGGATTCATCAGGGGCAGACCCATCGCCTGAGTGAGGGGGTTGAGAAATTCGAAAGCTGGCGGGAAACTCGCTGCCGATATTGAGGCACTCGGCAAATCTTACGGTGATCGCTGCCTTGTTCAGAACCTCAACCTTAAAATACTGCGCGGCGACCGTATCGGCATCATCGGACCGAACGGGTCAGGCAAAACAACGCTGCTCAAGCTCATCACAGGCGCGCTGACGCCGGATCACGGTCGTGTCGCGTTATATAGGCCCTTCCATCCAGCCCATCGTGATTGACCAGCGACGTGAGATGCTTGACCCATCGCGCACGTTGGTCGAGAGTCTGATGGATGGCAAGGGCGACATGGTGCAATGTGCCAGCCAGACGCGCCACGTTATACGTTATATGAAGGATTTTCTCTTCCGCCCTGAGCAGGCACGGACACTGGTCAGCGCCCCTTTCAGGGAGTGAACGCGGCCGCCTGGCCCTCGCGAAAGCCCTCCTGACCCCAACGAATTTCCTCATACTTGATGAGCCGACCAACGATCTCGACCTTGATACGCTAGAAGTTCTGTTCGAATGGTTGGAGAATTATGAGGGCGCCGTCCTGCTGGTCAGCCATGATCGCGACTTCCTTGACCGTATCGTCACGTCGACGTTGGTCGCGGAGAAAGAAGAGCGCTGGACGGAATATGCGGGCGGTTATGACGATATCGCGGCGCTTTCCCAAAATCTGAAGAGCCCCACATCGCGGGAAGATGTGACGACGGAACGCAAAGCCTCCTCCAGTAAGCCCTCCCTACCTAACCGGAAACTGAGCTACAATGATCAACGGACCCTGGATCAATTGCCGGAGCGCATCAGCAAATTAGAGGAAGCGATTTCCCGTATGACGGCGGAACTCGCGCAACCCGACCTTTATCAGAAAGACCCGACACGCTTCAGCACCCTCACCGAAAAACTTGCGCAAAGCGAGAAGGCGCTGGAAGCCGCGGAAGAGCAATGCCTCACGCTTGAACTCAAAAAAGCGCCCTCTCCGCGCCTCCCGACGCTTAAGGGAGCTGACCAAGTCCGGAGGCGAGCACGCGGGCGCGCGATTCCTTAATACAGGCGGTGATCCGGAGCGCGGCGTCAAGCGCGCGTATCCCCGCTTCCGCATTGACGAGAACCGGCGCGCCATCCCGGCAGGAAGCGACAAAAGCTGCATGTTCGGCTTCGATATTATCGTGATCCGCCCAATGAATGGCCTCCCGTCGGAAGCCGCCAGTGCCGGGCAAAGGAAGTCCCCTCTCCCGACCGATAAAAGTCAGTTCACGCTTCATGAAGTCAGCGGAAAGATAACCCTCTGCCCCGAAAATACGCATTTTCCGCTCAGTCTTCAGGGAGATCCGGCTGGCGGTGATCGTGGCCACGCACCCATTTTCAAATCGAACACGCGCATTGGCAATATCCTCATGCGTGCTGGACACCGCTACACCGAGCGCATCAATATCGCGGATCGGGCTGCGCACGAGGGATAAGGCGAGGTCAAGATCATGGATCATCAGATCCAGAATGACTGAAACATCCGTTCCGCGATCCTTGAAAGGCGCGATGCGCGTGGCCTCAATATAAATGGGTTTTGTCACACGGGTGGAGATCGCCTCATGCTCCGCCGAGTAACGAAGGAGGTGGCCGACCTGAAGCACGCAATTTTGAGACGCGGCGAGCGCACCGAGCTTCTCCCCCTCTTCACGCGTTGCAGCGATGGGTTTCTCGATCAGAACATGTTTCCGGGCTTCAAGACACGTGGCGGCCAGCGCGTAATGGTGCTCCGCCGGGGCCGCGATGATGACGGCCTCAACATGCGCCAGCAAGGCCGGGATATTTTCAGCCACGTCGCACCCAACCTCACGCGCGACGCTCTGCGCGCGTGATGGGTCAGGGTCATAAAGGATTTCAAGCGTTTCCCGGTTGGATGCGCGCGATTTCAGGGCGTGAAACCGCCCGAAATGCCCCGCCCCGATTAATCCTACGCGCAGGGGCCGCATCGCTGATGCGCCGGAACAGAAAGTCATGTCATCACCCTAAAAAACAATTCAGAAAGCGGAGGCTTTTACAAAGTCTTTATCACCCATAAAGGGAGTTGCATCACGTCAAGGCACACGCCATCCTCAGGCGCTAGGACAAATCTGCGTTATCTGCTATACTCCCGCACAGGCAATAAGGATACTGCGACGGCCGATGATCCGTTATAATCGCTTCACATTCCTCGGCGTGCTCGCCATCTGCTTCGCCGGGCTTCTGCTCTGCGTCCCGAATTTCGTGCGCCAGGCGCCCTATCACCTTCCCTGGCGTCAGGTGCACTTGGGGCTTGACCTTCAGGGGGGGTCATACCTCCTGCTTCAGGTCAATACCGAAACGCTCTCCAGTGATCGCCTGACCGCGCTTGAGGACGATATCAAGCATAGTCTTACAGATGCGGGGCTAGGCTACCGGCAATTCTCGATCGACTCAAAAACGCGGATGCTCCATTTTTATCCTCGGGATGCGCAGGAGGCCGATGCCGCTTTCAAAGTCGTCAATGATCTCCCGCGCGCTTCACCGGATGAATTCAGCGTTCAACGTGCGCAGGCAAGGATTGAGGTCGCCCTCAACCATCAGGTTTTGCAAATGCGCGCGCGTGAGGCGATGGCGCAGACGATTGAGATCGTCCGCCGCCGCATTGACGGCACGGGCGCCGTTGACCCGCAGATCACGTGTCAAGGTGAAGATCGGATCGTGGTGGAGTTGCCCGGCGTGAGTGACCCGGAGCGGATCAAGGCGCTTTTAGGCACGACCGCGAAAATGACCTTCCAGCTTGTCGCGACAGCGGGCAGTGCGCGTAATGTGGGCGGTATCACGATGATACCGGCAGCGGATAATTCGCGGCAATGGCCGGTCCTGAACCATGTTGAAGTGGATGGCGTCGCCCTCACCAATGCCGCGCCGGTCATTGACCAGCAGACCGGGCAATGGGCGGTCTCCTTCTCATTCGATCATCGCGGGGCCACGGCATTTGCCAAAACAACGACTGAAAATGTCGGCAAGATGTTTGCCATTATCCTCGATAATAAGGTCATTGAAGCGCCGGTGATCCGGACACCCATCACGGGGGGTAACGGGCAGATTACCGGCAATTTCGATGCGCGCAGGGCGACGGATCTCGCCCTGATGCTGCGCGCCGGTGCATTGCCCGTCCCGCTCAATGTCGTTGAACGACGATCCATCGGCCCTTCTCTCGGTGTTGATTCCATTCGGGCCGGTGCAATCAGCCTGCTGGTAGGGCTGTTGCTGGTCATTGTGTTCATGCAGCTTTTTTACGGGCTTTTCGGCCTTTACGCCAATCTCGCCCTCATCGCCAATCTTGTGCTGATGATCGCCATACTCAGCCTTTTCCAGGCGACTCTCACACTACCGGGCATGGCGGGGATGCTGCTCACCCTCGGGATGGCTGCCGATGCCAATATTCTGATCAACGAGCGTATCCGGGAGGAAGTGCGCAATGGCCGCACGGCCCTCGCCGCATTGCAGAATGGTTTTGACCATGCGCAATCAACGATTGTGGACAGTAATGCGACGGCCTTCCTCGCGCATGTCATGCTTTTTGCTTTCGGGACCGGGCCGGTGCGTGGTTTCGCCCTGACGATCACCATCGGCATTCTCACCACCCTGTTCACGACCATGGTGCTCTCCCGGCTGCTTATCGTGCGATGGTACGCCAAAACGCGCCCTGCGACCCTACCGGTGTAAAGAATCATGTTTTCTCGTCCTCTTCTGCGCTTTTTTCGAGATAATAAAAAAATCCCCTTTATGCGGGGGCGTTATGCCGGGCTGATCGCGTCGGCCGCTTTATCTCTCCTCTCCATCGCCCTGTTTTTCAAACCGGGGCTGGAGCTAGGGCTGGATTTCCGCGGCGGTATCGTTGTGGAAGCGCGCACCAAAGGCCCGGCTGATGTGCTGGTGCTTCGGGAAGCATTGAATAAAAAAGGGATTACCGCCGCCGGCATCATCACATTCGGGGCGCCAGACGATGTGCTGATTCAGCTCGAAACGCCGAAAGCGGGGGCGGATAATAATCAGGAGACGCAACGCCTCGTTGACCGGGTGCGTCAAACAGTTGAGGCCGTCCAGACAGGTGCGCAGATCCTGCGTGCGGATGCGGTCGGGGCTTCCGTCTCGCAGGAGCTTTTCCGCAACGGCATTTTAGCGCTGCTTTTGAGCCTCGGCATGATCCTCATTTATATCTGGGTGCGGTTTGAGTGGGAATTCGCGATCAGCTCCGTACTGACCCTTGTGCTTGATTTGACTAAGACGATCGGCTTCCTCGCCATCACGCGCATTCAGTTTGATCTGGTGATGGTCGCGGCGATTTTGACAATCCTCGGTTATTCCACCAACGATAAGGTCGTGGTCTATGACCGCGTGCGTGAAAATCTGCGCAAATATCGCAAAATAAATTTGCGTGAATTGCTCGACCTTTCCATCAATGAAACACTGAACCGTACTTTGGGCACGTCATCCACCGTGTTTCTCGCCGCACTGCCTTTGGCGATCTTCGGGGGTCACAGCCTGTCCGGCTTCGCGACCGTGATGTTATTCGGTATCGTCATCGGTACCTCCTCCTCGATTTTCATCGCCTGCCCCATTCTCTTGCTTCTGGGCGCAAAAAGACTGCGTCGCGACGCGTCGTAAGGTGCTTGATGATGAAGCGGCGGGAAGCTTGACCATATTAAAGTTCCGGTAAGGCTTCCCGCGCCGCAGAGCCGCTTTACTTACGGTTTACGCTCCAGCAGATCACGAATTTTGGTCAGAAGTTTTTCTGAAATTATGGGCTCCGCCACTTCTTCCTGCTTTTTATAGAGGCTCGAAACGAGCTTCACCAGCCAAAAGACGGCAAAGGCAACGATGAGAAACTGAATCAGCGCATTCAGAAAAACGCCGACATTGATCGTCACCGCCCCTGCATTTGTGGCTTCCGCCAAAGTTGGCAGGACCGGGCCTTTAAGGGTGATGAAAATATTTGAAAAATCGATACCATCGGTCAACAGACCGATACAGGGCGTCATCACATCCTTGACGAGGCTGCTGACAATAGTCGTGAAGGTCGCGCCGATAATGATACCGACAGCCATATCAATGACATTGCCGCGCATGATGAATTTTTGAAATTCACCCACCCAGCCGAGCTTATGTATCGAAAATTTATTATCCATTTTCTCTCTCTTAATTTGTCAGCTTGTCTCTTCTATTGACGGGAAACGCTTCTCTTATCCGAAAAACCCGGTGATTCTGAAAGTTCCCGCAAATAAGCGTTCCCTTTCACGCCTGATTGCGATAAGACGCATCGCTTATAAGTCCCGGTCAGCATCGGGGCATGGTTATCTGGAGAGATTGGCAATCATGAAATCTGGCATCCACCCTGAATATCACGAAATCAAAATTGTGATGACTGACGGGACCGAATTCACCACGCGTTCATGCTATGGTGAGCCCGGCGCGACATTGCGCCTCGACGTTGACCCGAAGTCACATCCCGCCTGGACAGGCATGGAACGTATCCTGGATACGGGCGGCCAGGTAGCCAAGTTCAACAAGCGTTTTGCCGGGATCGGCGCGCGCAACGCGAAGAAATAAGCGCGTCGGGGACCTCCCCGGGATCTCTTGAAACCTCCTTTTCCGATCCCCATTTTAAGGTTGTTGCGGTGCCATTGGGCCGCAACAACCTAAACGGCTCAACCCTCCGCCCTTCGGGGAGGGTTGAGCCGGATCTGCCTTAAAGGAGGTTCTTATGACGTATGATATTTCCCCGCTTATGCGGACAGCGATTGGTTTTGACCGTTTTGCCCGCCTTATGGATAACGCGGCAAATGTGGCCGCTCCCAATAATAGTTACCCCCCTTACAACATTGATAAGCAGGATGCCGACACGTATCGGCTGACGATGGCGGTTGCCGGGTTCGGTTCGGCTGATATCGACATCACGCTTGCTGATAATAACCTCGTCATCAAGGGCACGCCGCCCGCACGTTTCACGGAAGGTGAAATGCTGCATCGTGGCATTGCGGCCCGTGCCTTTGAGCGTCATTTCGTCTTGGCCGATCACATCGAGATCGGTGAAGCCGAACTGGTCAATGGGCTGTTGACGGTCACGATCAAACGGGTTGTGCCGGAGGCTCTGGCACCGCGCCGTATTGAAATTAAAAGCGTCGAAGCCCTTTCCGCCTCCGCAAAAGCAGAAGGGTCGAAGACGCAGCGCAACGCCGCTTAAATTGACGCGCTTTTGAGAGAGAAATAGGGTGCAAATGCACCCTTTTCTCTTATTCAGAGGCCGGAAAACACTTGACGTTTTATCCCGCACACCGTCATACGATGACAACTTCGCAATGCATTTCCAGGCACCGTGCGGACCGTATCTCGATACGACAACTCTCTTTCGGTGCCTGGCGCGGCACAATCTTGACCCGGGGTGACCGAGAATGACTCTTCCACTTATGCCAAAAGCCACTGCGGTGTGGCTTATCGACAAAACGGCGCTCACATTTTCACAGATCGCGGCTTTTTGCGGAATGCACCCTTTAGAGGTGCAGGCTATAGCGGATGGTGAAGTTGCTTCCGGCATTAATGGATATGACCCCGTCAAAAATAATCAGTTGACCTCTGAGGAAATTGCCCGCTGCGAGCGTGACTCAAATGCAACTCTGAAGCTCTCCTCCGCCGCCAATCCGATTCCGCGTCGTGCCAAGGGCGCCCGTTATACTCCGATCGCCCGTCGAAATGATCGTCCGGACGCTATTGCGTTTCTCCTCCGGCAATTTCCGCAATTATCCGAGGCGCAGGTCATCAAGCTTCTGGGCACCACGAAAGATACGATCGCCAAAGTGCGGGATCGTCAGCATTGGAACAGCGCCAACATTAAGCCGCGTGACCCCGTCATTATCGGTTTGTGTAGCCAGACCGACCTGAATGCCGCTGTGCATATCGCCGATCAACGCCTTGAGAAGGAAGGCGGCGCGCAGGATATGCGTTTCGCGGCCCCACCGGCGGATGACATAAATGACGTGCCGAAAAGCGCACCGATAACCGACGACAATGCGTCAGATGAGGATGATGTCGCTTGAGACAAGCTGCTGACGATTGCAGCGGTGCTGTGCGTCGAGCCTGTGTGGCCCGGCGGGACTTCGGCGTCTCGCTATCAAGCCATGGCGCCATGTTGCCGATCGCGCCTGGGCATGATCACTTCAGAGGTGAGGACGGTACGATAAACCTGCCTGCCTCTCCATCCGAACCAAAGCCGGTTTGAGGTGTCAAATGAGAGACGACCGAATACAGGACAGGAAAGCGTGAACCGAAATCGAGACCTACCCGCCCATGTTGGCATCATTATGGGAAGTCAGAGTGACTGGGAGACGATGCAGCACGCCTCCCAGACGCTGGACGAGTTGATGATCACGCATCAGACTAAAATCGTCTCAGCACACCGCACACCGGATCGCCTGCGGCAATATGCTGTTTCAGCACGGGATGCAGGTCTCAAAGTCATCATTGCCGGAGCGGGCGGTGCCGCGCATCTGCCCGGGATGGTGTCAGCCTGGACGACGCTTCCCGTCCTCGGTGTGCCAGTTGAAAGCCGCGCGTTGAAAGGCATGGACTCCCTTCTCTCCATCGTGCAGATGCCTGGCGGTGTGCCGGTGGCAACGTTCGCCATTGGCCGCGCAGGGGCTATTAACGCCGCCCTGACCGCCGCGTCGATCCTGTCTCTCGACGATGACGCGGTGCGCATCCGTCTTGAAAAATGGCGCCAGGCCCAGACGGATAACGTCAAAGACGCACCTGAGGGCTAGGCCATGCCGCGTATATTGAAGCCCGGGGGGCGAATCGGCATTATTGGTGGCGGGCAGCTTGGCCGCATGTCCGCCATGGCGGCGGCAGAAATGGGCTTCCACTGCCATATCTTCTCGCCGCGTGACGATGAGCCTGCACTTGACGTGGCTCCCTCCGCGACGATCGCCGCTTATGATGATACCGCAGCCCTGCGGCGCTTCGCGGAAAATGTCGATGTCATCACCTTCGAGTTTGAAAATATTCCCGCAGAGAACCTTGCATTGCTTGAGTCGCTCAAGCCCGTGCATCCTTCACGCAAAATATTAGAGATCAGTCAGGACCGCATTGTCGAGAAGTCTCAACTCAACGCATTTGGCCTGAAGACGGCACCCTGGGTCGCTGTCACGGACCCTGCTGCGCTTGCCACGATAGAGGCGGCACTCGGCTTACCGTTCATCCTGAAACAGACGCGTTTTGGTTATGACGGGAAAGGCCAGTGGCGGGTCAATGGCCCTCAGGATCTTGAAGCGATTCAGGATACGCTGCCCTACCCGCTTATCGCCGAGGGCCTCGTTGATTTTGATCGGGAGCTCAGCATCATCGTCGCGCGGGATCTTTATGGTGACGCTTTCTGCTTCGACGTGACGGAAAATCGCCATCGACATGGCATCCTCGATATCAGTCTCGCCCCGGCCCGCATCAGCCCTGAGCTGGCCGCATCAGCGCAGGACATTGCGTGCCGCATCGCCCATGGTCTGCAGCTTGTGGGCATCCTCGCCGTTGAGTTGTTCTTGGGCGCAAAGGGGGAATTGCGCGTGAATGAGATCGAGCCGCGACCCCATAATTCAGGCCATTGGACGCAGGATGCCTGCCTGATCAGCCAGTTTGAGGCGCATATACGCATGGTGGCGGGGCTGCGCGCCCAACCCCTCACCCGTCACAGCGATGCTGTCATGAAAAATCTGGTCGGCCCCGGCACATATGACGCAGCTTCCAGGGCGTTGGAAACACCCGGCACGCGCCTGCATCTTTACGGCAAGGCGGAAGCGCGGCCCGGACGCAAGATGGGTCACATCAATGCGCTTTTCCCTAAAGGGGCGCTACCCGGGGATCTTGGGCTTGCCGCCGCGCTTGGGCCGATCCTCAATGACGGACTCGAGTAAGCCGAGTTCTTTAAGACTGGCGTAACGCCCTTTACCAATCACGAGATGGTCAAGAATATCGACGCCGATCAGGCGCGTTGCATACATGATCTGATGTGTCATGTGGATGTCACTGCCTGACGGTGTCGGGTCTCCACTCGGGTGATTATGGACGAGGATGAGGTTGGCGGCCCTTAACTCCATCGCGCGACGCGCAACTTCCCGAGGGTAGACAGGTGTATGATTGACTGTGCCCTGCGCCTGAGCTTCATCCGCCAGAAAACCGCCATCATCGAACAGGAAAATAGCATGAAACTGCTCAACGGCCTCTCGCGCTAATCAACTGGTGAGATAATCCAGAAGAAATTGCTTATCCGCGAGGACGTTCTTTTTATTGATACGCTCACGATTAATGCGGATAGCCGCTTCCTGAACGAGGCGCACGGCGATGATGGCGCTGGTCGGAAAATTCGGGACAGAAGTGAGCGCTTCATTGGGCGCGCAAAGTAAACCGGAGAAGGAGTCGAAACGCGCCTTGAGATTGACGGACACCGCAGCCGCGACATCTTCCGGAATTTGCAACACTCGAAGGAAATGTCGAATCTGATCATAGTCATCTTTGACCGGCAGGCTTCCCGCCGCTTCAATTTCACTCAGGGCGACCCGCGACCACCCGGAGCCGATGACGTCAAAGAGATCGTTCGACCCGGTCGGCCTCTTCCTCGTTCTATTCTTTCGATTTATTCTTGGCAGAGTAGCCTCTCGTTGGGACAAACACTGATGAGGATCGGGGGGGAACGGGATAAGTCTACAGCGTCAAACAGTTAACGAATGATGAAAGTCGCGCTTCAAACTTAGCGAAAGGTGATCCTAATCAAAACTCTTTTTTTACCGCACCGCATAATTGCTTTCAGACGATAATTCCCTGTTGCCGGAAACTGAACAATTCGAATTGCTTATCAATAAAAATATAGTCATGCAGCGTAATTGCGAGGTTTTCTGTCTCTTTCTGTAGTTTGACTGCAACACTCCGAAGTCGACGCGCCTCGCCTTGCACGTTGAATTGCACAGAGTGCAAACATATAAGCGCCGTTGCATGGAGAGATAAGGCCCGGCGGAACATATCCTGCGTGTCGCGACCTACATTGAAAGCCTCATCGGCCAGAAGCCGGTTCTTGTTATTGAGGAAAAGCACCCGAGAGCTATCCTCCGGCATGATCTCCATTGTGTCATGTAGATAATCAACCAGCTCCTCCCAAGCGCCAACGACGATCTCAGTCTGTGGCTCAGACACGGCCAGCAATGATGCCGCTACCTGCGGGAGGCGCATGATTTTTATCGCCTTGTCGTTGAGGCCAATCTCGCGCAAGCGAGTCACGGGTGCATTTACAACGCCGCCAATGGAACAAAACGTGGCCATTAGCTCCTTGGTACGCGGCTTTGTGTCCTGCCTTGGGACGGACAGAAACAACAGCATTTCAATTATTTCGTAATCCGCCAGAGATTCGACGCCATTGCGCAAAACGCGCTCACGCATACGGGCACGATGGCCGAGCACGCTGTTCTTTTGACTGGAAGACCGCCTGCTCATTCTTTAAAAGGATATAGTGTCATAAAATTCTGCAACGTCGTGCGGTAAATGTGAATCATTCTGTACCATCCCCTGAAGCACATGGATACCTGAAACGCTTAAACCTTGAGCAGCGCGCCGCTGTCGAGTCAATCGAAGGGCCATTATTGATCCTCGCTGGCGCGGGGACAGGTAAAACCCGCGTTTTGACGACACGCTTCGCGCATCTTCTTCTGACGGGTAAAGCACGCCCCCATCAAATTCTCGCCGTGACTTTCACGAATAAAGCAGCGCGGGAAATGAAAGACCGCATTGAGACGCTCGTCGGGCATACAGTCGATGGGTTGTGGCTGGGCACGTTCCACGCAATCTGCGTGCGGATGCTGCGTCGACATGCCGCTCTGGTTGGTCTCAGCAATCAATTTACCATTCTCGATACGGATGACCAGATCCGCCTCATCAAACAGGTGATGGAGCCGGCCGGAATCGATGTGAAACGCTGGTCGCCCAACGCCATGCTCGGCGTCATCCAGCGTTGGAAGGACCGCGCCCTCACCCCGGCAAGTATCACGCCAACTGAGGATACTGACTTCGCGCAGGGTAAGGCGCGCGACATATACCTCGCTTATCAGGAGAGGTTGCGCACTCTCGACACCTGCGATTTTGGCGACCTTATCCTGCACGTTTATGAAATCCTGCGCCTGCATCCTGAGGTTCTCAAATCTTATCATCGCTTATTCAGATATATCATGGTCGACGAATATCAGGATACGAACACAACCCAATATCTTTGGCTACGTCTTTTGTCACAACGCCCGGATGAAGACGCCAATATCGCCTGTGTGGGTGATGACGATCAGTCCATATATTCCTGGCGCGGCGCTGAAATTGAGAACATCCTTCGATTTGAGCGTGATTTCCCGAATGCGAAGATCATCAGGCTTGAACAGAATTACCGTTCAACGCAGGAAATTCTGTCCGCCGCTTCCGGGCTGATCGCACATAATCATGACCGACTGGGCAAAACACTCCGCCCCGGGACGGATGACCGCCGGGGGGAAAAAGTCACCGTTCTGGCAGCACCGGATTCGGATGGTGAGGCGCGTCTCATTACCGCACGGATTGAAGCGCTGCATCATGAGGGTCATGATTACGCGCAAATGGCAATATTGGTGCGCGCCTCCTTCCAGACGCGCGCATTCGAAGATCGTATGCTGGTCAGAAACATTCCTTACCGCATTATTGGCGGCATCCGATTTTACGAACGCACTGAAATCCGGGATGCGCTGGCCTATGCGCGTCTTCTGGCGCGCCCGGGCGATGATCTCGCGTTTGAACGCATCGCCAACACACCCCGCCGCGGGATCGGCGCCATCGCGATGCAGAAAATCCATGCCGCCGCGCGTGCGCAGCATATTCCCCTCATGGCGGCCGCCCTGGCTGAAAACGGCCCCAAATTATTAACGCGCAAGGGGCAGGAAGCTCTGGCGACTTTATCCGACACATTAACGCAGGGGCGTGAACGGCTGGGTGGGGAAGGCCATGTCGTCGCGCTTGAAGCCGTGCTGGAAGAGGCCGGTTATCTCCAGATGTGGCGTGACGATAAATCGATCGAAGCGCCCGGCAAGCTCGATAATATCAAGGAACTCCTCCGCGCCATGGCGGAATTCCCGTCATTGGAAGCGTTTCTGGAGCATATCGCCCTTGTCATGGATGCGGATGCTGTCCAGAGGGATGACAAGGTTAATGTCATGACGCTTCATGGTGCGAAAGGGCTGGAATTCGATACGGTCTTCCTGCCGGGATGGGAGGAAGACATTTTCCCCTCACAACGCAGCCTTGAGGAGGGTGGAGAACGCAGCCTTGAGGAGGAACGGCGCCTGGCCTATGTTGGGCTGACACGCGCCAGAGTGCGGGCTATCATCTGCCATGCCGCGCGCCGGCGCATTTACGCCAATTGGCAGGACAGCATCCCGAGCCGGTTTGTCGGGGAAATCCCGGAAGACTGGCGGAATGAAACAAACCCCTATGATGGTTTGCGCGTGCCGGAGACGCCCTTCCCGCGCCCTGCCAGCCATTGGCCAATCCTGGCGCGACGTGATAGGGGCAAAGCATCAATGTCGCCCCCGGTGGAAGAATTTGAGGTGGGTCATCGTGTTTTCCATCAGAAATATGGATATGGTACAATTATGGTCGTTAATGGAGAGACTTTATCCGTCGCCTTCGAGAAAGCGGGTGACAAAGCCGTTCATGTCAGTTACGTCGATCTGATCTCATCATGATCCGCCCGCGCCACGCGACACAACTTGAAACCTTCTCCGTCACGGTTGCGGAAAGCGCTGTCCCTTTATTTGAAAGTGCGCTTGCCACAGTCTGCACAACTGTTGGCATTTTCGAGGCGGATGACGACCATCGGAACTGGCGGGTTGAACGGGTGCGTGATCAGAGCCATCGGGAGGATGAGTTGCAAAGCGCCCTTACGGTGGCACGCCTCCTTTCCCGGCCATGACGCGCCGCTTCATCAGCAGGCAACCCATAGTGATGGCCTGGCTGGCCCGAATTTATGAAGCCTTCCCGCCGCAGAAGATCGGCCAGCGTTTCATGATTTGCGGCACGCATCTCGATGCGCAGCGCGCGCCGGGGCGGCACGTTATCACGCTCGATGCGGGGATCGCCTTCGGCTCGGGCGAGCATGGCTCAACCCGAGGTTGCCTGCGCGGCTTTGAAAAAGTCGCTTATCGCCGCCTGCGCCGCATTCTGGATATGGGTTGTGGCTCCGGCATTCTGGCGATGGCCGCAGATATTGATCCATGGTCTGTGCGTATCATCTGGAGCAATGCGCGGCTTAACGGCCTCAGGAACATGATTCACGCGGTGCAGGGTCAAGGCTGGGCCACGCCCGCAGTGCGTCGCAGCCGGAATTTTGACTTGATATTCGCCAATATTCTTGCGCGCCCCTTTTGCCTCATGGCCCGGGACCTTACCGCCAAACTCAGACGCGGTGGAACGACCATACTGGCCGGACTGCTCACGACGCAAGCGAATATGGTTCTCGCGACTTATCGTCGTCAGGGCCTTGTGCTGCAGCGCCGCATTTATGAAGGGGAATGGTGCACCCTTATTTTGAGGAAACCCGCATGACCACACGTGATTGTCAGCTTCGCCTCGCGCGGGAAGAAGACCTCCCGGAAATTCTTGAGATCGTCAATCACAATATTGCGCATTCCGACGCGCTCTGGAACAACACGCCGCAAACCCTCAAACAACGTGCGGTCTGGCTGAAACAGCAGCAGGAAAATGACATGCCCGTTTTTGTCGTGATATGTGAGGGCACGTTTTTCGGCTATGGCAGTTACGGCCCTTTCCGCCCCTATGAAGGTTATGCGCAGACGGTTGAGCACTCCATTTACGTCAAACCGGGGATGAGCCGCCTCGGGATCGGCCAGATGCTCCTCACCGCATTGATCACCCATGCGACGGAAGCCGGGCGCCACCTGATGATCGGTGCCATCACCGACACAAATACGGCGTCCATCCAATTGCATGAGAAATTCGGCTTTACCGCCATGCCGGCGATTCCGGAAGTGGGGCGCAAATTTGACCGATGGCTTAACCTCGTCTTTATGTATCGGATACTCGATTCCTGAAGCAGGGGTTAAAGGTGACATTACCCGCAAGCCGCGATTCCATTCGCCATATTCGTGCACAACTCTCCGCGGAGGGTCTGGACGGGATGATCCTGCCGAGGGGCGATGAATTTCTCGGTGAGTATGTCGCACCTTATGCTGAGCGCCTTGCCTGGTTGACCGGATTTACCGGCAGCGCCGGGCTGGCGATTTTGCTGCAGGAGGAAGGGGCCGTCTTCTCAGATGGTCGATATACCGAGCAGCTTCGCAGCCAACTTGATCCGTCCATCTGGTCCGCACAGAGCCTTGTGGCGGGTGGTCCGCAAAAATGGGCGGCGGCGCGCCAGGGGGGCCTCAAACTTGGGTTTGACCCGCGCCTGGCCTCTGAGGCTATTTTCAAAAATTTCGACACCATATCGTCCGTTACGCTGGTCCCACTCTCGCAAAACCCGATTGATGCTGCCTGGGTGACACAACCAGAGAAGCCCGATGGCAGGGTCCAGCTCCTGGAACTGCAATTTTCCGGACAGGATTCACTTCAGAAACGCACGCATATCGGGCAGATACTGGCTGAGCGTGGACATGACGCCGCCCTGATTACCGATCCGACCTGCCTCGCCTGGCTGTTGAATATGCGCGGTAATGACGTGCCTTATACGCCGGTCGTGCTAGGCTTCGGACTGATCACGCCGGATGGCGCGGTGACGGCCTTCATCGATAAGGCCCGCCTGCCTGAAAACGCCGCCACCCATTTCGGGCCTGGCGTGACCTTCGCCCCACCCGAAACCTTGCCCCAGTCACTGGAAAATCTTCGGGGCAAAATCGTGCGGCTGGATCCGGAGAGCGCGTCAGTGTGGTTCCGACAGCATCTTGATGCGATCGGTGCAAAGCCGGTGCGCGATGCCGATCCCTGCCACCTTTTGAAGGCGCAGAAGAACGACGTCGAGCTTGATGGCGCCCGTCGCATCCAGAAAATCGACTCAGCCGCTTTGTGCAAATTCCTGCATTTCGTCACAAAGTCAGGCGTTGGATGCCAGGAGGCAGCACTCGCCGATCACCTATATAGGTTTCGCTCTGAAGCGCCGGAATTCCGGGAGGAGAGCTTCCCCGCGATCTCCGCCGCCGGGCCGAATGCCGCCCTGCCCCATTACCGCGCGATCAAAGGGCAGGATCGTGACCTCACAGCGAGCCAGATTTACCTCATTGATAGTGGCGGGCAGTATGAGGCCGGCACGACGGACGTGACGCGCACAATCTGGATCGGGCCGAACGCGCCTGATGACGCCATATGTGACGCGTTCACGCGCGTGCTGAAAGGACATATCGCCATCGCCCGGGCGGTCTTCCCCGTCGGCACGCCGGGTTACCGGCTTGACCCCCTCGCCCGCTACGCTTTATGGCAGGCGGGGCTCGATTATGATCACGGCACGGGCCATGGCGTCGGGAGTTACCTCTCCGTGCATGAGGGGCCGCAAAATATCAGCGCGGCCCCGCGTCCCACTCCGCTTATGCCGGGCATGATCGTCTCAAACGAACCAGGATATTATGAGCCGGGACATTACGGCATACGTTCGGAAAATCTGCTGATCGTCAAAGACGCACCCCGAACGGGTTCGCGTGAATTTCTGGCGTTCGAGACGCTGAATTACGCACCTTTCGACCGGAAAATGATCCGCCCCGTCCTCCTCTCTGCGGAGGAGATCGATTGGATCAACGCCTATCACGCCAAAACGCGGGAGGAAATTTCCCCGCTTCTGGAGGGAGATGCACGGGCGTGGCTCATGGAGGCATGTGCACCCCTGAACTGTTGATTGAGGCTTTCTATGACAAGCAGAACATATCGGGCGACCCTCATTGAGGGTGATGGGATCGGCCCGGAAATCACGGACTCAACCGTGAAAATTCTTGAAAAACTGGGTGCGCCCTTCGCGTGGGAAAGATGTGCGGGCGGGCTCGGCGCGATTGAATCCAGTGGCCTCCCCTTGCCGGAGGCAACACTGGAAAGCATCTCCCGCACCGGTCTGGCCCTCAAGGGGCCGCTGACGACCCCGGTTGGCAAAGGGTTCAAATCCGTCAATCTCACCTTGCGCCAGCGCTTCGGGCTTTACGCCAATCTGCGCCCGACGCGGACGACCATCCCCGGCGGACGGTTTGATCATATTGACCTCGTCGTGGTGCGGGAAAATATCGAGGGGCTTTACGCCGCGAATGAATATTACCTGCCGTTGGGGGATGACCCACGCGCCATCGCCTGTGGTGGCGGCTTTAATTCCCGCGAAGAATGTGCGCGGGTCATCCGTTTCGCGTGTGATTATGCCGTCGCGAATGGCCGCAAAAAAGTCACGCTTGTTCATAAAGCCAATATTCTGAAAATCTTCAGCGGACTTTTCCTGGAGACAGGGCGCGACATTGCGCAGGAATATGCCGGAAAGATCACCATTGATGAGCGCATTGTAGATGCATGCGCCATGCAACTCGTCACCGATCCCTGGCAATTTGATGTCATCGTCACGACAAATCTCTTCGGTGATATTCTCTCTGATCTCACAGCCGGGTTTGTCGGGGGGCTGGGCATGGCACCGGGGGCGAATATCGGTGAGAAAGCCGCCATCTTCGAGGCCGTCCATGGTTCAGCGCCGGATATTGCCGGCAAAAACGTCGCAAACCCATTGGCCCTGCTGATGGCAGGCGGGTTAATGCTGGCCCATGTGGGGCGTCATGATCTGAAGCAACGTCTTGATGACGCCATCACCCGCGTCGTAACCACAGGCGGTGTCCGCACGCGTGACCTTGGCGGCACAGCGAGCACAAGTGAGATCACCACAGCCCTGCTCGACGCGTTGTAAACCCCCTGCCCTGACTTGGGCTGCGACACGCGCGGACCTTATCTGTCGCGTGTCGCGTCAAGCCAGCCTTGCAACATGTAGGACGCGGCCATTTTATCCACGACCGCCGCCCTTCTTTTACGGGTCATGCCGGCTTCCTCAATCAGAAAGCGATTGACAGCGGAGGAGGAAAGACGCTCATCCCAACAACAAGCGGGAAGGTTGAGACGTGTGGAGAGATCACGCAGCCAGTCTTCAGCCGCTTGTGCCGCCGGTCCCTTTTCCCCGTTCATGCTGAGGGGCAGGCCGCAAACCAGCGCGCCCACGCCCTCCGCGGCGACAATGGCGGAGATTTCGGCCACCATCTGCCCCAGCTTCTGCCGCTTAATGACATGGTAGGGTGAGGCCAGCATCAGACTGATGTCACTCAAGGCGAGACCAACGGAAACGCTTCCCGGATCGATGCCCAGCACACGTTGATGTCGTCCGAGCGCGGCGCGCAGCTTGTATGGATTGAACAGGGACATGATTCAGCGTTATAACCCGACCAAAATTAACACTCTTCCCTACCCACCCCTCAGCAGGAAAGTCGAGAATTTATGTCGTTGGACACAGAATCTGTCATGCGGATCGCCAAAATGGCCCGCATCGGCCTGACGCCTCAGGAATGCGCCGAAGTCGGGTCGGAACTTGATCATATTCTCGGATGGGTCGAGCAACTTAAAAATGTCGATGTCTCCAACGTGCCTCCCATGACTGGCGCGGGTGTCGCAACCCTGCGCATGCGTCAGGATAAAGTCGCTCTGGAAAATGACGGGGAAGATGTTTTAGGCAATGCGCCCCTGCGGCGCGGCCCGTTTTACGCTGTGCCGAAGGTGGTTGAATAATGTCCCGCATGACCCTTGCTGCCACACGTGACGCCCTCCGCGCCAAAAAGATTTCAGCGCTGGAAGTGACGGATCATTTTCTCGCCGCCGCGGAACGGCTGAACCCTGAGATCAACGCCTACATCACGCTTGACCCGGAAGGCGCGCGGGCCCAGGCGAAAGCTTCCGACGCGCGCCGCGCAAAGGGTGAAGCCCTGCCGCTTGACGGTTTACCTTTGGCCGTCAAGGATCTTTTTTGCACAAAAGGGGTCAGGACCACGGCAGCAAGCGCGATCCTGAAAGATTTCAAGCCACCTTATGAAAGTACGGTCACGCAAAATCTCCTCCAGGACGGCGCTGTTTTTCTGGGTAAGGCCAATCTTGACGAATTCGCGATGGGGTCGACGAATATGACCTCCCATTTCGGCCCCGTGACCAACCCCTGGAAACGCGCTTCTTCCGAGCAGCGCCTCGTGCCGGGTGGTTCATCCGGTGGGTCAGCGGCAGCGGTTGCCGCGGGGATGGCGTTGGGCGCGACGGGCACGGATACAGGCGGTTCCATCCGGCAGCCCGCGGCTTTCTGCGGCATTACCGGCGTCAAACCAAGTTACGGTCGATGCTCACGCTTCGGGACAATCGCCTTCGCCAGTTCGCTTGACCAGGCGGGCCCCATGGCCGCCAATCTTGCTGATTGCGCGTTGCTGCTGCAATCCATGGCCGGTTTCGACCCCCATGACAGCACCTCCGCACAGCGCGACGTGCCTGTTTACGCAGACGCATTAAATCGCGGCGTGAAGGGGCTGCGCGTCGGTATCCCCAAAGAATATCGCCCCAACACATTGCCCACGGAAATCCAGGTGCTCTGGGACCAGGGAATCGCATGGCTGCTTGAGGCGGGGGTCCACATCGTCGACGTCTCCCTGCCCCATACGCAACATGGCCTGCCCGTTTATTACATTGTTGCGCTTGCCGAGGCATCCTCCAACCTCGCTCGTTATGACGGGGTGCGTTTCGGGACGCGAGTCGCCGCTGACACATTGGACGCGCTTTATGAGGCGTCACGTCGCGCGGGTTTCGGGGAGGAAGTCCGCCGCCGCATTCTGATGGGCACGCACGTGCTTTCATCCGGCTATTACGACGCTTATTACCTGCACGCGCAGAAAGTACGCACACTGATCCAGCGCGATTTTGATGCCGTTTTCGCGGATGTTGATGTGCTTTTGACTCCAACAGCACCCAGCGCCGCCTTCGCGCAGGATGAAAAGCCAAGTGATCCGGTGCAAGTTTATCTGAATGACATCTTCACCGTGCCCGCCAGCCTGGCCGGCCTGCCCGCCCTTTCCCTGCCCGCAGGTCTCAATGGGGAAGGTTTGCCGCTTGGTCTGCAATTGATCGGCCGCGCCTTTGAGGAAGAAACCATGTTTGCAGCCGGCCGGGTGCTGGAAGACGCCGCATCATTCACGCACCGCCCTGCTTATTTCGCGGAGGGGCTGTGATGCGCACCTATATCATTGAAGGCGCAACGGACGCCTGGGAAGTCGTGATCGGGCTGGAAGTCCATGCCCAGATCGTCAGTCAAAGCAAGCTTTTCTCCGGCGCACCGACAGCGTTCGGGGCTAAGGCCAATACGCAGGTCAGTCTGGTTGACGCCGCCTTCCCCGGCATGTTGCCGGTTTTGAATGAGGAATGCGTTGCGCAGGCCGTCCGGACGGGCCTCGGACTCAATGCGCAGATCAATCTTTTCAGCCGGTTTGACCGCAAAAATTATTTCTACGCCGACCTGCCGCAGGGATATCAGATCAGCCAGTTTGAACACCCGATTGTGGGAAAAGGTGAAATTGAGATCGAGCTTGCCGATGGGCAAACGCGGAAAATCGGCGTGACACGCCTGCATGTTGAACAAGATGCAGGTAAGTCGATCCATGATCAGGACCCGGAACTCACTCTGATTGACCTTAACCGCGCCGGTGTCGGGCTTATGGAGATCGTCAGTGAGCCCGATATGCGCTCACCGGAGGAGGCCGGGGCCTATCTGCGCAAGCTTCGACAGATCCTGCGTTATCTCGGCACGTGTGACGGCAATATGGAAGAGGGCTCCATGCGCGCAGACGTGAATGTCTCCGTGCGCAAGAAAGGGGAAGCCTATCGCACACGCTGTGAGGTCAAGAACGTCAATTCAATCCGCTTTGTCATGCAGGCCATCCAGGCTGAAGCCCAACGTCAGGTGGAAGTCTGGGAATCGGGTGGCGAAGTGCAGCAGGAGACGCGGCTTTTTGACCATGTGCGCGGTGAGACGCGCTCCATGCGCAGCAAGGAAAATGCGCATGATTACCGTTATTTTCCTGACCCGGATCTTTTATCGCTGGTCCTCGACGCAAAGTGGGTCAAATCGCTGCGTGATCACCTGCCGGAACTCCCCGAGCCGAAACGTGCCCGGTTAGAGGCGCAATATGGGGTCAGCCGATACGAATCCGGTATTCTGACCACGGAGCAAGCCGTGGCGGATTTTTACGAGATTCTTGCGAAAGAATTGGAGCCGCGTCTGGCGGCAAATTGGATGTTGGGGGATTTCTTTGCGGGGCTCAATAAACTGAGCGTTGGAATTGACCGCTCCCCGATCTCGGCGCAACGCCTCGCGGGTCTGCTCAAGCTGATTCAGGATTCGACGATCAACGACAAGATCGCCAAGGAAGTTCTGGAGGAGATGTTTGCGTCGGAGGCTTCCGCGCGTGACATCGTTGAGAAACGCGGGCTGAAGCAGGTCACGGATACGGGGGTAATCGAAGCGGCGATCACGGCGGTTCTGGATGCAAACCTGGAAATGCTGGCCCAATATCGCAGCGGAAAAGACAAGCTTTTCGGGTTTTTTGTCGGGCAGGTCATGAAGGCGATGAAGGGAAAAGCCAACCCCGCCCTTGTCAATGACCTGCTGAAAAAAATACTCGCCGGATAATCGCGTTTCAGTATTAAAGGGGGTTTGACGTCCATGCTAATTCCCCCTAGAAGCACAGTTGCAAACGTCGTGTAAACAACGTCCCTCACGGCGGAGGGGTGGCCGAGTGGCTGAAGGCGGCGGTTTGCTAAACCGTTGTACGGTGTCAAGCCGTACCGTGGGTTCGAATCCCATCCC
This sequence comes from Acetobacteraceae bacterium, assembly GCA_039613835.1. Lineage (NCBI taxonomy): Bacteria > Pseudomonadati > Pseudomonadota > Alphaproteobacteria > Acetobacterales > Acetobacteraceae > Acetobacteraceae bacterium. The sequence goes on along the minus strand of CP154827.1, from coordinate 542,829 downwards.
CTCCGCCAGCAACCGTTATCACGGCTTCTCATCCCCTTTCACACCCCTTTATTTTCCCGATTTTCCACCGTAAACTTCTCTCATGGCCTCTTACCCCCCTCGCGCAAGCGCACGAAATATGGGTTTTTCTGGGAGTCACTAAAATCGGGCGGGGGCATTGCATCGTCGCCGCAATCTGAGCCTTTTCAAGCCTCCGCCCCCTCACCCCATCCCCATCAAATACCGGGCCACTGACTGATCCGTGACGAGTGATGTGATTGCGCCGCTACGGAGGGCGGCGAGGATGGCTTTTTGTTTGCCGGGGCCGCCAGCTGCGGCAATGACGTGGGGGATGTTGCGCAAACTGTCGAAGGATACCCCCATTGTCCGGCGGCTGAAGCCTGTCTGAAGTGGCTGGCCCGCCGCATCAAAGGGGATGGCGCAGATTTCGCAGGCCATTTTGGCGGCGTCGATTTCCGCACGATCCGCTTCATCCAGAACGTCGTAGAGCTGCGAGTCCTCAGACGTCGCCCCGCCAATGGCGATAACAGCGACGGTGATTTTCAGCCAATGATCCATCACGTCGCGAATTCCCTGCTGGCGCTGAAAAACCCCTAACGCCGCCTCATCCGACACGACCAGTGGCGCGTAAATCGGGTAGCTTTCCCCACGCGCGACAGCCGCAAAGCGCCGCACAAGGTCAACGGAATTTGCTTCCACCGCCCCGGCCACACCGGTCATTTGCACCACGGCACAATCGGGCAAAGCGCGGATCTTCTGCGCAACAACGTCGATCGTGCGTCCCCAGGCCACACCAAGGACATCCTCCGAGGAGATGATTTCCTCCAATAATTCCGCCGTCAGACCACCGAGTGTGAGTCGCATGTTATCGACAGACGCATCAGAGGTTTCAGCAACCAGCACATGTCTCAGCCCGAAACGCGCACGCAGCGCCTCGGATAAGGCCGTATCGACCCGGCCGGAGTCGTTGATGTGTATCTGCACGAGACCCGACTCAATGCAGGCATTCAGAAGACGCGCCACTTTATAGCGTGACATGCCAAGCTTCTTGCCAATATCGATTTTGCTCACGCCCTCAAGGTAATATTGCCGCGCGACAGACACCGCCAGCACGCGTTCCGCAGGCCCCATTTCCATCTTCCTCATCCAAACTTCAACCGCACCATATCACAAATGGGCGAGAATTTTGACATATGGGCGAATCATGCTTGTTTTTTGTCACGCGAAACGTCACAAACATCTCATTAAACGCGTACAGGGAGAGGATGCTCATCGTGTTTGAGAGCAGTAACGGCGCTGACGAAATGCCGATCATGCCGCATCTGAGTGATGCGGAACTCGCCTCCACAGCGAAAAAAACACTCAGATTCGTCGTCATCATGGCTGCATTGGGCGGGGTACTTTTCGGTTACGATACCGGGATCATCTCAGCAGGGCTCCTGTCGATCAGCGCAGATTTCGGTCTCAGCGCTTTCGGGAAGGAGCTTGTCACCAGCGCGATTCTCATTGGCGGCATTTTCGGCGCTCTGGCGAGTGGTCCGGTCTGTGATCATTTCGGCCGCAAACGCACGGTCATTGCCGTCGCGCTGCTTTTCATCGCGGGCTCGATTGCGACAAGCTTCGCCCCGGACACAGTCTGGCTGATCGCTACACGATTTTTCCTCGGGATTGCGGTCGGGGCGGTCACACAGATCATGCCCGTCTATATCGCTGAAGTCGCACCCGCCGCCCGACGCGGCGGCCTCGTCGTGCTGTTTCAGGTTATGATCGCGGGCGGCCAGCTCGTCTCCTACCTCATCGGCTACGCCATAAGCGGGCACTGGCGTGTCATGTTCTTCCTCGCAACGTTTCCGGGGCTGGTGCTTTTCCTCGGTATGCTCAAAATGCCGGAGAGTCCCCGTTGGCTCATCCGGCGCGCGCGTCATCATGAGGCCCTTTTCATCCTGACGCGCATTCGTGGCCATCGTGGCCACGCGCAGAATGAAGTCTCACAGATCCGCAATCTCTCTGAAAATAATTCGGATCAGGGGCGCTGGCGTGACCTTGGCAGGTCCTGGGTGCGCCCTGCCCTCGTCGCGGCCCTTGGCGTCTCGATATTATGCCAGCTGACGGGCATCAACGCTGTCATCTACTATGCGCCGACCATTCTGGTTGAGTCAGGTTTCGGCAGTTCAGCGTCCCTTCTCGCCATTATCGGGGTGGGGGTGACGTTGCTCGTCATGACAGTTATCGGCACATATCTGGTCGATCATATCGGTCGGCGACGCCTGATGCTGGTGTTCATCCCGCTCTCCGTCATCGCCCTCCTGGTTCTGGGCGCCGCTTTCTGGGGCGGACATCCAACAGGCATCGCGCAATGGGCCGTTGTCATCTTGATGCTCGTCTATATCGCCTTTAACGGGGGCAGCCTCTCCGTCGTGATCTGGCTTCTGAATTCCGAGATCATTCCCCTCTCCGTGCGCGGCAAGGGGACGGGTCTCGCCTCGGTCTCCATGTGGGTATCTAACCTAATCGTCAGCCTCACAACCCTCAGCCTGATCCAGTCGATGGGAGCGTCAGGGACATTCTGACTATACGGCATCGTCTCCATCGGGGCTTTTGCCTTCGTTTATTTCTGCGTGCCGGAGACAAAAGGGCGCAGCCTGGAGGAGATCGAAAAAATCCCTCCGTGATGGCACTTTCTCCCCTCTCAGCCGGATGATGGAGCATCATAAAATTTGAGGCAGGCGCTTTTTCCAGTACGTTTTTTATGATCGGGATTTGAACAGTCATGTCCGTTGTCGTCGGGGTCGATAGCTCGACCCAATCATATAAAGTCGAACTCCGGGCCCTTGAAAACGGCGCGCTGCTGGGTAGAGGCAGCGCCAGCCATCCGCCCGCCCACAGCCCTCGGAGCGAGCAGGACCCGGCGGCCTGGTGGGAGGCTTTCAAGAAAGCCCTGCGCCGCGCAGTGGATCAATCCGGTGTGTCACGCCAGAATATCAGAGCCATATCAATCGCGGCACAATGTCACGGGCTCGTGGCGCTGGATGAAACCGGCGCCACCATTCGCCCGGTAAAATTATGGAATGATACGGAGAGCGCGAAGCAGCTCCAGCATCTTCGGGAGAAAATCGGCGCGCAGCATTGGATTGAGTCGGTGGGCTCCCTCCCGACCGCCGCCTTTACCCTTAGCAAAATTACCTGGCTCGCTGAAAATGAGCCATCGCATTTCCAACGGATGCGACGCATCTGCCTGCCCCATGATTGGCTGACCCTGCAATTATGCGGCCAGCACGTCACAGACCGGTCCGAGGCCTCCGGCACGGGTTACTATAATGCCCGAACGGACCAGTATATTTCGGCATATCTTGAATTGATTAATCCGGATCGGGACTGGATGCCCCTCCTGCCGCGCGTCTTTGGGCCTAACGAAGCAGCCGGAAGAGTTGACCCTAAAATCGCCGATAGTCTCGGCCTTGCACAGGACGTGCTGATCGGCCCTGCAGGGGACCAACACGCTGCCGCGCTGGGGCTAGACGTCAAGGAGGGAGACGTTGCTTACGTCTTAGGGACATCCGGCGTCGTCTTTACGACGTCGGCAAACCCGGTTGCGGATCTTGATGGGGTTGTCGATGGCGTCAGCGATTGCACGGGCGGCTACCTGCCTCTCGTTTCGACTTTGAATGCCACGCGTGTCACGGAATGGGCCGGGCAGATGCTCAATGTCGGGCTGGACGAGCTCGGGCGCCTCGCCCTCTCGGCTGATCCGTACGCTTCCCCCTCTTTTGCCGCTTTCATGGAGGGGGAGCGCAAGCCCAATCGCCCTGATGCGTGCGGCGTCCTGGCCGAGCTGACCTCTTCCACTACGCGCGCTGACCTCGCCCGCGCCGCGCATGAAGGTGTGTTGATGGCGCTGACCCGGGGTGAGAAACGCATCAATGCCGCCGGGGAGGCGACAGGGGGGCGAGTCATCCTGGACGGGCGGCGGCGCAAAATCCATGGCGTATCGTCAGATCCTCGCTGACCTGACGCAACGTCCCGTGCTGATTGTCGATCCGGAAGATGCCAGTGAGGCCCCGGCACGTGGCGCTGCCATTCAGGCGGCCGCATTTCGATTGCGCCGCTCACCCCCGAACGGAATTACGTCACGCTTATGAAACCGCATCTGAGCGTTACGCATGTGTGGCGGATTGGACGGCGTTCGACGGGAAATTGACCCGATGAAACAGTCAATTCCGCAGACACGGCCGGAACAGATCGCGCTCAATCCCGCGATAATTGGCCTGGCAAAGCGATCAGAGACCACGATTAGCGGTAGCCTCTACGCCGCGCCACCCGCCCGACGCCACGAGGTGGCGCGCGCTTTGGCGCAGGCGCATTGCTGGATCCATGCGGATATGTTCAGCCCGGAGGCGAAGGGCGTCCGCCTGGCGGAAACTGACCGGATTCTTGCAGAAGGGCTCGGGCCGGTCGATGTCCATCTGCTTAGCGACCAGGCCATGGGCGCTTCCCATATCATTGTGACAGACATGCAGGCGGACCGCCGACAACGTGCCCTGCAATTTGGCGCAACGCGCGTGATTGACCCGCTGAAAGAGTCGCTCGATCTCTTGGGGGTCGATACCTTTATCGACTGTTCCGGCGCGACGCCCGCCATCAAATCGGGCATCAAGGCCGTGCGTCCCGCCGGGTATGTCGTTCTGGTCGGGATGGGCGCCGATGAGCTGCCGATCCCTTCCCCGAGCTTCAGACGCGGGAAATCTGGCTGACAGGTGTTTTCCGCTATACCGGTACCTGGCCGATCGCGATTTCAATGGTTGCTCGCCATCAGGTGGATCTGACATCCATGGTAACGGCGCGTTATGACTTGGCGCATGTTCAGGATGCGCTTGAGGCCACGCGAGACCCGAATTCAATCAAGCCGATGGTGACATTATGAAATCGCTTGTTTCAACCAAGGCCAGTCTGCAAATCGTCAGGGATGAGACGTCGCGTCTCATGCGAAATATCGCGCCTACCCAGCTTGAGGCCGTCGCCGAGCTTTGCCTCGCCATTTCCAAAGGCGGGAAGACGGGGATGCGGTGGTTTTTCTCCGGCCAGGGGCGGTCCGGTCTGGTCGCGCAAATGGTAGCCATGCGCTTCATGCATCTTGGCCTCAACTCGCATTTTGTCGGTGAAGCTTCCGCACCCTCCATCCAGCCGGAAGACGTATTAATGCTGATTTCCGGCTCTGGCTCCACGCATGTGACACTCCATTTTGGAAAAATCGCGCACGATGTCGGTGCGAAGGTCATCTCAATTACGCGCGCGGGGGACAGTGCCTTACAGAAACTTTCCGACATCACCCTCGAAATTCCGGCATCTGACTCACGTCAATTTGCAGGAAGCCTCTTTGAGCAAGACGCTCTACTGGCCTGCGATGCCCTTTTTGTAAGGCTCGTGAAGGAATTCGGGGAGTTCGAGGCCGAAATGGCGCGCCGCTACACAAATTTCCAGTAAAGGCTTTGCGCGGCGGGATGGGTTTTCTTAAACGAGCCGCGCTTCACGCCATCAGTTAGCCATAACGCAACAATTAACTGATTGGGACGCGGCTGATGCAGTGGCGCATCATAAGATTTTGACCACACATGTCAGCTCAAAGAGTGGAAGGGTCTGTATTTGCAAAACAGAACTGACCCTTCCAACTCAAATCCCATCCACCGTGCGAGACTTAGCGCGGCGGAAGGTTTCTTTTAACAGCTACCGTCGGATCAGCTGATATGAATGGCAGAGGCATCGAGATGCTCAACCCTGAGGAACGTGACCTGCATGTTATTATCCACAGTTGCAGGATCGTATCCCCCCGAAACCGTGGCTGTGGCCAGCAGGTTCTGGACCGCTAGTGCTGAATCGATAGGGTCGTAGAAATATTGGAAAAAATAATCACCTTTCGAGGCATCGAAATCCGTGATGGTGATATTGCCGCCACTATGCCCCGCCAGAACGCCGAAGGAATTTGCACCCTCTTCGCTTGTCACAGTGACAGTCGAGTCACCTGAAGCGCTTGAAAAAGCCGTGCCGAAGACCATATGATCGTCACCCGCACCGCCTGAAATCGTTAAGTTTCCCGTTCCGTTGAGAAAGCTCAGTGCCCCGGCTACACTGATGACATGATCCTGCCCCTGAAAGACGGAGAGATTTCCCGAAGCGGAAATCGTGTCACCGACAGCACCGGTGATCGTCCCTGAACCACCTGCATTATCAAACGTCACAGTTGACCCGGCACCACCTGAGATGGAGCTGTTTGCCTGCACCTTGATGACGCTGCCAACCGTCGCCGCATCGACAACACTGGCGTTCTGGCCGAGATCATATTGTCCTCTGCCGCCATTGATCGTCACGAAATCCGTGCCATAGGACGTCCCTTCTGTGACGATGTAATCCGATGCACCGGCGCCGGTGAGGTAATCGACGTTGAAACCCTGACCGTAAACAGTGTCATTGCCCTGTGAGACGAGATAATTATTTCCCTGGCCGAGACCGATAAGGTTTCTCGCACCTGTCACCGTCACATAATTTTCACCACTCGAGGTGTTGATAACGTTGCCCCCGACATTAAAGGCCGTGCTGACGAGTTGGTTAAGGCCTTCCTGGCTGATAGGACCGACAGAAGAGTTGGGCACGCCGCCTGCATTGACGGCAATCGTTCAATCCCCTGTCGCGTTTCCGAAATCAGCAAAGCGAGAGCCTTCCAACACGGAGACAGGGCCCCCTATCGCCCCCGAGATGAGGTAATTCCCCGGGGATGTTGATGCATCAAGGATGGAGAGCTGGCGTGATTCCGTCGCATTGATCTTGAAACTTGAAGACGCCGTCGCTTCACCCTCATGGATGAGAAGATGGGTGACGCCGTCCGCCAGATTATCAAGACTCGTTCCGTAAGACTGAACGATCCAATCCCCCATAACGACCGAATATCTGTTGTTCGCCGAAACGTCGGGGGACGGCGACGAAAGTACCATCCGAAACGGCCGCAGCGATCGCGTCCGCATATTGCTGCGCCAAAGCGCTTGTCGCCTCTTCCGGCGCGTCGAACTGGTAATTCTGTCCGGTGATACCCGGGACGGTGATCGTTGCCATCGTTCTTCCACTCCTTTTCGATGAATCCTTCTCGTTCAGCTCTGAGGAAGTCGAGAAGACCTGTTTATTTCCGCGCTGAGAGATCGCCGGGCCCATGATCCGACGGTATCTCGCGAAGAATCACTGACAATGGAGGAAAATGAATTTTTCTTGCACGATAACATCCCGTCCCAGCCGTCATGTATGGGGGTGTTGAGGGGATGAAGATCGGTTAGAAGAGGTATCGGCCCTTGTTACTTAATTTACCAAGCAGCGACTTTTATCGATCGCTAAAGCCCACGTCACAATTTGCGATGGCTTTCGGCCTAACGCGAGCCTGGTAGCTTCACTATTTTCTTTGATAAAAGCGCGTCTTGCGTCATCAAGGCCGCTTTCGCTGGCGGCGACCGCCGGCGTTCCCGGGGGCGTAAAGGCGTCGCGGGGTGCGCATCGATCAGCTGAAAATCGGGGCGTTTGTAACGGACCAAATGGTGGGCGCAACAGGGATCGAACCTGTGACCCCTACCATGTCAAGGTAGTGCTCTACCGCTGAGCTATGCGCCCATCTGGTCCGTGGGCGTGCTTCTAACCTTCATCAGCGCAACTGACAAGACTGGATTTTGAAAAAAATGCCGTTCGCGCCTCATAAGCCGACATTACCCGCCCTTCGGCCCGGATGGTTTGGCCAATTTTGAGTGGGGGCGTGGCGGCGGACGGTCAATCGGGGGTGAAATCTCATCTTCACCCATAGAGGTGACCTCCCGACCCATATGCGCCGTCACCATCCCCAGACGATGGCGCGACAACGCCTCCGGATAATCCTCCCGAATACGTTTGATCATCTTCTCACGAATATCGCAGCGGAGGTCCCAGCTTTTAAGCGCGCTTCGGGCGCTGGCGATGATTCGGATCTTGATTGTCACAGCATCACAATCCGCAACCTGGAAGTCGAGCACCTTCCCGTCCCAGAGTGGACATGTCTTCGCGATCTCCTGCAATTCTTCCCGGAGCGCATCAATCGGGGCTTCGTAATCCAGGTATAGATAGACGATGCCGATGATGGCGGCTGAATTGTGTGTCCAGTTCTCAAACCGGTTTTCAAGAAAATAGGAGATCGGCACGATGTGACGCCGCCAGTCCCAGACGCGCAGCACCACGTAAGTCGCCGTGATTTCCTCCACCCACGTCCAGTCGCCATTGATGATGATCAGATCTTCCATCCGGATAGGCTGGGTGATGGCGATCTGCACACCTGCCAGAAGATTCGTCAGCAGGCCGCGTGCCGACAGGCCGACGATCAACGATGCCGCACCGGCCGACGCGAAAAGAGACACGCCGTAATTGCGGACGGAATCAAACGTCATCAATGCGACACCAACGGTGATGATACCGACGAGGATTTCAAGAAGGCGTTGCAGGACTTTGATTTGCGTCTGATGCGAGCGGACGATGATATCATCATGATGCTCACTGAGCGAAATGCGACTGAGATAAGCCTCCGTCATGATCCGGAACGCTTTGATCGCACTGTAACCCACCATCAATATGACGATGAAGACGAAGGATTTTTGCAGGATCTGCGTCGTCCGCCAGGAAAGTCCGGAAGCCGCGGGCAAAGCTGAAATCACCACAACAAGCACGATGATCAGCCGCACGGAGCGACGCGTCGACAGCACGATTTTGCGTGCCACCGTGCTGCCCTCCCGACTGAGCAGGCGGAGCAGGAAGCGCGTCATCCAGTGGCTGGCATAAAACGCGATTAAGGCCAGCGTGACGAGCATGACGACCGTCACGACAGACGCTGGCAACCAGCCGAAATACGCACGAAACTGGAGGAGGCAGGCGATAAAGTAGGTTTTGAAACTCATATCGGCATCAACCCATTCAAGACGACCGCGGTCAGCGAAAGCAATAGATGGTCACGAGACAAGCTTTCGATGAAACGGGTCAACGACCGGTCGGCTTCCTTTTTTCGTCAGCCGGGCACCATTGCAGTTTTTTGATATCACGCACAAAATCATTGCGCACGTGGTTGACACGATATCGTCGGGGCTTTAATTGCAACCCACCAGTCGCGATGGCGGCGTAGCTCAGCGGTAGAGCAGGGGAATCATAATCCCTTGGTCGGCGGTTCAAATCCGTCCGCCGCTACCATTCCGACTGGGTCAGCCATCATATCCGCATCTGACCCTGCGCGACCTCCCCCACATGGAACACTATGCCTTACCCGGGGCGGGGCGCGACCTCTGCCGAGGTCGCGATAAATCTTTCCTTACTCCGCGTTATCTTCAGCAGAATGGGCGGTCTCGCCCCCTGACTCATCCTCCGCCTCTTCAGGGCCGCGGCGGCTCATCTCCTGACTCAGCCTGTTGCGCCTTCATGCGCTTCTGATGGCGCTCCTGACGTTCTGTCTGCGATTGCTGGGCTGCCTGCGTCATGGCATTGATGATACGGAAATAATGTTCAGCATGCTGGAAATATGCCTCCGCAAGGATACGGTCACCCGCACCGGTCGCGTCCCGACCCAGCTGAAGATATTTCTCAAAAAGCTGTTGCGCCGTGCCGCGGACACGCATTTCAGGCCCGTTACTGTCAAACACGTGGTTGCGATTAAGCGGCGTCTGATTATTACCCTGACGCGCGCTCATCCCACCGTTGGAGCGATGATGACGGCCTCTGATACGTTTGATGTTCATGGATTTAAATGGGACTTTCCTGCTGGCAAGGCTGAGCCCTGCCTGGTTCATGATCGGCAAAGCAGTGTGGAAAATGTCCTGCTTTGCTTTCCAAAGTCGAAGGTCGGGCGAGGAAACAGCGCGTAGGTTTGACAATATCATAACCAGTAACCGCGATACCGTCTCCAGCAGAGCGAAATGCGCATTAAAAGCGCAATCGAATAAAGCCTCGCAGGCGAGTTTAGCAGCTCCCCCTCACCTCTGCCAAGTTTTAAAATGCGCCCAACCCGAGAATCATGGCGCGCGCAATGCCGTTAAGGTCATTGTAACATGCGCGCATTTCCAGCCCGTTTTCCGCCGCCAGATGCCTTACGTCGTGATCCTGCCCCTTGCCCAGCTCCAGCACGGCGATCCCGTCGCGGCGCATCAGGCGTGGAAGGTCAGACAGGATGGCGGCATAGGCGTCCAGACCCGACGCCCCGCCATCGAGGGCAGAGGCAGGTTCGTAATAACGCACTTCCGGCATCAGCCCTGCCAGCTCCCCGGTTCTGATATAAGGCGGGTTGCTCAGGATAATATCGAAGCGCCCTGTCAAGGCGTCACCCCAATGGCTGGTGACAAACCGGGCGCGGCGCTCAAGCTGGTTCAGTTTCGCGTTTTCTCGCGCAAGCTGTGTTGCTTCGGGCACGATATCGACGCCAATGCCCCGCGCATTCGGGTAATGGCTGAGCGCCGCCAGGAGGAGGCAACCCGTCCCCGTGCCGAGATCCAGAATGCGGTAAGGTCTATCCCTCTGCGGCTTGTGATGACGCAGCGCTTCAATCAGAGTCCCGCTATCGGCCCGCGGGATCAATGTATATTCGTTTGTCAGGAAATCCTGCGTCCAGAAACCGCGCGTGCCGGTGATATAGGCGTAGGGCTCCCGTCGCGCGCGGCGGGCAATGACGGCTTCAAACCGCGCCTGCGCCGCGTCATCAAGGCGAAGAATGGTCACGATTGCGGTGAGGTCAATTCCCGCCGCCCAGCGTAGCAGACGTCTCGCCTCCGCCCGTGCGTCCTCAACGCCTGCCTGCGTTAATCGAAGGGTTGCCCTTGCCAGAATGTCACGCACGCGCATTTTATTTAACACTTTTCCGTAAATCGCATTTTATAAGGAGATCATGCCTGCCCGAATTCGCACTCTGCTTTTTTGCGCCTGTTTGATGCTGATCGCAACATCAGCCGCGCAGGCTGGCGCCTTCAAATTGCAGGATCCACGCGCGCCGAATGAGATATTCGAGACGACGCGGCTTTATATTGACGGCAGGCTTGCCGCAGTGATTCACCTGCATGACGGTACGGTCTCGATTCATACGAGAAAATCATCCCGGTAAAAGACGCGCCCCGCGCCCATCATTATGCGCTTTGCGGTGAGATGATCGTCATTGATGAAACGGGCGCGCGGGTCGTCCATCATGTGGAGAGTGAAGGCATTCTCCTCCGGCCTGATGGCCATGTGATCATCGCGGCCGCTGATGATGATCTCGGAGACTTCTTTCTGATAGATGCCTCCGAACCCGGCGCAACCCGGCATGAAAAAGGTAAAGCCGGGATCTGCTCAGGCCCGACCAGCTGAGTTATGAGGGGGCCGAGCCATCATGTCACAGCCCTTCCGCGGCGAGCAGAGCGGTTTGCTCATCCTGCACCAGCGTGTCGATGATTTCGTTAAATTCGCCCAGCATAACGCGGTCAATTTTATGCAGGCTGAGATTAATACGGTGATCCGTGACGCGACCTTGAGGGAAATTATAGGTACGGATCCGCTCCGACCTGTCACCCGTCCCAACCTGGGATTTACGATCGGCTGAGCGGGCGGCGTGGACCTGGGCGCGCTGTTGCTCATAAAGACGTGCGCGTAGGATTTTCATCGCCTTGGCTTTGTTTTTATGCTGACTTTTCTCTTCCTGCATCGCGACGACGATGCCGGAGGGGAGATGGGTGATCCGCACGGCGCTTTCCGTCTTATTAACGTGCTGCCCGCCCGCACCTGAAGCGCGATAAACATCGATGCGCAGATCCGTCTCATCAATATCGACATCCACCGCCTCCGCCTCAGGAAGGACCGCGACCGTCACGGTCGAGGTATGGATGCGTCCCTGCGCTTCCGTCGTCGGCACACGCTGGACGCGATGCACGCCGGATTCGAATTTGAGTTTGGAAAAAACACCGCGGCCGGAAATCGTTGCGACACCACTTCTCAGCCCGGCAAGGTCGCTTTCATCATATTCATCAATTTCAAAGCGCCAGTGATTCAGCTCCGCATAACGTTTGTAAGCGCCGAAAAGCTCCGCCGCGAAAAGAGCTGCTTCATCCCCCCCGGCTGCGGGCCGGATTTCGAGAATGGCGCTCCGCGAATCGGCCTCATCTTTCGGGAGGAGCGCCAGCCGCAATTGTAGCTTCAGCTCAGCGCACTTCGCTTCGGATTCCTGAATTTCAATTTCGGCGAGCTCCTGCATTTCGGGGTCATCCAGCAACTCACGTGCCTGCACCATGCGTTGCGAAACGTCACGAAAAGCCTGCACGGCCTGCACGACGGGGTCGAGATCCGCATATTCCCGCGAGAGCCGGGAAAACGCATCGCCATTCACGTGCCCCTCTGCCATGATCGCAGCGATCTCTTTATGGCGCGCAAGAATGCGATCGAGCCGTTCATCCAACGCCATTGATCAGGCGCCGTGAGTCAGGAAGCGCAACGCCTCATCAATCGGCACTTCCCGCTGCGCACGCAGACTGAGATCCCTGATGATGACGCGGCCTTGCGCCAGCTCATCCGCGCCCATCAGGATGAGGTGCGTTGCCCCCCCTTTTATGGCGCGCTCCATTCGTTTCTTGAAAGCGCCATGAAGGGCCATTTCCGCCCGCACATCGCCTTCACGCAATTTCTGCAACAGGGAGATTGCCTCGGGCAGGCCGGCCTCACCCATGGGGAGGACGACAACATGTTTGCCGTGACTTTCCGGCGGCGCGATGAGGAGGGCGAGGCGTTCAATCCCGCCCGCCCATCCGATGGCGGGGGTCGATGGTCCGCCCATTTCGGCCACAAGCCCCTCATAACGTCCACCCGCAAGCACCGTACCCTGCGCGCCCAATTTCTCCGTCACAAATTCAAAGGCGGTGTGGCTGTAATAATCGAGTCCGCGGACGATATGGGGGTTTTCAGTGTAGGCAACGCCGTAGAGGTCCAGCCCGCGCCGAAGCCCGTCATAAAATTCCCGCGATGCTGGATTGAGGTAATCCGAGAATGACGGTGCGCTTTGCAGCAACAAGCGATCCTGACTGGATTTGCTGTCGATAATGCGCAGAGGGTTCTGGTGCAGCCGCGCCCGACTTTTATCGGAAAGCGCATCCTGATGCGCGACGAAATAGGCGATCAGCGCCTTACGCCACGCGAGACGACTTTCAACATCGCCCAATGTGTTGATCTGTAACGACACATCCTGTTCGAGCCCCAGTTCCCGGAGGATCATCTGCGCCATGGCGATCGTTTCAGCATCGACCAGCGGGTCGGAACTGCCGAGATATTCCGAGCCAATCTGATGAAACTGCCGGAACCGCCCTTTTTGCGGACGCTCATAACGAAACATCGGGCCATTGTAGAAAACACGTTGCGGCAATTTCTGCGTCAAACCGTTTGAGACGAAGGCGCGACATACAGCGGCCGTGCCTTCAGGCCGCAAAGTCAGGCTTTCCCCGCCGCGATCCTCAAAGGAATACATTTCCTTCGTGACCACATCGGAAGTATCTCCGAGCGTTCGGGAAAAAACGCGCGTGTCCTCAAAAATAGGGGTCGACCATTCCTCATAACCATGTCGCGCGGTGACGCGCCGCGCGACATTGATGACATGGGAATGACGGCGCGCTTCGTCGCCGATAAGGTCGTGCGTACCGCGCGCAGGTTGCAGAGATGACATAAAATCAAGCGTTTACTTTTTTAGGTTCATTCTGTTCGGTCTCGGCTGCTTTTTCCGCTTCGATCTTCGCGACGCGGGCCTCCACCAGATCAATAATGTGCGCGATCATATCCTGCCCATCTTCAAGGCGATGATCCTGCCGCCCCGCAGCATACACCATGTGGCGCCCTGCACCCCCGCCCGTTACGCCGAGATCCGTCATCAGTGCCTCTCCCGGCCCATTCACGACGCAACCAATAATGGACAGGGTCAAGGGTGTTTTGATGTGCTGGAGGCGATCCTCCAAGATCTGCACGGTTTCCACGACATTAAAGCCCTGGCGCGCGCAGGATGGGCAGGAAATAATCTTGACGCCGCGATGACGCAGACCGAGCGATTTTAGAATATCCCAACCGACAAGAACTTCCTCCTGCGGAAGCGCAGAGAGGGAGACGCGCATCGTATCACCCACACCGGCCCAGAGCAGATTGCCAAGCCCGATGGAGGATTTTACCGTGCCAGCGCGTTTTGACCCGGCTTCCGTAATGCCGATATGCAGCGGGTGGTCACAGCTATCGGCAAGTTGCTGATAAGCGGCCACGGCCATAAAGACATCAGAAGCTTTGACGCTGATTTTAAATTCATGAAAATCATGATCCTGAAGAATTTTGGCGTGCTCCAGCGCACTCTCAACCAAAGCCTCAGGGTTCGGCTCACCATATTTCTCCAGCAGGTACTTTTCCAGTGAGCCCGCATTCACGCCGATCCGGATGGAGCATCCGTGATCCCGCGCGGCAGAGACGACCTCACGCACACGCTCGGCACTGCCGATATTGCCCGGATTGATACGCAGACAGGCAGAGCCCGCCTTTGCCGCCTCAATCGCCCGCTTATAATGGAAGTGAACATCGGCGACGATCGGCACATTCACCTCATGCACGATCTCAAACAAAGCAGCGGTGCTTTCCTCATCCGGACAGGAAACGCGGACAATATCGACGCCGGCAATCTCAGCGAGGCGGATCTGCTCAATTGTCGCCTTGGCATCTGAGGTCAGCGTATTTGTCATTGTCTGGATGGAAATGGGCGCATCACCTCCCACCGCAACCTTACCGACCATGATCTGCCGGGATTTTCGGCGTTCAATATGTTGATAGGGGCGATATCCGCTCATACTCTCCACAATCCTCCATGAATTGCCGCCCATCGGGTATCGGCGGCGTCCATGACAAATATGACATATAACTAGGCACTCTGGCGCTTAATACCAGAGTTATGACGTGACTTTCCGCCTCTGGCGGCGTTGCGCCGCAAAATCTTTCCTCAAGGTGATACTTGCGTCCTGATTTGGCCGAGCTGACGGTCATTCAAACGGTCACTCTCGGATTTTTCAGGCCGCTTCTTCTGTTTGGAGGCCATTGCACTTGCCGGAGGCGGCTGATTTGGTTTGGTCGCCTCAGGAATCGTTGCAGGCGCGCCTCCGTCCCCTGGCAGATTTGGCGCGGTGACGGGCGGGGAGTCACTCTGCCGCAAAACGGAATCCGACGGATGCGCTTCCGGCGGGACTGATGCCGTGTTGTCGGGCGCGCGACCCTGCGTAATATCTTCTGAAGTCAAAGTGAGGTTGCGGACAACCTGCCCGTTCTCGCCAAGGGGCGCTGTCACAGCATCTCCGAATCTGAAAGCCACCCCGCCCGCATTGCCGGTCGTGATGCGATACGGCGCTTTATCACGCTTGCCGCTACAGATTTCACCGGGTTTGAGCACACGGTTGCACACATCCTGGCCGTCCTTGTCCGTCACGCGCACCCATGTGTTGTGCGATGCCACCAGGTCAAAACCGGTTGGACTTTCCGGAACGGTGGGAATCGGTGAGGAAGGCGTCGCCACTTCCTGCCCGGTTTGGATGGCCTGCCCGCCAGTGGCTGGCATATTGCTGACCGGTGCCGGGATTTGTGCCGCGCTAGGCTGCGCATTATCTATTTCCGGCTGGGTGGCTTGCCCGATAGGCGCTGCGTCTGACCCGGTATTGGCGGGGGTCGCTTCCGCCGCCTGCATGGAGGCTGGCGGCAATGACGATGTTTCCGCGGCTGGGGCCGGGGCGGGTGGCTCCGGCATCACAGCTGCGATTTCCGGCGATAATCCGGCATTTTTCGGCACGGTTTTCGTCGGTCCGGCCGCAAGCTTATCCCGCACGTCCGCGCTGTCATCTCCCGCATAATGATAAATACCGGTATAGGCGATGACGATCAGAACAAGCCCGATTGCCGCCCAGATCGCGACGGGGACACCGCGCCCTACCAGGGGTTCCGGGATGTTCAGGGCTGGGCTGCGCACTTTGGATAAGGGGATGACCGCCTGGAACTCCGACACAATATCATCCGCATCCAGGCCGAGGGCACGTGCATAGCTGCGTAAAAACCCCACCACGTAAACGCCGGAGGGCAGATCCTCCGTTCGCCCTTCTTCAAAAGCAATGAGGTAGGTTTCGCGGATGCGCAGCCAGGCCGCGACATCGCTTAAATCCCAGCCAAGCTTGACCCTCTGTTCTTTGAGACGTTTACCGACGGGGAAATAAGCCGGCGGCTCGGTTCTGGAAGCTTTCCCATTTGACGCCCCACCGCTGCTCATCCGAAAATCGCCTTTCTCGCCTGAAATATCGATTGTTCAACCCGCTTTGCGCTGCATAAGGCTCTGAATCGCTTCATCAACAAGGTCATTTATAATCTGTGCAACGGGTTTGACCGCTTTGACCATACCGACAGATTGCCCCGCCATGACGGAGCCATTCTCGATATCACCATCAATCACGGCCCGTCGGAGGGAGCCAGCCCAAAAATGCTCAATTTCCAATTGTGCGTCTTCCCTGCTCACTTCACCTTCCTGAAAACGACGAAGGATTTCCGCCTGATGCGCCAGAAAACGCCGCGTCCCGTTATTTGTCAGGCCACGAACGGGTATAACGGGGAAACGCTCATCAAGTTGAACAGATGTCACGGCATCGCGCGCATTCGCCCTTAAAAAAGCGGTTTTGAAGTTGTCATGCGCGATACTTTCCTGCGACGCCGCAAAGAGCGTGCCTAATTGCGCGCCGGATGCGCCCATCTCAAGATAACTGAGGATGGCATCACCGCGCGCCAGCCCGCCCGCCACGAAAATCGGCACATCCCGAAGGTAGGGCAGAATCTCCTGCGCGAGGACGTTGAGTGACACTGGCCCGACATGGCCGCCTGCCTCGGAGCCCTCAATAATCAGCGCCTCAATGCCCAGACGGACGAGGCGCTTACCAAGGGCGAGCGCCGGCGCAAAACCCATCGTCCGAGCGCCACCATCACGCAGCGCCTTGATTGTGGCGCCCGCGGGGACACCGCCCGCCAGCACGACATGCCCAACCTTATGCTCAAGACAGACGCGGACGAGGTGATCAAGATCCGGGTGCATCGTGATCAGATTAACGCCAAAAGGCGCGTCCGTCAGCGCGCGGGTGGCGGCCATTTCCAATGCCAGGCGGTCCGGCGACATGACACCGCAGGCAATCACGCCAAACCCCCCAGCATTGGAAATGGCCGCCACGAGGTGACGCTCACTCACCCACGACATGGCTCCACCTAATATGGCCGTTTTTGTGCCGAGGAAGCGACAGCCGTCCGCCCATAGACTGGCGAGCGCGGCCTCCGCACGTGCGCGATTAAGCTCAACCATTCTGACGTCCCCCGTCCTGATCGTCGAGGCCATAGGCTGTGTGCAGGGCGCGCACGGCCAGTTCCAGATATTCCGCCTTGATCAGGACCGAGATCTTGATCTCACTTGTCGATATCGCCTGCACGTTTATTCCCCGCTCTGCGAGTGTTGTAAACATCGTGCTTGCCATCCCGCTATGGGACCGCATCCCGACACCGACCACGCTGATTTTCGCAACATCCTGTGTTGAATGGATCGCGCCGAATTGAATGTCACCTTTCGTCGCCTCGAGCGCGGAAATGGCGGCGGACTGATCCGTCTTGGGGACGGTGAAGGTCATGTTGGTGGAACCATCTGACCCGACACTTTGCACAATCATGTCAACATTGACCCGCGCCGCCGCGAGGGTGGAAAATATGGCCGCCGCAATGCCTGGTCGGTCAGGGAGGTGGCTC
Source organism: Acetobacteraceae bacterium (assembly GCA_039613835.1). Lineage (NCBI taxonomy): Bacteria > Pseudomonadati > Pseudomonadota > Alphaproteobacteria > Acetobacterales > Acetobacteraceae > Acetobacteraceae bacterium. Next base: position 525,009 of record CP154827.1, on the reverse strand, counting down.
ACCGTAATTTTCGCCTCATCCAGCGCATAGGCGATCCCCGTCACCAGATCTTTTTCCATAACCTCTTCCTCATCCACAACGGATGAACCCGAGTCATCCGTCGATTCGTCAAAACTGGACAGAACGCGCACGCGCACGCGCTCCCGCATGGCGAGGGCGACGCTGCGGGTCTGCAAAACTTTCGCCCCGACCGATGCCAGCTCGAGCATTTCCTCGAAGGTAATGCGGTCCAGCTTGCGGGCGGCGCTGACAATACGCGGGTCCGTTGTATAAATACCATCTACATCGGTATAAATGTCACAGCGATCCGCTTTCACGGAAGCCGCGATGGCGACAGCCGATGTGTCTGACCCCCCGCGCCCCAAAGTTGCGATGCTGTCCACCTGTGTCGCTGATGGTGCTTCATTCGCCGGGCAGACGCCCTGAAACCCAGCGACAACCGGCACGATGCCGGCCTCAAGGCAGCGAATCAGCTTTGCGTCATCAATGCCCAGAAGATTGGCCTTACCATGCGCATCATCCGTGATGATCGGGATCTGCCAGCCCAGCCAGGATTGGGCCGGCACGCCGATCGCCTGAAGGGCAAGAGCCGTCAACCCGCTTGTCACCTGCTCTCCCGCCGCGACGACGGCGTCATATTCCCGCATGTCAATGTTGGGGGATAAAGCGTGGCAATAGGACACCATTTGATTGGTCACACCCGCCATGGCCGAAACAACGACGACGACCTGCTTCCCGCTTTCCCACTCCGCTTTGACACGGGTCGCCACGGCGCGAATGCGCTCAATATCGGCCACGGAGGTGCCACCGAATTTCATCACGATGCGATTGACTTCATAATTCTTCTGGGGCGCCATCGTGATAAAAACTCCTGAAATGTCGTTTTTTGTATAAACCCCGGCAGGCTCGGTTCAACACCGGGTGAAATCCGGGCGACGACATGTTAAACATGCGCCCAAACGCGGTGAATACAAATTTAACGCCGTTTCGTCCAGTTTTGATGAAGGGTTACGAGGTAGATGAGCAGGGCGTCATCCATATCCGCTGAGGAAATTGCACAGTTCGGACGTTCGGCAGCTTCATGGTGGGACCCGTCAGGGCCCATGCGCCCGCTGCATGACATGAATCCGCTCAGGACAAACTGGAATCATCAATTTTTCAGAGGGCTCGCCAAGCCGGATGGTGAAGCTGTCAGTCTGCTCGATATTGGTTGCGGGGCGGGCATCGCCAGCGAGGCTTATGCGCGACTGGGCTATCAGGTGACCGGGCTGGATGCCTCAGCGGAAGCCATCACGGCGGCGCAATCCCATCAGGAAATTTCCCGCCTGGAAACGGGGAAAGGAAGCCTCACTTACCAACATGGTGCCGCGGAGGATTTCGTTGCTCAGGGCCTGACATTTGACGCCATCAGCGCACTGGAAGTCATTGAACATGTGACAGATGCCGAGATGTTTCTGCATCTCCTCAGCGACCTGACCCGTCCGGGTGGATTGATCGCGATTTCGACCCTGAATCGCACGTTGCGCTCCCTCGCCATCGCCAAATTCGGGGCGGAATATGTGATGCGGCTCCTGCCCGTCGGCACCCATCAATGGCGCAAATTCATCAAACCTTCTGAGCTTGTCCGCGCCGCGCGCGGGGCCGGGCTTAAAATGATCGACATCACGGGCATCCTTTATACAGGTGCCGCCTGCCGCCTGACGTCGGACACGCGCATGAACTATCAGGCGATGTTCCGCAAACAATAAAGCGTCGGGGATGGCGATAGACTCATTTCGTCATTTTACAGGCGGGGCCGATATGGCCCGTATAACGCGTCCATGTCTGAGTCCGTCCTAAGAGCGGGATGCCAAGCAGGTAACCGCGGAGTTTAAGGACATTCGGGCTAGGCGACCAGATTATCGCGTCATAGACCTTACCGCCTTCAGGGTCGAAAATTTTTCCCTGCCATTGCCCGTCCCCCTGAGGCGTGAAACCTGTCAGCATGGTCAGGTCGCATTGTGATCGACCCAGAACATCATGCGGTACGGGCCCTTCATAATCCATACCGACGAGGCGACCGCAGATCTCCGCCCCGCAATGGAAGATATGAAAAACGCCATCCTGCGTTTGCGCCAACCATTTGCCCGTCACGTCGCCCTGCGCAGTGCGATCGCGATGCGCGGGGCTGGCGACGGCATGAAATGAAAAAAGCGCGACCAGAAGTACGGCGGCGCGTGACACAAGCCTAGGCATCATCGATTTGGCCCCAAGGGATGGAGACAAACTCTATGCCTTTTTCCTCAAGAATGTCACGCTCTTGTGAGGAGGCCTGCCCATAAATTCCTTTTGGGATGGTTTCGCGTTTCGCGGCGGATTCGTGGCGTTTAATCGTCTCCGCGGCAAAGCGGCTCCCGACATTCTCGCAATGATCGTCAACGACGCGCCTCAATTGCCGGAGCGCCACACGGAGATGATCCGACATCGGGATCGACCTGGATGGCGACGATGTCCGCGGAAGCGACGCATCAGAATCACTTGAATTTTGCTTCGCGATTGCTAGCGCCATCAACGCTTCATCAACGTGCGTCGTGCCGCAATGAGGGCAGGCGACAAGCTGCGCCGCGCCTTGCTCTGCAAATGATGTGGCGCTTTGAAACCAGCCATCAAATTCATGAGCCTGCGCGCATCGCAGCTTAAAGAAGATCATCCAGCACGCCTTAGAAGCGGGTCGAGTTTCTTCTGCTGCTCCAACGCGTATAATTCTGAGCAACCGCCAATGGCGCGATCATCAATAAAAATCTGCGGCACTGTCCTGCTTCCGCCCGAGCGACGTGTCGCTTCCTCACGCACCGCGCTGCCCCGCGGGACATCGATCTGCTCAAACGCGACGTTCTTCTGCGTCAGCAAAGCGACGGCCTGGGTGCAGTAAGGGCAATGTTCCTGAGTGTAAATTTCAATCTTCGGCATCAATAAAACCATGAATCTTATGGGCAAAGGGAAGGATGTGTCGACCAGAACGGGTCGCGAGCAAAATCGCAACCTCAGCCGCACCGGCATCCAGGAACCGTTGAGAGCAGATGGAGAGCGTTGCACCCGTGGTCAAGATGTCATCAATCAATATGACGCGACGCCCCTGGACCATCCCCCTGTAACGCGGGTTGAGCGTGATGGCCTCCCGCACCTTCTCCATACGGGCATCAGGCCCCAGCCGCGCGAGGGCGCCTGTATGTCGGATGCGCTTCAGCAGGTCCGGCACGCGTTGCAACCGCGCGGAATGCATTCGGCACAGTGACTGCGCGATAATGGCGATTGATTGAACTTGCGCCGCAGCAGACGCCGCCAATGCAGCAGAACCGGCGCGATGAGATCAGCATCGGATAAAAGAGCTGCGCCATGGCGCATCATGGCATGGGCGAAAAATGTCGCGACTTCCGTGCGATCACGATATTTCAGATCGAAAATAAGGGATTGCGTCACATCGCCGAAAATAAATGCAGCGCGCGCTGCCGACCATGGCGGCGGGGAATTCTGACAATATATGCAGAGATGATTGTGATTGAGATGTTTCGCGGCAGGGAGAGGCGCGGCGCATCCATGGCAGAAAGGCGGCGAGATTCGCTCTGTCTGCGCAAAACAAGTCGCGCAAAGCGCGTTGTGTGAAAGGATTTCCGCTTTGCAATGCAGACAGACAGGCGGGAAAGCCACATCCAGAACCTGATCATACCAGGACCGCTACAAAGCACCCGGCAAAAGTCAGTCGCCTTCCGGCAGCACGATCAACGTCACGTGCCGCGCGTCGATCATTTGTTTTCCCTGTTCAGGAAATGTCACGGTGACGCGCCAGGCAATCGCGGATTGGACCTGCCCGATGCCCCATTCCGGACGGGTCGGGCGCCGCACCAACATGCCGGGTTCAAGAAATGTCTGGAATTCGTCTTCCGTGACAACCCCCATCTTTCCGGCCCGGATGGCGGGAGCACCGACGTCATGCCCGCACGACCCGCCCTCACCGTGCCAGGCGCAACGCCCGGACCTTTAAATATATTTCCGCAGAAACGCTTTGACGGCCGGTCCGAGATCGGGACGATCAATCGCGAAAGCGATCTGCGCTTCAAGGAAACCCGCCTTGTCGCCGCAATCATAGCGCGTGCCCTCATAGCGAAGACCATGGAAGGGCATGTCGCCAATGAGCTTTGCCATGGCGTCGGTCAGCTGGACTTCACCGCCGGCACCGCGCTCCAGCTTGGAGAGGTGCGTCATGATCTCGGGGCGCAGAACATACCGGCCGATGATGGAGAGGTTGGACGGCGCAACGGACGGGTCCGGTTTCTCGACCAGCCCTTTCACCTCAACCGTGCGGCCATCATCCTGACCCACATCGAGTATGCCATAGCGATACGTGTAATCGCGCGGGACTTCCGTTACAGCGACGACATTTCCGCCGGTTTCGTTATAGACGTCCACAAGCTGCGACAGGCAGCCGCGCCCACCTTTGATGATGTCATCCGGCAGGAGGATCGCGAAAGGATCATCCCCGATGAAGGACCGTGCGCACCATATGGCATGGCCCAGCCCAAGCGGCTCCTGCTGGCGGACAGCCGCGAGTAACCCGGCTTCGATACTGCTGGGCTCCAGCGTTTCCAGCAATGCCAGCTTGTTCCGCTCCCTCAGGGTCGTCTCAAGCTCAAACGCGACATCAAAATAATCAATGAGGCTGTCTTTGCCCCGGCCCGTGATCAGACAGAACTGATCAATACCCGCCTCTCGCGCTTCGTCAATCGCATATTGCACGAGCGGGCGATCGACGACCGGAAGCATCTCTTTCGGCATGGCTTTTGTCGCGGGAAGGAAGCGTGTCCCCAAACCTGCGACTGGCAATACGGCCTTTCTGAGCGGCTTTTTCAAAACTGAACCCCTATTGATGCGAGCATCGTCACTTATGGTTATCATCGCGACGGCAATGTAAGCGTAGTGTAAATCAAAGGGGGGATTTTTGAATATGGTCATTTCATTTACTTATGACCATTGAGGGAAATGCCACATCCTCTGGGTAAACCCGCCATCACACCGAGCGTCACCCGATGGATGCATCTGATATGACAACCATCTTCTGAGAGAAGTGGTGCGGTCGAGAAGACTCGAACTTCCACGGGGTTTCCCCCACAAGCACCTCAAGCTTGCGCGTATACCATTCCGCCACGACCGCAACGTGACAAGTGTCTTGCAATAAGCGATACCACTCGTCGAAGGGGGCTATAGCTTATGCGGAAGAGTGAGGCAATCATCACGACGGAAAATTTTGAAAAAATAATGTGGAGGACAGCATCATCGCCCGTCAATTATCCGGACGCCCTTGCCGAGATGGCGGCGCATCAGGCACGGATGCAAGCGGGAACGGGGCCGGAATTGATCTGGCTTCTGGAGCATCCACGGCTTTACACATCCGGCACATCAGCCCGCGAGCAGGATCTCTTCAACCCGGACGCTTTGCCGGTTTATGAAGCGGGTCGTGGCGGGCAATGGACCTATCACGGTCCCGGCCAGCGCATCGCCTATCTCATGTTGGACCTTAACCGCCCCCATGGCGACACCCCAGCGCGTGATTTACGCCGCTTCGTCGCGGATCTTGAAAAATGGATCATCGCGACGCTCGGCATGTTCGGAATCGCAGCGGACGTGCGGCCCGGTCGTATCGGCGTCTGGACGACTGACCCGTTAAGCGGGGAAGAGGCCAAGATCGCTGCGATCGGGCTGCGCGTCAGTCGTTGGCTGACGACACATGGCGTCTCCATCAACCTCGCGCCGCGGCTGGAGGATTTTTCCGGCATCGTTCCGTGCGGTATCCGAGATTACGGTGTGACGAGCATCCAGCGATTCCGGCCGGACGTCACGATGGCGGTGCTTGACCGCGCGATGAAAGCGAGCTGGCGCGATATTTTCAGGCAGGCGCCTCAGGATGCGCCGTGACGTCAGGGGCTTTCATGCAGGCTCAACTGAATCTGCTGCTTCCTGACATCCGTGCCGATTAGGTCTTTGAGCCGCAAACCCGCACGGGTCTTCTCGAAATCGAGGGAAAGAAGCCCTTGTGACGGGTTTGCCGCCTCAGCGAGCGAAATGCGCAGCAGGTCCGACGTCTGAACCAGTTGCGTGACCTGTATCGCACGGGTCAGCCGCAAGGGTTTGCGCAGGAGGAGGCCAAGGGGATGCCGGGCAAGACCGATGCGAGTCACCGCGCCATTGGCTTTATCCGTTACGACGAGATGTTGATTTTCAGCCTCCGCTCGCAAGCCATGCGGCACGTCATAAGCGAGAAGCAGATAACCGGGGTGATAAGTAAAGTGACCGCGCCCGGCCCAGTTGCCCGGCCCAACCTGCTCAAAAAAACCGGTAACGGGTTGCGGGCGGTTCAGAGCATTTTCAACATCATGAACCATGGCCTGATCGGAGGGGGAAAGATGACTGATCCCGCCAGAGGCACAGGCACTCAGGAAGGCGGCCAGGCCCATGAAGACGAGATGTCGAAACTTCATGATCATGACGCGCCAGACGTCTGCGTTGTCAATGCCAGGCTGTGCAGGCCGCTCTCAAATTCAGCTTTCAGGAGATCATTGACCTGACGATGGCGGGCAATGCGGGAAAGGCCCTCAAAGCGGTCACTGACGATTTTAACCGCAAAATGCGTCTCCTCCCCTTCTATGCCCAAACGATCCTTATGGCGTGCATGACAATGAGAGACGTCCTTGATTTCAATTTCCTCCGGCACAAGGGCCTCTCGTAAAACGCGCTCGATACGTGCCGCGCGTGTCTCATGGACATTCATTAAGCTTTTCTCCTTGCACCGGACTGGATGACGTCACACATTGATGCGATGACCAAGCGCCGCCAGACACGTCATCGCGCCTTTGACCCCGACCCTGACGCGCCGGGGCGCGTGTGCGACATGCCAGGCTGCACGGCGAATGCCGGTTATCGTGCACCGAAAAGCCGCCAGACGCTACGGGAATATTACTGGTTCTGTCTTGATCATGTCCGTGAATATAACGCCAAATGGGATTTTTATAAGGGCATGACGCCGATTCAGATTGAGACACATCTGCAATCTGACTCATCCTGGCAGCGCCCTTCCTGGAAATTGGGCAGTCTCGGCAAACCCTCGAAATTTGAGGAACGTTTGCGTGATCCGCTCGGTCTGCTCAGCCGTGCGCGCCATGCGCGTGCGCGTTCCCTCCCCCATGACGCGCTGGAACGCCGGGCACCTAAACCCATCAAACAGCACCTCAGTGCGCTCGGGCTCGATTGGCCCCTGACGATGGAGGAACTCCGGGCGCATTACCGCAACCTCGCACGTCAGCACCATCCGGATGCGAATGGCAGCGACCCGCGCGCGGAAGCCCGTTTCAAAGAAATTAACGTGGCGTACACGACGATTCGCGCCTTCCTCTCAGCGCAATGACATGCCGGGGAAGATTTGCATTTGAGACGGAACGCGATATCCTTCCTGAGACAAAATTGAGGTTAAGGACACGCGCCGCGCATGAAGAGCCCCTCGCCCGCCGCCAAAAGGGCCCCAACGACCGAAAACCCCACGGAAAACATCGGAAGAGAATTGAAAGCGCCCGACAGAAAACTGTCCGCGCGTGAGGTTTTCGGCATTGACAGCGACATGGTCGTGCCAGCCTTTTCCGTCCGCACGAGTCACGTGCCGGAAATTGACCCGACCTATCAATTTGACCTGGATACGACGCGCGCCATCCTCGCCGGCTTTGCCTATAACCGCCGGGTTTACGTGCAAGGGTTTCACGGCACGGGTAAGTCATCCCATATTGAGCAGATCGCGGCACGTCTCAACTGGCCGACCGTACGCATCAATCTCGACAGTCATATCTCCCGCATTGACCTGATCGGCAAGGACGCCATCGTGCTTGAGGATGGTAAGCAAATCACCTCTTTCCGTGAAGGTCTCCTTCCCTGGTGTTTTCAGCGGCCTTCCGCCCTGATTTTTGACGAATATGACGCGGGGCGGCCCGATGTCATGTTCGTAATTCAGCGCGTTCTGGAGGCGGAGGGGCATTTGACGCTGCTGGATCAAAATCGCGTCATCAAGCCCGATCCCTGGTTCCGCCTCTTCGCCACCGCCAATACGGTGGGGCTGGGCGATGCGACCGGGCTTTATCACGGCACGCAGCAGATCAATCAGGGGCAGATGGATCGCTGGAACATCGTCGCGATGCTGAATTACCTCCCGCCTGAGCAGGAAGTGCGGATCGTGTGCGCCAAGATGGAAATTCCGCTGGGTGATGATGCCCAGCGTGAGGTTGTTGGCAATATGGTCCAGCTTGCGAAACTGACCCGTGAGGGATTTATGTCCAGGGATCTCGCAACGGTGATGTCGCCGCGCACGGTCATCACCTGGGCCGAAAATACGAAGATTTTCGGTGATCGGCAATTCGCTTTCCGCGTGACATTCCTCAATAAATGCGATGAGGCTGAGAGAGAAATCATCGCCGAATTTTATCAGCGTTGCCTCGGTGAAACGCTGAACCCGCTCTAACGGGTTACGGGCATGAGCTCCCAACCGCCCACCCCGCCAAAGCCGGACCCGGAACTCGGCGAACGTCATCCGGGCGATGGTTTCCGGCGTGCGACGAAGGCAACGCTCCGTGCCATGGCGGGGGACCCCCATCTTGCCGTCACTTTTCTGGAAGGGTCACCGCAGGAGGAGAGCCACGGCACCGTCCGCCTTCCCTACATGCCGCGCCATGTCACCTCGCAGGAGGAAGTCGAGATGCGTGGCGTCGCGGATGCGGAAGCTTTGTTCCGAAAGCATCACGACCCCCGTTTGGACATGTCCAGTCGCATCCCGGACCCGACACGGCGCACAACCTTTGAAGCCATGGAACAGGTGCGGTGTGAAGTTTATGGCGCCCGCATGATGCGGGGCGTGCAGGATAATCTCGCCGCAAGGCTGCAACGCAAATGCTTCATGCAGGGCGCGATGCGTATGCAGGAGAAGGCGGATATGCCGGCGCCGCTCGCGTTTGAACTTCTGTTACGCGACGCCATGATGCCCGGCTCCCTGCCGCACCCGATCGGCCCGGCATTGTCAGCCTGGCGCGACTCCCTTTCAGAGGCAGAGCGGGAGAAATTGCACCATCTCGCCGCCATCCGAGATGACCAGGCAGCTTTCTCCGAGACTTTAATGGAGCTTTTTGCCACGCTTGATGCGCCCGATCACACGCAGGACGCACCGCCACGGGCGACGCAGGATGACGCGGAGCCTGCCCCCTTCCCGGATAAGCCTGACGATGCTGGCGGCGAGGCGTCACAGGATGAACCGTCAGAAAAGGCGGAATCTGAAGGTGATGAGACGAATTATCAAGGTGAAATGGAGGGCGAATTGGGGTGCGATGAAGCCCCGCTTGGCGATGACCTCTCCCCGACAATGTCGAGAGGAGACGGGGAGCCCTCGGACACGGAAGCCGCCCCCTATCGCATTTTCACAACGGAGCATGATGAAGAGGTCAGCGCGTCCGAATTATGCGACCCTGAAGAGCTGGCGCATCTTCGGCACCTTCTCGACCAGCAATTAACGGGCACGCAATCGGTCGTCGCGCGGCTGGCGCATAAATTGCAGCGCCGTTTAATGACGAAACAGCAGCGCTCATGGCAGTTTGATCAGGAAGAGGGCCTCCTCGATGCCACGCGTTTGCCGCGCATCGTCATTAATCCCGCCACGCCCCTGTCATTTAAGATCGAGCATGAGTCCGCTTTTAAAGATACAGTCGTGACTTTGCTGATCGATAATTCCGGCTCTATGCGCGGCCGCCCGATTTCTGTCGCCGCGCTTTGCAGCGATATTCTCGCACGCACGCTTGAGCGTTGTCACGTCAAGACGGAGCTCCTCGGCTTCACAACCCGCACCTGGAAAGGCGGGAAAAGTCGTCAGGACTGGCTTGAGCAAGGCCGACCGGAAAATCCGGGACGCCTGAATGATACGCGGCACATTATCTATAAAAATGCCGATTCCCCTTATCGACGTGCGCGGCTCAATCTCGGCCTCATGCTGAAAGAGGGGCTGCTGAAAGAAAATATTGATGGTGAGGCGTTGCTTTGGGCCTGGCAGCGCCTTCTCAAGCGGCACGAGAAGCGGCGCATCCTGCTGGTGATATCGGATGGTGCGCCGGTGGATGACAGCACGTTTTCAGCCAATAACCACGCTTATCTTGAGGAGCATCTTCGCGCGGTGATTCGCAAGATTGAATCTCAGAAATCGGTGGAATTGCTGGCGATTGGTATCGGCCATGATGTGACGCGATATTACCGCAACAGCGTCACCATCCGCTCAGCGGATGAGCTTAGCGGGACCGTGCTGCAAAAGCTCCTCGACCTTTTTGGTGAGGACTGACCCCCAACCGTCTGGACAGGGTAACGACTGGAACGCACCGCATGACAGCCAGCTCGCGAGACGGCGTCCCGTTTAAACCCTTACCTTTAAATTAACTTAATATCAGTGACTTACGCGACTGGATTGAAATGATTTATTCATTCGTTTCCCTGGCCGCAAGAGTTTGGACGCCCCTAAAACCGGGGCGTTACAACCGCGTGACCGGTCCTAACGGTCCGCAGAAAATTACGATAATTGCGCGCGGCGCCCATTCGTGCCCTAGACTTGCAAACCCCACTTCCGCAACGTTTTGGTGCAGTCTTTCTGGTCAAGCGCGCATTCTATGAGGGTTGGGCCTTCCTTATTGGCGAGGGCCTGACGAATCGCCGTATTAAGCTCCGCCCCGGTCTTTGCATGCAGGCTCAGACCATGGCCGTCCTCTGCATTGAAGACATCCATCAACCCGGCATAATCCCAATTTTTGATCACATTATACGGCCCGTCATGGATCGCAATTTCAATGACATAGCCGCGATTATTAATAAGAAAGATAATGAGCGGTAATTTGTGACGGATCATCTGGGAGACTTCCTGCGCCGTGAGCTGGAAGGAGCCGTCTCCAACCATAACGACATGACGATCCCCCGGCGATCCGATCGCGTTGCCGAACATGCTGGGGATGGACCAGCCAATATGGCCCCACTGCATTTCAAGCTCCAGTCGCGCATGTTTAGGGAGGCTCAAGCGCATGGCATTGAATCACGAATCCCCGTCTCAGCGAAGAGCGTCGTCTCCGGACGTCATGAGTTCCTGAATTTGGCGCGTCATCTCATCATTGATGAGGGGCGCGTCGGTCGGGGTGGGTGCGGGGCTGAAGCAACGCGGTGCGGCGGGAGGTGCAATGGCGCCCCTCTGCTCCAGACGCGTCGTAAGGGCTTCAAGATAGGCTGCGAGTGTGAAGCCGTCATAGCTCGTCTGACAGAGAGTCACACGATCAGGATCCGCGACCAGCACATGTTCACCGTGCGGCATAGCGTGCCAACCGACGGTTGAGAAATCATTGAAGACAGGTGCGAGATAGAGCACCGCATCCGACGTGTTGATCAGTTCCTCCACGCCCGGATCACTCACGAGGCCCCAATAGACACCGCGGAAAGAAGGGTGCGTTTCCGGAAAGAAGGATTTGGCGGCCGCCATGACAGCGACGGGGCTCCCCAATTTTTCAGCCAGAGCGATAGCCGGCTTCTGGGCCTGCGCCGCGCGAATTTTACTCCCGACGATAATGACGGGTTTTTCACGCCCCTCCAGCCAATCGAGCGACGCGTCGAGGGCGGCAGTAAGGCTGGACCTGTCATAATTCAGGGAGGGGTGGCGTGTCGTCATCGGGCCGGGACGCAGACAGGGTGCATCGGCGATGTTACAGGCAATGCTGATATAAGCGGGTTTGCGCTCCGCCAAAGCGGTGCGAATGGCGTAATCGATTTTTTCGGGCGCTGTGGCAGCATCATTGATCTCGACCGCTGCGCAGGTAATCTGCCGCATCATTTCAAGCTGGAAATTATAATCCGTCTTGCCGATCGTATGATGAAGGATGCGTCCGCAGCCTTGATCATTGGAATTGGGCGCGCCGGAAATGAGGATGACAGGCAAATTTTCCGCATAGGCCCCGGCAATGCCATTTGTCGCGGAAAGGGCACCGACGCCGAACGTCACAACCGCCGCCGCCACACCGCGCACCCGTGCATAACCCTCCGCCGCAAAGCTGCAATTCAACTCATTGTAGCAATAAAGCTGCTTAAGATTTTCATGGCTGAGAAGTTGATCGAGAAGGATGAGATTATAATCCCCGGCGACCGCAAAATGATGCTCCACCCCGATCTGGTCAAGGCGCGCCGCCAGATACATGCCGACTGTATACGTCATCGTAAAAAAGTCCTTACCGTTGCCACGCGGGAACGTTAGACCTTGCTCCGATACATATCCAATATATATTCAAGCCAATTTCCATATGTAGGGGATATGGCTGTGGAATTACGGCATCTGCGCTTTCTCACCGCCATCGCGGATCACGGAACCTTCACGCGGGCGGCGGAAGCGTTGCATATGGCGCAACCACCTCTGAGCCAGCAGGTCAAAAGGCTGGAAGATGATCTCGACGTGCGGATTTTTGACCGTTCGGGCCGCGGGGCGGCGCTGACATCGGCTGGCAACATCCTCGTTGAACGAGCGCGCCATTCTCTCCCTCGCGAAGGAATTCGAGACACTCGCCCGTGCGCTTGGCGCCGGGGATCAGGGTCATTTACGGGTGGGTATGGCGGGCGGCGTCTCGCTTCTTCCCTTGATGCCGGCGGCGATTTCCGCTTTTCGGCGTGAGAAGCTCGGTGTCACCGTGACGCTGGAGAAGAGTAACACGCCCGCACTCTGTGCGTCATTGCGCCTCGGCCAGGTCGATATGGCCATCATCCCAGCTTATCTGCAACAGATCCACACGCAGGGCGTGACGTTTCACCCGATCCTGGGAGAAATGCCGCGCGCGACCATTGCCATGGCGACGACACATGCTGCACCCAACAAAGCCGCCACTGCTTTTGTCAACATTTTGAAGAAGCTCTGCGCTTCAAGCGATGGAAAAACCGTTGGCACCTGTTGAATTCCAACGCATTGAAAGCTTTGCGCTTCATGGGACGACGCGCCGACGGGGCGTTTCAAGGCGATCACGGTGCCCCCGTTTTTTTCTCCGCCATGCGGGCAAGGACGGCGGTGACTTTCCGCGCGTAGGCGATACGCTGGGCGTTTGTCATCTCCCGCACGATGGCCAGCTTGTGATCCGCCCTGAGTTTGACGCCTTGTGCCGCGTTGCGCGCGATCCATTTCATCAACCCGTCCGGGTTCGGGAATTGCTGCTTACGGAACTGGATGACCATGCCTTTTGGCCCGACTTCAACCCGCTCCACGCGCGCGCGACGGCAGGCTTTCTTGATTTCGATCACGTTTAGGAGATTCTCAACCTCCGGGGGGATCGGGCCAAAACGATCAATCATCTCCGCGCGCATGGCATCAACTTCCGCCTCACCTTCTAGCACGCCGATACGGCGATAAAGGCCAAGACGCACGGGCAGGTCCTTGACGTAATCTTCCGGGATCAGAACGGGAAGGCCGAGCACGATGATGGGCGTCCAATCCTCATCCCGCGCGCGTACCGCCTCGCCCGTATGGCGGAGGTCACCCACCGCATCCTCCAACATTTGCTGGTAAAGCTCGATACCAACCTCTTTGATATGGCCGGATTGCTCCTCACCCAGCAAATTACCGGCACCGCGCAGGTCGAGGTCATGCGCGGCCAGCGTGAAGCCAGCCTCCAGACTGTCGAGTGACTGCATGATCTCAAGTCGTTTTTCCGCCGCCGGGCTGAGAGGGTGCGTTTGCGGCCAGGTCAGATAAGCGTAACCCCTTTGCTTGCCGCGCCCCACACGCCCGCGCAACTGGTAAAGCTGACCCAACCCGAACATGTCGGCACGATGAATGATCAGCGTATTCACGGCGGGCATATCGAGGCCGCTTTCGACAATGTTGGTCGAAAGCAGGATATCGTGCTTCCCGTCTGAAAATTCCGTCATCACGCGCTCAAGTTCGGTCGCGGCGAGGCGGCCATGGGCCTGCGCGATTTTGGCATCCTGGACAATCTCCCGCAATCTTTCGGACATGCGCTCCATATTCTCGACGCGCGGCACGACGCAGAAAATCTGCCCCCCACGGAACCGCTCACGCTGTATCGCCTTACGGATCATCACGCTGTCGAACGGTGTGATGAAAGTGCGCACGGCCAGGCGGTCTGTCGGGGGTGTCGCAATCAGGCTCATTTCCCGCACGCCCGTCAGGGCAAGTTGCAATGTGCGGGGGAGAGGCGTGGCTGATAATGTCAGCACATGAACATCCTCCCGCAGGGCTTTGAGGCGTTCCTTGTGCGCGACGCCGAAATGCTGTTCCTCATCAATAATCAGCAGGCCGAGATTGGCGAATTTGATCGTTTTTGCCAGAAGCGCATGGGTGCCGATCACAATATCCACCCGGCCCGCCGCGAGCCCCTCCCGCACCCGCGCGGCTTCTGCCGCACTCACCAATCGAGATAATTGGGCAATCTGAATGGGAAAGCCTGAAAATCTCGACGTGAAGCTTCGATAATGCTGCTGCGCCAACAAGGTTGTCGGCACGACGACCGCCACCTGCACCCTGGACATGGCCGCGATAAACGCCGCACGGATAGCGACCTCCGTCTTGCCGAAACCGACATCGCCGCAAATGAGGCGGTCCATCGGCTTGCCTGACGTGAGATCCTCCAGCACATCACTGATGGCCCGCGTCTGATCATCCGTCTCGATGAACGGAAAACCCGCGCAAAATTCGTTCCAGAGCCCTTCCGGCGGTGCCAGATTAGGTGCTTCCCGGATGGATCGCCCAGCCGCCGTACGGATCAACTCCGCCGCCATGTCACGGATGCGCTCCTTCATTTTCGCTTTACGCGCCTGCCAGGCAGGTCCGCCGAGGCGGTCAAGGGCGACGCCATTCTGCTCTGATCCGAAGCGGCTTAATAATTCAATATTCTCAACCGGGAGGTAAAGTTTCTGGTCATTGTCGTAGAGCAGACGCAGGCAATCATGCGGCGCCATCCCGACACTGATGGTTTCCAGCCCCTCATAACGCCCGATGCCGTAATCCGCATGGACGACGAGGTCCCCCTCATTGATCTCCGCAGCTTCTGAGATAAACTGATCGGCCTTGCGCTTACGACGCGGTGGGCACGCGATGCGTCCGCCCAACAGATCCTGCTCGGTGATGAACACCACGCGGTCCGCGATAAAGCCGCGCTCCAGCCCCAGGATAATCAACCCGACGATGCCGGTCGCCACGCCCGCCGCATCGGCCCATGGGTCAAAATTCTCGTAAGCCAGGCCATGATCATCAAGCAGCGCCGCAATCCGCGTGCGGGACCCGGTTGACCATGCCGTGATGTAAACGCGCCGCCCCTGTGCCGCCCAATCCTTCACCTGACGCTTCAGATCCTGAAAGACGCCTTCCCGCGTTTGATCTTTCCCACGGGCGAAGACAAGGCCCGCCCGCGCACCGGCATCCAGCCCGACCCCGACATCCGGTTTGGCAAACGGGCTGATCTTGATGCATTTCTGTCGGCTCAGCATGGCATCCCAACCGGCGCGGTCGAGATAAAGCCGATGGGGCGGCAGGGCGCGATAAAGCGCTTCGCCCTCATGAGCGAGTTCCCGCCGCGCCGCGTAATAGTCCTTGATCATCTCCAGCCGGTTGAGCAGGATTTCCTCAAGCTGATAATCCGCGCTGACAGCCGCATCCAGGATATAATCAAAGATGTTCTCAAGTTCCGGGTAGAAGAGCGGCAGATGATGCTCAATACCCGGATGGCGGCGCATTTCCGAAATATGCTCATAAAGGGTGTCACGCACTGAGGAAGGGTCGAAAGCATCCCGCCACCCGGTGCGGAAGCGACTGACTGCCTCCGGCGTCAGCATATATTCCGTCACCGGCCGTAATTCAAAAATTTTGACCGGCGTCGTCGAGATTTGAGTCTGGACGTCGAAACGCCGGATATTTTCGACTTCATCGCCGAAGAGATCAATACGCAGGGGTGCGGCTTCGGAAGGGGGGAAAAGGTCAAATATCCCCCCCCGACTGGCGAACTCACCCGGCTCCCTGACTGTGTCAGTGCGGCTATAGCCACTCGCGGTAAGGAGGGCGATCAGTGTTTCCGGATCACAGGATTCTCCGACGGAAATCCGCATCGTCTGCCCCTGAAACACATCACGCGGGGTGACGCGCTGCACCAGAGCGGCCACCGTCGTCAGCACCACGCGTCGCCCCTTCGGCGCGTCCAGAAGGCGGGACAAAGTATCGGCGCGCTCGGCAATAATCACCGGGTGTGGTGAGACGCGGTCATAAGGCAGGCAGTCCCAGGCGGGGAAGCGCAGGATTTCCAAAGTGGGTTCAAGGTAATTGAGCACATCGCCAATGACGGCGATTGCCGCGTCTTCCCGGGCAATGTGCACAAGCGTCCCCTTATGCTCACTCAACCGCGTGCGAAGGAAAAACGCGGCATAAGAGTCCGGCACACCCCAAAGGGTCGGATAATCAACTGTCTGTCCCACGATGACGCCTTTTTACCTCACAAGCTATAAAGTCACTCTGTCGCCCTTCAGGAAGACGTCTTGTTGTTCATGTGGGTTTTCCTATAACGGTTGAGGGTTGTCGTGTCAGCCCGTCAGGTGAATGGATGAACGAGACAGAACCCGAAGACATGTTTGCGCCCCTTGACGCCCCGCTCCTCTCTTTGCCGGGGGTCGGGGCCCGCGCGGCGCCCCTTTTGACGAAAGTTGCGGGCGGTCAACGCGTGATGGATCTCCTCCTGACCCTGCCCGACCGTTATATTCACCGTGCCCATCCTGTCCCGCTGGCGCAGGCGGCGGAAGCCTGCCTTGCGGGCGATATTGTGACGACAACAGGTCGTGTCGCGCGCATTGAGAGATCATCGAGACCGCGCCAACCCTCCCACATCTTTCTGCGGGATGAAAATGCTGAAATTGACCTCGTCTTTTTCAATTCCGCTTTTATCCGCAATCTTGCCATCGGGCAGTCTATCGCCGTCTCGGGCATTGTGGAGCTTTATCATGGCCGGCTGACCATGCCGCAACCTGATTACCTCGTCCCGGCGGAACGTCGGCATATGATCCCGGCAATTGAGCCTATCTGGCCTTTAACGGCCGGGTTATTCACCTCGACCATGCGCCGCGCTGTCTCCGCCGCTCTTGCCACCCTTCCCCCTCTGCCTGAATGGCTGGACCCGGCGCTGTTGTGCACACAGAAATGGCCGCACTTCAAAGACGCCCTCATCACCCTCCATGCCCCGGACCGCGTGATCAAGCCTGGTCATGAAAGTGAATGGCAGGACCTGCAACGTGGCGCGCGGGAGCGGCTTGCCTGTGACCGGCTTTTTCATGACCAACTTGCGCTGGGTGCAACGCGCATGCGGCTTCGGCAGCAGACGGGCAGTGCATTAATCGGCACGGTCCGCCTGCAAAAAGAAGCGCTCAGCCGCTTCGGCCATGATCTGACATCTGCCCAGCAACGCGTCATTCATGAAATCACTGCGGATCTGACCCAGCCCAGCCCGATGCTTCGCCTTCTTCAGGGGGATGTGGGGTCCGGCAAGACGATCGTTGCGCTGATGGCCATGCTCCATGCTGTGGAAGCGGATATGCAGGCCGCGATGATGGCGCCGACTGAACTCCTGGCGCGACAGCATTTCACGACGATCTCCGCCCTCTCACCGGTCAAGACCGTCTTTTTATCCGGCAATGTCAAAGGGAAGGCGCGGCGTGAGGCGCTGGCGGCCATTGCTGATGGGTCCGCCTGCATTGTGATTGGCACGCACGCTTTGTTTCAGGATGGGGTGGCGTTTGCGAAGCTTGGCCTTTGCGTCATTGATGAGCAACATCGCTTCGGCGTCACGCAGCGCGTGAAATTGAGCAATAAGGGCGAGAACGTCAATATGCTCGTCATGACGGCCACCCCGATCCCCCGCACGCTTCTTCTGACACGTTGGGGGGAGCTTGCAGTAAGCCGTATTGATGAAAAACCGAAGGGACGCCTGCCCATCCAGACATCCCTACATCCCCTCAGCAGCATAAACGAGGTTTATCATGCGATCGGGCGCAAAATCTCGGAACAGGCTCAGATTTACTGGGTCTGCCCTCTGATAGAGGAAAGTGAGAAACTGGACCTCGCCGCGGCGGAGGCGCGCTATGAAAGTCTTGAGCGTTTCTTTCCCGGAAAAGTCGCTGTGGTGCATGGGCGTCAGGACAGTGCGACGCGCCAGGCGATTTTGCAGCAATTTCGGGAGGGGCTGTATAAAATCCTCGTTGCAACGACCGTGATTGAGGTTGGCGTGGATGTCCCGCAAGCTTCCGTCATGGTGATTGAACATGCGGAGCGGTTCGGCCTGGCCCAGTTGCACCAGTTGCGCGGCCGTGTCGGGCGAGGACATAAGCGGTCATATTGTCTGCTGCTTTTTGACAAGACGACGTCTTTCAACGCCCAGCAACGCCTTACCCTGCTGAAACAGACGGAAGACGGCTTTCTCATCGCGGAGGAGGATCATCGATTGCGCGGCGGCGGTGATGTTGCCGGGCGACGTCAGACCGGACTGCCGGACCCCCGCTTGTTAAATGGAGTCCCGCTGGAGAAGATACTGGAAATCGCGCGTCAACTCAGTGACGCCTACTGGCGGAAAACACAATCGGGCGTTACAGATGACAATGATCAATACAGGTTACTTACACGCATATTTAATGGTGACCAGCCTTTGGATTTGCTCGCATCTGGTTAAAATAGGTTATACAGTCCCCTGATAGGTGAACTGGGCGCATTTAACGCTACATTACACGGCCTCGGCCTGATCGCGCCGCGATGCCGGTGATGAAAGATGGATTTCAAAAATGTCGAATCTTCCGTCGCACCAAACCGAAGAGTCGATATTGGACATGTCTCGGCACCTGCTCGGCGCGGACCGCCTCGTCCTTTTGACGCTCAACGATAAAAACACCCGGTACGGGTCATCGCACGGGGCCGCGTGGACCTGCCCTCCGTTGAAAGCGTGATGCCCTCTTTGCGTGATCACGCCGCGCATATTGAAATCGCTGAAACGAGGGTGGCGACAGTCTTTGGGTGATATGATGACAGATCATATGTTGTGACGCAGTTCGGCCATCTGAAATCTTCGCCTGAGGAAACACTCTCCCGCTTGAGGAAAATCCTGCCTTATTTTTCAACGATTTTCGCCCCGCCGCATCCATCTCTCTCCGTAAAATCCCTGCCGGGACGGTCAGAATGCCTCGACTTTATCCGTCAGCAGATAGATGGCGAACGGCACTTGCCGCGCCGTCGCAGCTTCTCCGTCATTCGCGTTTCTCTCGGGAGCCTTGACCACATCAACCAGCTTTATGGCTGGGATGTCGCCAATCAGATCATCGACAAGCTGGCGGTGCGGATCGCTCAGAGCGGCACGCATTATGCCTTGATCGGCCATTTCGGCGGGGGGGGGAATTTTATTCTCGTCACGCTGCCTGGTGATAACCGCATCATCATCGATCTCCACATCTCCACATTGCGCAATATCATGTCCCGCCCGGTTCAGATCGGTGACATTAAATATGCGCCGGATATGAATTTCGCTGTCGCCACCTATCCCGAGCACGGGCATGACCCGATGTCCCTCCTCCGCATTGCCGAAATCGCTGTCTAGCCCCTGTCCGATCCGCAATATCGCGGCCCCACCGCCATAAATCCGGTGATCACCCATCGCCGCGGAAATAGCGGGCATGATATCCGTCTCGATACCCGCCACCTTGATGAGCGGAAAACGCCAGATGCGTCCGCCCTGAACCTGAAAGACGGGCTGATTACGCAATTGATGGTCCCAACCCCGGTTCGGCGAATCACCAATGACGCTGTGAAAGCCATTCTGCATCTGCCTGCCACCCGCGGCGGGGCCCATGACGCCTAATTGTGTCCCGACGACGGAGCGCGACAGATCCGTGTCATTAATTAGGTTCAGCGTGCCGAGCAGCACACCGGCATAAGGCCGGTCACCCGCGAGGGAGGTTGCCGCCTGTGTGTTGCTGAGCGTGAAGATAAGTTGCTGGACGCCGGCACTCATCCTTTGCACTCCGTCACCCAGCAAAGCGCGGTTGATGCGGGAGAAAAATCGCGGCAGCTGGTCCGTGCCTGACGTCCAGTTCACCCGCAGGCCGGAAGTGTAATATTGGTCGGACGTGCCTTTAAGGGCGGAGACGGCGTCATTCTCAGCCTGAATGGTCCAGATTGAGCGTGGGTCCGTCGGGGGAGATGCGGCAGCCTGTGCCACACGCGCGCCCCCCAGAAGACACGGCGCGACGCACGACATGTATGGATTTGAGCATTGAACAGCCTCTTGCGAAAATTGGTTAAGAGTAAAAGTTTATAATTTCTTGACACAGAGATGTGTGTTTTAGAATTGTTATGATAAATTTTTATTTAATTTTCAGAAATTGTGACACCTCTGATTTTATTACACCTTTTCCTGTGGCACGGTTTTCCAAAAGCATGCTAGTATCGTCGAGAAATTTTACCTGTGCGATTTAGGCTGCAATATGCAGACCGATTCTCAGTAAAATTTTGATTTACGCCACCAGCGCTCTCTTTATTGAAGAGACCGCGCCTAGATCTCGGGATTAGACCGTTGAGAAGTAACAGAACCGACCGCAGCCCCCGTTCCCCTCGCCGCGGCGGATTTGACGATGATTTCATGTCCGCTCCGTCATATGGGGACCGCCCCAATTCACAAAATCGTCGTCCATCAGGCGGCGGCGCTCAAGTCGTCGCTTCGGGACCGGAAGTCAGCGCCACGGTAAAGTGGTTCAGCGGGGAGAAGGGCTTCGGCTTTGTCGAACTTGCTGATGGCACGGGCGACGTTTTCCTCCATGCCAACGCGCTCTCCAATGCTGGCTTCTCGGCAGCGTCCCCTGGTGCGACACTCTCCGTACGGATCGGCCAGGGTCCGAAGGGTCGTCAGGTGGCCGAAGTGATTTCTGTCGATGAAACCACTGCCGAGGCCCCGCGCCCCCGCAGTGGTTTTGATGCCCGTGGCGGCGCTGGCGGTTTCGGCGGTGGCCGTCCGCCACGTGTCGCGCCGGACCTCTCCTCCGCTCAGGATCTTCGCGGCACTGTCAAATGGTACAATGCAACGAAGGGTTTTGGCTTCATCACACCGGAGAGTGGCGGCAAGGACATCTTCATCCACGCCTCCGCGCTGGAGCGTTCCGGCTTGAACTTCCTTTCCGAGGGTCAGGCTGTCAATGTCAAGGTTGTTCAAGGCTCGAAAGGCCCTGAAGCTGCCGACATCGACGTCGGTTAAGCTTTCAACAATATTGTTTAAGAAAAGGCCGGTCATGGATCGGCCTTTTTTGACCAGTGCCTTTGCCATGGAAAGTTCAGATTAGAGGTATCGGCTTATTATCTTGTCTCATTGGAGCGCCTCCAGATTTTTGTTTGACATCGGCAACGTCATTTTTAGCGCGCGTCGCGCCTTCCTTTTCCTTCGAGCCGTTGAAACGCTAAAACGTAAGCTTCCTCCCAAAGCATTTAGATACGCATCAGTTTTTCTGAAGATAGAGAAAAAACGTCAATCTCGTCAGCGCTCCATCTAAGCGAGTCTTGTCGACGTGATTTGACGCCGTGTTCGTCCTTCCGGGAACGATCCGACTCGGCTTCAATCGTCGGGCGGAGTTTATACCTTTTTATCGATACGATAAATCATGTTAAAGGCTCAATTTTTAAGGAAAATTCGATGCGTCATGCTCGCCCGATAGGATGAGCGATGTCTGCGCGGTACGGACGCAGTACCCGATTGTAGCATGTCACGTCCGGTAAGCGCAGAAGCGGTAATACCACAAATCTTGTCAGTTCATTTGAGATTAAACGAAAACTTATATACAGTAGATAAAAATCACTTTATCGCCTTCCTAACATGTGTTACTTTACATAGTCAGTTTTTATTGTTAACGACCTTCATGAGGGTAAGAAATGGCCACGCGTATTGTGATGAAACATAAAGAAACCAGGATATTGAAGAATGGATACTACGGTTTTTCCTGGACGACATTGTTATTTGGATTTTTCCCAGCTCTTTTATGCGCCGATTTTCTTACGTTTATTGGAAGTTTCATCATACTGGTCATAATCGGTCTTTGTACTTACGGGATCGGCTTACTTTTTGTCAGCTTTATCTGGGCATTCATGTATAATAAATATTATTGTCGCAAATTGCTCGAAAAGGGCTACGTCTTGGCGGGCGCACCCAGTGAGAATGTTCTCGCAGCGTCAGCTCTTGGCATCATTCCGCCCGACTCGCGGACGCCTCGCTGAGAGGTTGGTGATCCACCTGCATTTTGTTATCAAAAAGTCCGTTACCGCGTCAAAAATCTTTCCCCTTGGATCGCATGAGGCGTCCTTTGTCGCGTTGCCAGTCGCGTTCAGCGATGGCGTGGCGTTTATCCTCTTTCTTCCGGCCCTGCCCCAGACCCAAAGTCAGTTTCGCGACGCCCCGCTTATTGAAATGAATATCCAGCGGCACAAGAGACACGCCATCGCGTGAAACCGCACCGAGGAGATGCGCCATCTGCTTTTTATGCAGCAGCAATTTCCGTGGCGCTTTTGTCTCAAATCGGGATAGAACGCCGCCCTGATATTCGGGGATATACGCATTCAGCAACCATAACTCGCCGTCGCGTTCTCCCGCATAGGCTTCGGTAATTGTCGCACGCCCGTGGCGGAGGCTCTTCACCTCTGCTCCTTTCAGGACAAGCCCGGCCTCAATTGTCTCGATAATCGTGTAATTAAATCGCGCCTTGCGGTTTTGCGCCGCAATCCCGTGAGAGATCAGCGATGATTTTTTTTTTGGACTCGCCACGCTTTACCCCGTCAATCCGGCCTCAGTTAAAGCAGCATCAATGATTTTTTTCGATGCCGCGCTGACGTCACAAAGCGGCAGGCGCAACGTGTCGCCGCAAAGCCCAAGCTTCGCCGCCGCATATTTCAGAGGACCCGGGTTCGACTCGCAGAAAAGCGCATCATGTATCGGCGTTAATTTCTGCTGGATATCCATCGCTTCCGCGACACGCCCTTCACGCCACGCCGCATGCATGCGCGCACATTGACGCGGCGCAATATTGGCCGTGACACTGATGCAGCCATTCCCCCCACTGGCGAGGAAGGCCAAGGCCGTCCCATCTTCACCGGAAAGCTGTGTGAATTTTTTATCCGTGAGACGTATGACCTGTAAGGGACGCACGAGATTGGCCGTTGCGTCCTTCACCCCGACAATATTGGGATGGCCCGCCAATCGGCTGAGCGTCTCCGGCAGAACTTCCACAACGGACCGCCCGGGGACATTATAAACGAAAAGCGGCAAATCCGTTGCGTCCGCCACCGTCATGTAATGGCGATAAAGCCCTTCCTGGGTCGGCTTATTATAATAGGGCGCCACCACCAGCAGCCCATCCGCGCCAACGGCCTTGCCATCGCGCGCCATGGCCACCGCCTCATGCGTGCTGTTAGACCCGGCTCCCGCCATAACCGGCACCCGGCCACCCGCGATTTTGACCGTGTGGGCGACGACCAACCCGTGCTCATCATGCGTGAGGGCCGGGCTCTCCCCCGTTGTGCCGGCGGGACATAAACCTTCCGTGCCGTTTTCAATCTGACGTTCAATGTGTCGTGCCAGCCCCGGCAGGTCCAGAGACCCGTCTTTCTGAAAGGGCGTCAGCAACGCGACCAAAGAACCCTGGAAAATCTTACGTGCAGACACGACCCTACCCAGATCGGGGGCAACCCGATCATCACCTGAAATCAGCAATAAAAAACGCAGTTTAACGCCGACACGCCCGCACGACAATGCACATCCGATTTAACACTCACTGTCCTGTCGGGCCGGACTTTTACCATAAACGCCGAGGACCATTTGCTGATCCGCATAGGCCTTCATGTTATCCAATGCAGCCTGTGACCGCGCCTCTTCGGGGTGCCCTTCAAAATCAACGAGGAAACCCGTCGCGTTGAAGGAGTCAACCTCCATATAACTTTCCAGACGCGTCAGATTGATTCCCGCCTCCGCAAAACCACGCAGAGCACCATATAATGCGCCCGGGCTGTTTTCAACGCGAAAAAGCACAGTCGTCATCGTATCCGCGCATTTTTCCACCGGTGGCCAGCCGCCCTGCCGGGCGACGAGGTAGAAACGCGTTGTATTATGCGCCGCATCCTCAACATTTTTGCGAAGCACTGTCAGCCCGTAAAGCTGTGCGGCGAGTTCGGACGCGATCGCCGCATCTTCTCGAGATTGCCATTCCGCCACAAGTTTGACCGCGCCCGCCGTGTCGAAAGTCGGTATAGCCTGCACGTTCAGTGCGGTAATCAGTTTGCGGACCTGGCCAATGGCCACGGGGTGGGTGTGGATGCGACGAATCTCCCCCTCTTTGACGCCGGGAGGCGCAATGAGACAGTGCTCGACACGCTGAAAATGCTCGCCGATGATCGACAGACCCGCTTCCGGCAGAAGGGCATGCACTTCCGGCACGCGCCCGGCAAGGGAGTTCTCACAGGCCAGCATACCGAGGTCGGCGCGCCCCTCCTGCACGGCCTGAATCACATCGGGGAAACTCGTGCAAGGCAGCGTCTCCCAACCCGGACGCGCCTGGCGGCAGGCGAGGTCCGAATAAGCCCCCGCAACACCCTGAAACGCGATGACACTCATGGTTTCGCGACGTGACGGCGGACAATTTCAAGGTCATCCGCTGTATCGACAGATTGCGGTGCCGTCGCGATCTGGGCGCAACCGATTGTCATGCCATTTTCGAGGGCACGCAATTGCTCCAACGATTCCCGCTTTTCAAGCGCGGAGGGGGGAAGCGTGACGAAACGGTTGAGAGCCGGGCGGCGCCATGCATAGATTCCGACATGATGCCATAAAGGCCCCGCCCCGGACGGGATGACATGGCGGGAAAAATAGAGCCCTCTGGCGATATCCCCCGCCCTGCCAAACGCGCAGGCGACTTTAACGACGGCGTGCGTATTTGCCTCCGCTTCGGACATGATCGGGGCGACGAGCGCGCCGATATCAAAATCCATGCCGTTGAGCGGTGCGAGAACTTTTGCAATATCCTCAGGGCGGATCAGGGGAAGATCACCCTGAAGGTTAATGACCGTATCCAAAGCGCCATCCGGATCAAATTCCTGCAAAGCGACGTGAACGCGATCTGTCCCACTGGGGAGAGCGGGGTCCGTCAACACGGCATGCACACCGCATCCCGCCACCGCCTCCATAATCTCCCGATCACCCGCAGCGACGATAACCGGCCCGACATTCGCGGCGCGGGCGGCCTCAGCGACATGCACGACCATGGGCTTAGCGCCGATCATCGCGAGCGGCTTATCAGGCAGACGGGAGGCCGCGAGACGCGACGGGATGATGATGACGGCTTTCATGTGGACGCGCTGGCTCCAGACTTGTCGACGGGGCGTTAAACCGAGAATCGATTGCACAACTTCATGCCCCAGTGCAGATAGGGGCGTCAATCTCAGCATGAGAGCTTTGAAGGAGCTCAGAGTGACTGACTTCGTCCGCCTGTCACAGACGATGCTCATGCGCTGATCAAGCCGGTACCATTCTGAAACGTGCCTTCAGAGCCCCCCCTGACCGTGACATCCAAAGATGATGCCAGCCCAGTGACGCAGGTTGATCACGAAGTCGAAA
Organism: Acetobacteraceae bacterium; assembly: GCA_039613835.1. Taxonomy (NCBI): domain Bacteria; kingdom Pseudomonadati; phylum Pseudomonadota; class Alphaproteobacteria; order Acetobacterales; family Acetobacteraceae; species Acetobacteraceae bacterium. Next base: position 499,273 of record CP154827.1, on the reverse strand, counting down.
CGCTTTTACGGGGCCCGATTCAATCCACCCATCCGACACATCACATTCTGGGAGAGGAATTTGGCGGCCACCCCACGACGGACCGATGGCAATGGGTGATTGACCCGATCGACGGCACGCGGGCTTTCATCACCGGTCGCCCGAGTTTTACGACGCTGATCGCCGTGCTTCGTGACGGCGCCCCCTATGCGGGGCTGATCGACCAGCCCATAACGGGGGAAAGATGGTTCGGCGTGACCGGGGCGGAGACGCAATTCACCAGCGTAGAAATACCGGGGCAGGTTGGGACGCGGCGCGCAACAGCGTCATTAGCGGATGCAGAACTTTCCTGCACCGCGCCTGACATGCACATCGGTAAAGATGCCTCGCGGTTTGCGCAGCTTCAGCGCCACGTCCGGCGCACCAATTGGGGGGATGCTTACGCTTACGGGTTGCTCAGCCTCGGCCTGATCGACATCATCGCGGAAAGCACCATGAAAATCTGGGACTGGGCCGCGCTTGTTCCCATCGTGGAAGGTGCTGGCGGCTGCATTACCGATTGGCAGGACAGAAGCCTGACAGCAGAGAGCGATGGCACCGTACTTGCCTGCGCCAGCCCCTCCCTGAACCGTGAAGCCTGCGCCGCCCTCAACGCCCCTTTCTGACTCGACGCCGGCACCGGAAATACCTTCCCCGCGCAGCGATAATCGTTTAGGAAACCTTCAAAAGACGCGGCCATCATCAGGGTGGCGCGCAAAGTTGGATGAGGCTCGATGACGTTATCTCTGCACAAGGACAAAATCCGCATTCTGCTTCTGGAAGGCATCCATGAAAGCGCGGCTGCGTGGTTCAGGGCGAAGGGATATCACGAGATCACCCACCTCAAGACCGCATTGGATGATCAGGCGCTGGCCGAGGCGCTTCAGGGCGTGCATATGGTGGGCATCCGCTCCCGCACCCAATTGACGGGAAAAATCATCAGCGCGGCTGACCGCCTCATGGCGATCGGGTGCTTCTGTATCGGAACGAACCAGGTCGATCTCAATGCGGCGCGCCATGCCGCGATCCCGGTCTTTAACGCCCCTTACAGTAATACACGGTCCGTCGCGGAGCTGGCAATGGGTGAGATCGTCATGCTGCTTCGACGGATCCCCTCCCGCTCGGAGGAGTGTCATCGTGGTGGCTGGGATAAATCGGCCATTAATTCCTGGGAGGTACGCGGGAAGACGCTGGGTATCGTCGGATATGGCTCGATCGGCTCACAGCTTTCCGTCCTGGCTGAGTCATTCGGCCTCAATGTCATTTATTACGATATTGTCGATAAGCTCCCGCATGGCAACGCCACCCCTGTCGCGTCCCTTGAGGCGCTTCTGGCGCAATCCGACATTGTCAGCCTTCACGTCCCGCAAACGCCGGAGACGCGCAATCTGATGGGCGCGGCGCAGATCCGCGCCATGAAGTCCAACAGCATTCTGCTTAATAACGCCCGCGGCACAGTGGTGGATCTCGACGCTGCCGCAGCGGCCCTGAAGGATGGCCATCTGATGGGTGCCGGGATCGACGTCTTCCCCGTTGAACCGAAGGGCCGGGATAGGAAATTCTCCTCACCACTTCAGGGGCTGGATAACGTCATCCTTACGCCGCATATTGGTGGCTCCACCGTTGAAGCGCAGGAGAGGATCGGCGTCGAGGTAGCTAAGCGGCTCGTCGAATATTCGGATGTCGGGTCAACGCTGGGTGCCGTTAATTTCCCCAATGTGCAGTTACCTGAGCGGCCGAAAGGCTCCCGCTTCATGCATGTCCATGCAAACCGTTCCGGCATTCTGCAAAAATTCAACGAGATCTTCTCGGATGCGGGTCGTAACATCGTCTCTCAATATTTACAGACGGATGGAGAGGTTGGTTACGTCGTGGTTGAAAGTGACGCCGGGCCGGATCGAGAGGTTGACCAGACCCTGCTTCAACGTCTTCGCGCGCTTGATGGGACCATCCGCACAAGGTTGATTTACCAGAGATAAAGTTTTTTCTTTTTCCGCTTGTTATCCTCAACTGCCGTCGTTAACTATGTCGGCGTGTCGATACTTGAGGAACATCGCAGTCAGAAAGCGCCTTCGTTACCCGTGATCACACGGGTGCAGAGCTTCACCTTTGCCGGGATCGAGGCCATCCCGGTGACGGTTGAGGCGCATATTTCCGCCGGTATTCCCTCCTTCACCGTCGTTGGCCTGGCCGATAAAGCCGTTGGGGAAACGCAGGAACGCGTGCGCTGCGCCTTTGCTTCCCTGGACCTGGCCTTGCCGCCGAAACGCATTCTCGTCAATCTCGTCCCGGCTGACATCCCGAAAGAAGGGTCGCATTTCGATCTTCCCATCGCGTTGGCTTTGCTTGCCGCGCGCATGACCTCCATCATGCCCGATCTTGACCGGCATCAGATATTGCAGGTCAGCCGGATTTGCAGTCTCAGCGGCCTTCTCAAAGATGGGCAGCTCATCACACGCCCGTCCTTTCGGGATCCGCACCATTCCCTCTCCCTCCCTGCCCTGGCGGATGGCGGCGCGCGGGCCCGGCCGGGTGAAGTCAGCCTGGCGCAGCACGGTATTCTCTTTCTAGATGAGTTGCCGGAATTCTCGCGCGTCTGTCTTGAGGCTTTGCGCCAGCCGATCGAAACCGGCACCATCACCGTGGCGCGCGCCGCCCATCACGTGACCTATCCCGCGCATTTCCAGCTTGTCGCGGCCATGAATCCCTGTCGTTGCGGCTATTTTGGCGATGCGGATCGCCAATGCCGTAAGGCGCCGCGATGTGCCGAGGATTATACCGCTCGGATTTCCGGCCGCTGATGAATCGCATGGACCTCGCTGTTTTCCTCAAACCCGCCACGCCGGTTGAGCTTACCCGCGCCGTCAAAGGTGAGGCGAGCGCGACGGTGCGCCAACGTGTCGAAAGCGCAGGCGCGCGGCAAATGGCGCGTCAAGGCGGCATCAATGCCCGTGCCGATTTTGAAGAGCTGCATCTCACACATGATGCGCGGTCTCAGTTGGAGCAGATCGGCACGAAATTACGCCTTTCTGCACGCGCGATGACACGGCTGGTCCGTGTGGGGCGCACCCTTGCGGACCTGGCCGACTCCCCCGCTCTGGAACCGACGCATCTGATGGAAGCGCTCGCCTTTCGGCACCGATAGACTCATTACAAAACCGCCATGGCAGTGGCGAGATCCTCCATAAGCGTTTGAGGGTCTTCAAGGCCGATCTGAAGGCGGAAGGAGGGACCAAGCTGATGATGATGGGCGTGATCGCGCACGATGCCCCCCGAAGTCGGCATGACGAGGCTCTCATACCCGCCCCATGATGCGCCGATGCTAAAAATTCTAAGGTGATCAATCATGGCCCGCATGGCCGCGTCGGTGATTTCCGGTCGCAACGCCACCCCGAAGAGACATCCCGCACCGCTGAAGTCGCGCAGCCAATTATCATGGCCCGGGCAATTCTCCAGAGCCGGGTGCAGAACGCGCGCGACCGGCGCGCGGGATTGCAGCCATCGGGCCATTCTGTAAGCGGTCAGAGCCTGTTTTTCGAGGCGCACAGGGAGGGTGCGCAAGCCCCGCAACGTCAGCCAGCTCTCATCCGGATTAGCGCAGAAGCCAAGTTGGATCGCCGCGTCTCTCAGCTTCACCCAATCTTCTCGCGCATTGACGGTCACCGCGCCCAGAATAATATCGGAATGCCCGCCCGCATATTTCGTCAAAGCCTGGACAGAGATATGCGCACCATGTGCGAAAGGCTGGAATATGCCCAGTCCCCACGTATTATCGACAATCAGCTTTGCGTGACCCGCAGCGGCAACGTCCGCGATCATCGGCACATCCTGAACTTCAAAACTATGGCTGCCCGGGCTTTCAGCGACGATGATGTGTGTTTCGGGTCGCATCAGGGATTGCAGCGTCTCTTTTGACGCCATTGGGGGATAAAAGCTGGTCTCCACACCAAAGCGTCGCAACATCGTTTTGGCGAAACGACGTGTCGGGCCGTAAATCGCATCTGACATTAGCACGTGACTTCCGGCTTCCGTGAAAGCGAGAAGCGGCAGGGCACAGGCGGTCAGGCCGGAGCATACAGCCTGGCAGTCACTGCCGCCTTCAATATCCGCGATCAGGCGTTCGAGAAGATGCTGATTGGGGTTGCCCATCGCACCGTAAATCACCTCATGGTCATAGGTGCGGTGGCCCTGCGCATTCATCGCCTCCAAGTTCGGGAAGATAACGGTGGAGCCCCGCGCGACCGGTGCATTGATGAACTGCCCCCTTTCCGGCAATGAGTCGTGACGCCCCGCGCGCACGACCTTATCGGCGAAGCGGCTCCACCCTTCCGTGACTCGTCGTTCCATGGCATCCGTCATTGATGATGTATTCCTCTCCTCAAACCGACCTTGCTGCCAATGTCGAAAATTCCGTCATGACACCCGACCATTCCAACCCTAACCTGCGTGCCACCCGTCGGAAAATGGAAAATTCCACCTCGCGGCAAGATTTCATTTGAGAATAAATCTTGCGCATTCATGATTTTATGGTAGTGAATGCGCGTCAAGTGACATAGTGCGAACGTCATCGTGCCGCGTTGTGACGCCCCATCAAATCGATATCGCGCGGGGTAGGAATTTGTCAGAACGGATAAAATTGTGAATCGCGTTTTATTCTCTGAAAAATGTTATGGTGACCTGCGTTAAGAGATGAGCCAACGCCGAATGGCCGATCAAGTGAGGGACGGAGACAGCTCGTGACGACCGAACGCATCATGCTCGGCTTTTTACTCGTCGGCGTCGCCTATGGCTGCGGCGTCGTCCTCTGGCCGTTTCTTTCCGCCATTTTATGGGCCGCCATCCTGACATTTACGACGTGGCCGCTTTTCAAGCGCCTGCGGCGACGCATCCAACCTGTCCTCGCAGCGGTGACGATGATGATCATCTGCGCCGTGGCCATCGTCCTCCCTCTCGCCCTCCTCACCTCAACCGGCATTCAGGACCTGCCCGCTGCAACGGCCAGCATTACGGCGGGGCTTGCCCATTTCCGCAAGAACGAGGCGGCCCCGTTATGGATCGCCCATATCCCCTATCTTGGTGGGAAATTGACAGCACTTTACACCGAGTGGACGCGGGATATTGGCAGTATCGGCGCGACTATCCGCCCCTATGCCGGCCAGATCGCGCGCTATACAATATCTGTCCTGATCCAAATTGCCGGTGGGTTGGTTGAACTCGTCATGGCATTGTTCATCGCGTTTTTCTTCTGGCTGAATGGCGATGCGTTGGGGCGCGTTATCACCGCGTTACTGCGCCGCGTCACGGGTGATTATGCCTATCGCCTGATTGATGTGATTGGCAGTGTGGTGCGTGGCACCGTCTACGGCATTCTCGGGACGGCGATCATTCAAGGCGTGCTGACCACGATCGGCATGATGCTTTGCGGCGTGCCGGAAGCCGGTCTCCTTGGTGGATGTGCGGCTTTTGTCGCTGTGTTTCCGGTTGGGGCGCCGATTGTCTGGGTGCCAACGGCCTTATGGCTCATCCTAAATGGAAGCTGGGCCAAAGGGCTCTTTCTGGCCATTTATGGCGTCATTATCATTTCCGGTGCTGATCATATTATCCGCCCGGCCTTCGTTGCACGCGGCGCGCAGCTTCCTTACCTGCTGACAGTATTGGGCGTGCTGGGCGGTGTTATCACGCTCGGCGGTGTTGGTATTTTCCTCGGGCCGGTGCTTCTTGGCGTCGGTTATACGCTGACGACGGAATTCGCCAGCGGTGCCTACACGCACACGCGGCCCGACACGCTGTGACATCCATTTCGCCGCCCCTCGCCGTCCCCCCGCGCGATTCGGCGCAGATTTATGCGGGTGATCACGTCAAAATCCTCAGTTGGAACCTCCTTCATGAGGTGGGTGCCCAGGTGCAGGAGGTTGTGGCGCTGATTGAGGCCGTCAAGCCGGATATCGTCCTGATGCAGGAGGCCGTCGTTGGTCTCTCCGCTTTGACAGATCGCCTGGGCGGTTATTATGCGCGTTTCGCCCTGCCGGAACGCATTCACGGACTAGCCTGCTGGAGCCGACACCCATTTTCCCGCGCGCCGGTGCGGTGTCGCCTGCCCTCGGGGCTGATTGTCCGGCGTCACGCCCAGATCATTGATTTCGGGAATTTTTCCATCGCGAATGTGCATTTATCGCATGGGCAGATTCTTAATCGGCGGCAATTGCGCCACCTCGTCCCGATGTTACGCAATCAGGCCATCATCATGGGTGATTTCAACCTCGTTGGCCCCACCCTTCTTCCGCAATTTCAAGATGTGGGACCGCGCGCGCCGACCCATCGCATGGCGGAGATCTTCCCCATCCGCATTGACCGGTGCCTGGTGCGCGGGATGCATCTCATGAATCATCAGATATTGCCGAATTTCAGCTCCGACCATCATCCGATTTTCGTCAAGCTCGGCCTTGATGCCGCGCCACGCCGTTAAACGCGCCGCATCTCACAAATAAGGCGTCAAAAGACGAATGGCCGCGTTACGCACACGTTTGAGGAACGGGATGGACTTCAGATAGGCGGATGTCAGGCGGTTCGCCTTATGGGAATCGATGAAGTGCGCGAGACTTTCAGCGAGGCGCGCATCGTAAGCTTCAAGATTAATCTCGAAATTAAGCCTCAGGCTGCGGAGGTCCATATTGCTGCTACCGACAAAACACCATGTCGAGTCGCACACGAGCAATTTGCCGTGATTGAAAGGTGGCTTCGCAAGCCAGATGGCGCATCCAGCCTGTAAAAAGGGCCCGAGACTGGCATCACGCGCATAATCGATGATGCGGTGATTACCACGTTTGGGGATCACAATATCCACTTTGACGCCGCGCAGGGCGGCCAGGCAGATTTCCGTTGTCAGACGTTCCCCCGGCAGAAAATAAGGCGTCATGATACGCACATGATGTTGTGCTAGTGTCAGCGCCTGAAGAATGGCATATTCGATTTTCTCAAGATCATCATCCGGCCCCGCCGTTACGATACGCAGGGGGACGTCGCCTTCGGCTGACGCTTCAGGAAAGTATTTCGATCCTTCCAGCTCCTCCTCGGCAGTGAAAGACCAATCCCGCGCGAAGGCTTCCGTCAATTGCTGCACGACAGGGCCGCGAAGGGCAAAATGCGTGTCCGCCACGCGTTGCCGTGCGGCGCCGGTCAGCAGATTTTCAGCGCCGATATTCACACCGCCGAGAAAGCCGACAGCCCCATCCGTCACGAGGATTTTGCGATGATTGCGCAGATTGATGAAAGGCATCCGCCAGGGCAGGAAGGAATGCATGAAGCGCGCATGACGTATCCCGGCGCGCGTCAGGGCGCGAGCGATCCCGCTATAGAAATAACCGCTCCCGATCCCGTCAATCAGGACGCGCACCTCCACCCCACGCGCCTTAGCCCGCTTTAAGGCAGCGACAAATCTCTGCCCCACCTCATCCGCACGGAAAATATAGGAGCAAAGCAGAACAGAATGCTGCGCGGCATCAATGGCGGCGATCATCTGTGGGTAGATGCCTTCACCATTATGCAGACACGCGATTATATTTCCACCCAGAAGCGGGCGCTCCGTCAGGCGTGAGAGCATGGAGGCCAAGGGGGCGAAACGCCCCTCCACCGCGTGGCGATGTTCCATCAGACGGTCGCGGCCCGGCCAGCGATGCTCCAGCACGAGCCTCTGCGCCAGGCGACGCACACGATTAATGCCGAACATCGTATAGAGCACCGCGCCGGTAAAAGGCATGAAGCAGCAAAAGCCAATCCACCCCACAGCGGCCGACGTGTCATGCTTCGTCCTGAGCACATGCAGAATAACGATCAGCGTGACCGCAAGGCGACAGATCAGGAAACCAATGTCCGGCGTCGTTAAAATCTGTGTCATCCCGAAACCACCCCGACATGAACAGGCGCGAGGCGCCCGATTACCGGTAAAATCGCCCGGACTCTGAAAGCGGCTTCTTCATCAACGGGGGAAATATGTTTATGCAGGAAGGATGACAATAGGACAAATAACGACCGAAACGAAACCCAAACGTCAATTTTATCACCTCCCTGAAGAGGCCTGTTCCTATCTAGAGGGGCTCAGAGAGCGAAAGCGTGTGATCCTGCTGCGAGGCCCGCATGTCGTAGCGGATATGAGTGACCTGACATTGCGCGGCTATCGGCGCATGTTTGATGTCGCGTTCTCGCCTGATTGCGCGATGTGCCGCGCCTGCCTGCCCCTCCGCCTGCCCGTCGCAACATTTACGCCCTCCCGACAGCAGAAACGCGTGCTGCAAACGCATCTTGACCTCACCTGCCGTGAATCATTACGGGGCGCAACGCTTGAGCAATATCATCTTTTCCAGAGATATCAGCGTGTCCGACATCCTTCAGGCGCCATGCGGGAGATGAATTTTGATGCTTACCGCGACATTGTAGAATGCAGCCCTGTCCCGTCCATTGTCCTTGAATTTCGTGCAATGGACGGGGCGCTCGTCTGCGTTTCGCTGATCGACATCATGTCCTGCGGCATTTCGGCAATCTATAATTTTTACGTGCCTGATTGCCCGCACCGATCCTTCGGGATCTATGCGATTCTCCAATTGATCGCTCTAGCTCGGCAACGACATTTGCCGCATCTCTATCTTGGCAACTGGGTCGCGGCGAGTGCCAAAATGGCGTATAAATCATCATTCCGCCCCGCGGAAATCTTCCAAAATAATGTCTGGCGCCCGCTCGAAACGCCCTTCTCGCAGCCCAAAGACGTTCGACGGTAGGAAAAACACGTGAGGAGAGTCAGGCGCGCCGTTAAATCGGCTTCATCCAGACGGGCGCGGGACGGCCCTGCAAGGCCCGCCGCCCGACCAGTCCATCGAGATCCGCCACCACGCGACGTTTCTGTCCTTCCGTCCAGATCAACCCTTCCGCCAGATCCATAACCCTGATATCCGCTAGCCCGCCATGCGCGAATTTCTGCAATGTCACACCCTGACCGCGTGAGAGGACGGGCACCTGTTCAAGCGGGAAGATCAGGGCGTGCCGGTTTTCACCCAGTGTCAGCACATGCGTCCCCGCCGCCCTGATGCAAGCAAACACCGCATCACCGTCACGAAGATTGACAACCTGCTTGCCGGTTCGTTTCTCCGCAACGAGGTCCTGATGGGTGATCACCAGTCCGCGACCGGATCGGGTTGCGACCAATTGCCTGCCATCGCCCTCAATAACGAAGAGGGAGACGACATCCGCATCCTGCGGGATATCCGCGAGCAGACGAATAGGCTGGCCATAGCCCCGCCCGCGCGGCAATTCCGCGGCCTTGATGGTGAAGGCGCGCCCGTCGGAGGTGAGGATGCAGATGCGCTGGGTGCTCTGACAAGCCACTTGCTGGCGGAAACCATCACCTTCCTTGAATTTGTGGCTTTCAACTTCAATACCGTGGCCACGCACGGCGCGTATCCAACCTTCGCGGGACAGGATGATGGTGAGGGGTTCCTTCTCAACTTCTTCCGCTGAGGACAGGTCGATTGAGGCGGGAGGCGCGTCGATCATGGTGCGCCGGGGGCCATAAGGCCCTTTGGCGAAAACTCTGGTCGTCTCCTCAAGCTCTTTCGAAATACGCGTCCAACGCTTTTTTTCACTGTCGAGTAGCGCCTTTAAACTTGTCTGCTCCGTCGTCAACCCATCGCGCTCTTTGCGGATTTCCATCTCCTCCAGCTTGCGGAGGGAGCGTAGGCGCATATTGAGGACATATTCCGTCTGCAATTCCGTCAGCCCGAAAACGTCTTTCAGTCTCTGCTTAGGATCATCCTCCTCCCGAATGATGCGAATTACTTCATCAAGATTGAGGTAGACGGCAAGAAAGCCTTCCAGAATTTCAAGCCGCTTCTCGACCGCATTCAGGCGATATTGAGACCGGCGCTTGAGAACCTCGTGACGGTGGTCAAGCCATTGGCGCAGAATTTCCTTGAGCCCCATCACGCGGGGTACGCGATCGGCATCCAGAACGTTCATGTTCAAGCTGAAACGGCTCTCAAGCGCGCTCTGCCGGAATAATGTTTCCATCAGCACATCCGGATTGGCGGTCTTGGATTTTGGCTCCAGCACGAGACGTATATCCGTTGTGCTTTCATCCCTGATGTCCTCAAGGAGCGGAAGTTTCCGTTGTTCGAGAAGTTCAGCAATCTGCTCGATCAATCTGGATTTCTGCACCTGATACGGGATTTCCGTCACGATGATGGTCCAGGAGCCGAAACGTCCATGCTCCTGACTCCATTTGGCCCGTGTCCTCAAACTGCCGCGCCCGGTTTCATAAGCCTGTAAAATGGTTTCCGGATCTTCAACGAGGCGCCCACCCGTGGGAAAATCGGGGCCGGGGACGAAGGCCATGAGGTCACGCGTTGTGGCATGGGGCGTTTTGATGAGATGCGCCGCCGCCTGACATAATTCGGCGGCATTATGCGGTGGAATGCTGGTGGCCATCCCGACAGCGATCCCGGCAGCTCCATTGGCGAGGAGGTTGGGAAAGGCACCCGGCATAACCACCGGCTCACTCTCTTCATTATCGTAAGTCGGTCGGAAATCGACCGTATCCTCACCGATCCCATCGAGAAGCGCCGAGGCAAAAACGGTCAGGCGTGATTCCGTGTAACGCATGGCCGCGGCGTTATCGCCGTCAATCGACCCGAAATTGCCCTGCCCTTCAACGAGCGGGTAGCGCACGGCGAAATCCTGCGCTAGGCGGACGAGAGCTTCATAAACCGAGGCATCCCCATGAGGGTGGAATTTACCGATCACATCTCCAACCACACGCGCGCATTTTTTAAAGCCGGAGGTCGGGTCAAGCTTAAGTTGATGCATGGCGTAAAGCAGCCGACGATGGACCGGTTTGAGGCCGTCCCTCACATCAGGCAGAGAGCGCGCCATGATGGTGGACATGGCGTAAGCGAGGTAACGTTCACTCAGCGCCTCGGAAAGTCGGGCATCCTCGATCCGCCCCGCAGCATCACTTTCCATCCCGACCTCTCCTTATCTCACGACGATACGCGCCTTGCTGACATAAATGCCACTAGATGCGGGCTGTTTCAATCTTGCGATGTGTTCTCTGGCGTTTCGGATGAGTCAGGCACCGCTTTTTCAAGCCGATCCTGTAAAAGCTGGCGCGGCGAAGGGATCGGGAGATGCCGTGCGCCGAACACATGTTGCGCGAGGAAATAAGCCGTCAGACGCGCGCCATCCCTTATCTCCCGGGCAGTGACGTGCGCGTCTGACGGCGGGCCGGACGTCATCAGCATAAAACCGGGCAAGGGCAGGAGGCGGTCACGCCATTTTCCGGCAGCATCCGCAGAGACAGCGCGCCCGGATTTCGGCGAGACATAAGCGAGATTTCCTGTCGCGCCCGTCACGGCGCAGGATGATAAATCTAGCCCGAACCCGGCTGCCTGCAGCAACGCACATTCCCACCGTAAATAAGCCATCGACGCCGCGTCCCCCTGGCCGCGCGTCAGGGCGATAAGGGTTGAGACGGTTTCTGCAAAGAAATTGGGCTGGGGCTCCCCCTCCGGCAGCGTCTGGTCAATCAACGCGGCCAGCACATTGACCATCGCAAGGATGGCGGGGCGATCCATGAGGAAGGCAGCTGTTTCCAGCATCGTCTCACCGCTGACCTGCGGAAGTTGCGAGGGTAAACGGGATGTATAATGGCATGAGATAAGGGCGCCGGCCTGCCAGATCGCGGCCTGATGCCTTGACGCGCCGCCATGGACATAGGCGGCGATACGGCCAAGCTCAGCCGTGTAAAGATGAACGATGGCGGCGCCTTCACCATAGCGCCGACATGAGAGGGTGATGGCAGAGCAATCAAGCTGCATCTGTCATCATCCATCGATCATTTGCCGGGTTTTTATTTGCCCGCTGCTGCCGCGACTTCTGCCGCAAAGTCGCTCGATTCCTTCTCAATACCTTCACCGAGTTGGAAGCGCTCAAACGCAAGAAGCTTAGCGCCCGCCGTTTCAACGATCTTCGCGACGCGTGTAGCACCATCATGAACCCAGACCTGCTCAAGAAGAACAACTTCTTCATAGAACTTCCGGATGCGGCCTTCGATCATTTTCTCGATCACCGCTTCAGGGCGGCCGGATTGCTTCGCCTGCTCAACAAGCACGGCTTTTTCTCGCTCGACCATCTCCGGGTCCATGGAGGCGACATCGACGGCGTTGGGACGCGTCGCCGCGACATGCATGCCGATCTGGCGGCCCAACGTCAGGATCGCCTCACTCTCAGACTCAGCCTCAAGCGCCGCCAGTACGCCGATTTTGCCGAGGCCGGGTTTCAACGCACCATGGACGTAGCTGGCCACGACCCCCTTCGGGACGCCCAGCACGCGGGCGCGACGCAGCGCTATGTTCTCACCGATCATTGCGATTAGATGAGTCAGCTCATCCGCCACGCTGCGGCCGGATTTCAGCTTATATTGTCTGATCGTCTCAAGATCGTCACCGACTTCAAGCGCGACATGCGCAACGGCAACGACGAAATCCTGAAACGCCTCATTGCGCGCCACGAAATCGGTTTCCGCGTTGACTTCGACAATCGCTGCTTTTTTATCACCTAACGCGACGGCAACGAGGCCCTCCGCCGTGGTGCGGCCCGATTTTTTCGCGGCCTGGGACAGGCCTTTCGTGCGGAGCCAGTCGATCGCGCCTTCCATGTCGCCATTGGCTTCGGTCAGCGCTTTTTTGCAATCCATCATCCCCGCGCCGGTTTTCTCGCGGAGTTCGCGCACCAGAGCTGCCGTGATTTCAGCCATATCCCTTTTTCCTCCAAATAGAAACGGCGCGCCTCGGTCGATCGCGGCGGGCGCGTCATTATGATGATGTCAGCGCCCGCAGGCGCTGATGCCAATCAGGCTGAAGCCGCCTCGCCCGCAGCCTCTTCCGTCGCCACTACGGCCTCTTCCGTCGGCAGCTCTTCCGAAGCGCCGACATCAACGCCGGATGCCGCCATCTCCGCGGAGATACCATCAAGGACGGATCGCGCCACAAGGTCACAATAAGTCGTGATGGCACGGATGGCGTCGTCATTACCCGGGATAGGGTATGTCACGCCCGCAGGGTCCGAATTACTGTCGAGAATAGCCACGACCGGAATGCCCAGTTTATTGGCTTCCTCAACCGCAAGCTTCTCCTTATTTGCGTCGATCACAAACAGGATGTCGGGCAGACCACCCATTTCTTTGATACCGCCGAGGGAGCGCTCAAGCTTTTCCCGGTCGCGCGTGATGTCGAGGACTTCTTTCTTGGTCAGCCCCATTGTGTCGCCCGCAAGGGTCTCATCGATCTGGCGCAGACGTTTGATGGAGCCGGTGATGGTCTTCCAGTTCGTCAACATGCCGCCGAGCCAGCGGTGATTGACGTAATATTGTCCGCAACGCTGTGCCGCCTCAGCAACATGCTCTGCCGCGGCGCGCTTCGTGCCGACGAAAAGCACACGCCCCCCACTCGCAACCGTATCGCGCACAGCCCGCAAGGCGCGGTCCAGCATCGGAACGGTCTGCTGAAGGTCAATAATATGAACCTGATTGCGCACCCCAAAAAGATAGGGGGCCATGGCCGGGTTCCAACGACGTGTGTGGTGACCAAAATGCACGCCAGCTTCCAGAAGCTGACGCATGGTGAATTCGGGCATCGCCATGTGGCTGATCCTTTTCTCTGGTTAAACCTCCGCATGATTTGCCCTGAAAGGAGCACCAGAAATTCTGCTTCATGCGTGCGAATTACGCGCCTTTACGAGTGCATGGGGCTGATATAGCGGCAAAAGGCGTCTATTTCAAGCGGGATCGGCACCGTAATCCGTGATGTTTGCGGCTTTACAGATGATCGACCCTCTCCACCCCGCGCACCGCGTCAATCCGCTCCCCCATGCGGGGGGTGACGCGATATGAGGCGGGTAAGGTGATATCGACAGCGCGCAGGTCATCCAATACGGGCACGAGCACGACTTTGCCGCGCCCGCCTTTTGCCTGTTCCAGCACGCTCTTGATTTCTTCAATCGCCGCAATGTCACTGACCCAGACGCGCATTTCACCAGCATGTTGCGCCGCAGCATCCTCAAGGTCCATGACTTCCGTCGCGGTCAGGCGCAGGGCCTCGCCATCCTGTCGCAGATCCGCCGTCACCATCACCGCTCGCCCCGGCACCAGCAGGTCACGGCAGCGATTCAGCACCTCGGAAAATAACGTGACCTCACACCCCCCTGTCGGGTCGGAAAGGCGAAGCCACGCCATTTTACTGCCGCTACGCGTCGGGCGCTCCTTTTTATCAACAACGCATCCCGCAATCCGCACACGCCCGGGATGGGCCGCCGCGACGGCGAGACTGGCAGATGTCAGCGCCTTCGTGCGCTTGATGACGGAGAAATAAGCATCTAACGGGTGGCCGGTCATGTGGAAACCCACCGCCTCTGCTTCAGAAGCCAGGCGCTCAAACGCCGTCCAGGGTTTGACATGAGCCAGACGCAGGTTATCCGCCTCCGGCGCACCGCCAAACAACCCGATCTGACCGGAGGCCGCCTCCTGCGTCTGAGACTGGCTCCGCCGCATAATCGTCTCAGCACTGGCAAAGACGGCAGCGCGGTCAGGGTGGAGGCTGTCAAACGCGCCGGCTTTCGCCAGATTTTCAATCTGCGCCTTATTTAGCGCACGCGCATCGCAACGCGCCGTGAAATCCGCAATATCCCGGAAAGCCCGATCCCCGCGCGCCTGAACAAGTGTCTCCATCGCCGCGAACCCGACGCGTTTGACCGCCGCAAGGGCGTAACGCACGGCGTAACTGCCGTCTTTCTGCTTCTCAATGGAGAAATCAGCTTCGGAGCGATTAATATCCACGGGCAAGACTGAAATGCCCATATGGCGCGCTTCCTGACACAAAGCCGCAAGCTTCTCCGTCTTTTCCCGCGCGAGTGACATGCATCCTGCAATAAACGCCACGGGGTGGTTCGCCTTCATCCATGCTGTCTGATATGAAACCAGTGCGTAAGCGGCAGCATGCGATTTATTAAAGCCGTAATCCGCAAATCGCGCCATCAAATCGAAGATCTCAGCAGCCTGCCCTTCCTCGACACCGCGCGCGGTCGCACCGGCGACGAAAATCTCTCGCTGCGTGTCCATTTCGGATCGGATTTTTTTCCCCATGGCCCGCCGGAGGAGATCGGCGGCGCCGAGGCTGTATCCCGCCAGTTTTTGCGCGATCTGCATCACCTGTTCCTGGTAGACCATGATGCCGTACGTCTCTTCGAGGATATCGCGGATATCCTCATGGGGCGGAGTCCAGGCGGCACCGTGCTTGCGCAGGCAGTAATCCGGGATATTGGCCATCGGGCCCGGACGGTAAAGCGCCACGGCGGCAATGAGATCTTCAAATCTTGTCGGGCGCATCTGTTTCAGCACATCGCGCATCCCCGCGCCTTCGAACTGGAACACGCCACCGGAATCACCACGGGCCAGCATGGCGTAAGTCGGTGCATCATCGAGGGGGATATCCGTAATATCCACGTCGATCCCCTGCTGGCGCAGAAAGCGAACACCGCGTTTGAGGATGGTCAGCGTCGTCAGGCCAAGGAAATCGAATTTCACCAGCCCGGCCTGCTCAACAAATTTCATGTTGAACTGCGTGACGAGCATGTCACTCTTCGGGTCTCGATAAAGTGGGACGAGTTCAACAAGGGGACGATCCCCGATCACGACACCGGCCGCATGGGTGGAGGCGTGACGAAACAGCCCCTCCAGCTGAAGCGCGATTTCAAGCAGGCGGCGCAATGTCTCGTCATTATCGCGCATTTCCTGCAGGCGCGGCTCGCCATCAATCGCCTGACTCAATGTGACGGGTTTGGCAGGGTTATTCGGGATCAGTTCCGCGACACGGTTGACCATCCCGAATGGCAGGCCAAGCACGCGCCCGACATCCCTCACAGCCGCACGCGCCTGCAATTTACCGAACGTGATAATCTGCGCGACGCGTTCCCCCCCATACTCCCCGCGCACATAGCGAATCACCTCGTCACGCCGGTCCTGACAGAAATCAATATCGAAGTCCGGCATGGAAACGCGCTCAGGGTTGAGGAAGCGCTCAAAGAGGAGATTAAATGGAATGGGGTCGAGATCGGTGATCGTCAAAGCCCAGGCCACGAGCGACCCCGCGCCCGAACCACGCCCCGGCCCGACCGGAATGTCGTGACTTTTCGCCCATTGGATAAAATCCGCAACGATCAGGAAGTAACCTGGGAAACCCATGGATTGGATGATGTCGAGTTCCGTCTCCAATCTCTCAACATAAAGGGCGCGTTTTTCCGCTAATAATTGCCGACGTGCCAGACGCGCTTCCAGCCCTTCCCGCGCCATCTTGCGAAGCGTCTCATCCTCATTAGCGCCTTTATCCACCTTGGAGCAGACAGGCAGAAGCGGATCACGCGTATCGACCGCCACGGCGCATCGGCGGGCGATCATCAGCGTATTATCGTAAGCCTCGGGGAGGTCCGCGAAGATTTTGCGCATTTCAGAGGGTGGCTTAAACCAATGCTGGTCCGTCACACGCCAGCGATCATCCTCCGCCATAGTGCGCCCTTGCGCGATGCAGAGTAAGGCATCATGGGCTTCATACATTTGCGGACGCGCGAAAAAACACTCATTTGTGGCGACAAGCGGCAGGCTGAATCGGTCCGCCAAGGCGATCAAACCTGGCTCCACCGCCTGCTCCTGCGCGTGGCCATGTCGATGCAGTTCAATCGCCATATTATCTTTGAAGTGCGATGTGAGAGTCTGGAGGAGCACTGTCGCCTCATCTTCCATCCCCGCCGCAAGCAGGCGGAAAAGCCGCCCGCGCGTGCCCCCCGTCAGCAGAAATAAACCCTCAGCGCGGGCGCAGATCGCCTCCAGCGATAAAGTCGGGTCACCGGGGTCCGTCGTCAGAAAGCCTTCGGAGGAGAGAAATTGCAGATTCTCCAACCCTTTTTCATTGCGGGCGAGGAGGACGAGCGTTTCCGAAAGTTGCGCCGTCGCGGTCGGGTCGTCCAACGTAAGGGAGAGCTGACACCCGATAATCGGCTGCACGCCCTTCTTGACCGCATATTGCGAAAACTCGAGGGCGCCGAAGAGATTGCCCGTATCCGTCAGTGCCAAAGCCGGCATCTCATTCTCAACGGCCAGATCGACCAGATCCGGTATCCGAATCGCCCCCTGACTGAGGGAGTAAGCAGAGTGATTACGGAGGTGAACGAAATCAGCATGTGACATGACATCACAATATCAGACACACGCGGCTGACGGCATCAAAATCGTGCGCGGATTATCATTGCCCTGGTGACGCCGCGAGTCTGCGAATGGACCGTTCAGACTGTCTGAAGTTTCCCGTCTTTCAAGGCGATAACGCGGTCCATACGTCGCGCGAGCGTCTCGTTATGGGTCACGATCAGCGCCGTTGCACGCGCTTTGCGAACCACCTCCAGCAGGTTATCAAAAACGAGGTCAGATGTTTTGCCGTCGAGATTTCCCGTCGGCTCATCAGCGAGGATGATTTTGGGGTGATTGGCCAGGGCGCGGGCAATCGCCACGCGCTGTTTTTCCCCTCCGGAGAGGCGACCGGGCAAATGGTCCTGACGATGAGACAGTCCGAATTGCGCGAGCAGATCCGCCGCATTCCTGCGCGCGACCGAAGCAGGCACACGCCCGATACGTTGGGGAAGCACCACATTCTCCAGCGCGGTGAATTCAGCGAGGAGGTGATGGAACTGATAGACAAACCCGATTTCATCCCGGCGCAGGGTTGAATGCTCCGCATCGGAGAAGCGCGTCACGTCGCGCCCTGCAATCGCGATCTGTCCCGCATCGGGGCGCTCCAGCAATCCGGCTATATGCAGCAAGGTCGATTTCCCGGTTCCGCTGGGGGCAATGAGCGCGACGATTTCGCCTTCCTGAAGGGTGATCGACGCCCCATCAAGGACGCGCAGTTTTTCATCGCCGGATTCGTAAATTTTAACGATATTGGAGAGGGAGAAAACAGGCGGCTCACTCATGACGCAAAGCCTCGACCGGGTCCGTCCGCGCCGCCCGCCAGGCGGGGTAAAGGGTGGCGCTGAATGACAGGATGAGTGAGAGGACAAGCACATCCATAACCTGTGACCAGACAAGATGTGCCGGCAGATGCTCAAGATAGTAAAATTCGGGATTGAAGAGATTTGTGTGGGTCAGATGCTCAATGCCATGTTGGATGCGCTCAATATTCAGGCAGAAAACAACCCCAATGATAAAGCCGATCATTGTGCCGCAAACCCCGACAGACGCGCCGCACATCAGGAAAATGCGCATGATCGCACCGCGCGTCGCACCCAGCGTGCGCAATACCGCAATATCCCGCGCTTTATCCTTGACCATCATGATCATGGAGGAAACCACATTGAATGCCGCGACAAGGATGATCAGCGTCAGGATCAGAAACATGACGTTCTGCTGCACATCCAAAGCGCCGAGAAACGCATTATTGCTGCGCGTCCAATCCAGCACGCGTAATTGCGGGTCACCCAGTCTCTGCGCGATTTCACGGCCGACCGCCCGGGCCTTCATCGGGTCATCCAGCCCCACTTGGATAAAGGATACGCCGTCGGCCATCATCAAAAATTTCTGCGCCGCCTCCAGCGGCAGGAAAACAATGCTGGAATCGTAATCATTTACCCCGGCATCGAAAATAAGGGAAACCGTGTAACTCCGAATGCGCGGCATCGTGCCAAAGGGCGTTGCACGCCCCTGGGGGGAAAGTAGCGTGACTTTACTGCCGAGTTGCAACCCTGATTTCGTCGATAAAGCCGCCCCGATGGCGATGGCGTCCGGCCCGTGAAAATCCTCCAGCCGTCCGGCGACGATATTATCGTTTAAAGCGTGGAGCGCGGCGAAATCACCTGCTGAGATGCCGCGCATCAAACCGCCAGCACTATAGCCGGCGGCGTCAAGCAATATGGTCCCCTCCACCATAGGCGTGACGCGGGTAACGCCTTTGATCGCGCGGATCTGGGCGACATCGTCTTGATAGGAGGTAATGACATGGCGGCCTGAGTAAATATTGAGCTCGCCATTCAGGCCGAGAACGCGGAACATCAGGTCATCACGGAAACCATTCATGACCGCCATGACGATGATCAGCGTCGCCACGCCCAATGCAATGCCGATGAAAGAGAAAATCGCGATGATCGATAGGAAGCGCTCACCCCTTCGGGCGCACAAATATCTCCCCGCGACACTTCTCTCAAAAGCATTGAACATATTTACGACAAAACTCTTTCAATCGCCTCATCGACGCTGAGGTCAAACCTTTCACCGGAGCAACGGTTTTTCAGCTCAACACGCCCCTCTTTGGCGCCGCGCGGTCCGACAATGATCTGCCATGGGTGACCCATGAGATCCGCATCGTTGAACTTAACGCCAGCACGCTCATCCCGATCATCCAGCAACACAGCGTCACCCCCGACATGGTTGAACCTGTTGCAGATTTCATCAACCATCGCGTCACCGGGTTTAAGATTCAGGATCGCGGCTTTGAAGGGCGCAACCGATTCCGGCCAGATGATGCCCTGCGCGTCGTGATGCGCTTCGATAATCGCGCCGGTCAGGCGGGAAACGCCGATACCATAAGATCCCATATAGGGATGAAAGGCCGCCCCATCCGGGCCATTAACGGAGACACCCATTGATCTGGTGTATTTATCTCCGAAATAGAAAATATGGCCGACCTCAATCCCCCGCCCTTCCCGCTGCCTGTCGGCAGGGACGGTCTTCCAGGCCGTTTCGTCATGCATCTCATCGGTCGCGGCATAGGAGGTGGTGACGTCTTTAAAAAACCGCCCCAAGCTCTCAGGATCGTCAAGATCCACTGATTGTGCGAGCCAATCCTGCTGTTCCAATGCCGCGTCGAAATAGACGGTACTCTCTCCCGTCGGGGCGAGAATCAGGAATTCATGGCTGAGTTCCCCACCAATCGGCCCGGTATCCGCCCGCATCGGGATCGCCCGCACGCCGAGACGCTGGAACGTCCTTAGATAAGCCAGCATCATTTTGCGGTAAGAGACGACCGCCCCGTCATAATCCGCATCGAAGGAATAGGCGTCCTTCATCAGAAATTCACGCCCGCGCATCACCCCGAAGCGTGGCCGCCGCTCATCGCGGAATTTCCATTGAATATGGTAAAGTGATTGCGGCAACTCACGATAGGATTTGACCGTCTGCCCGAAAATTTCGGTGATCATTTCCTCATTTGTCGGACCGTAAAGCATGTCGCGCCCGTGGCGGTCATTGATCCGCAGCATCTCCGGCCCGTACGCATCATATCGGCCTGATTGCCGCCAGAGATCGGCGGATTGGAGGGTCGGCATCAGCACTTCCTGCGCGCCGATCGCGTTCTGCTCTTCCCGCACAATGCGCTCTATATTGCGCAAAACGCGCAGACTCGCCGGCAGCCAGGCGTAAATGCCAGATGCTGTCTGCCGGATCAGCCCCGCGCGCAGCATAAGACGATGTGACGCAATCTGAGCGTCAGCGGGAACCTCTTTGAGGGTAGGCAGAAAGCTTTTTGTAAGACGCATGGAGAGTTCCGGGATGATGATGGGTGAGGAAAAACACCCCCACCCTCATTTTATCAGATTTTATCAAACGCGTAAGAGATGGACATCCACGAGAGGACGCTTTTGCAATTTGCGTCCTAAAGCGCGCCGCAGCGCCGTTTTAGCCGCATCGCGAAACGCGTCATCCTCCGCGCGTATGTTATCCGGGATATCGTCAATCGCATTGGCGAAATCCCCAACAATCCGGTGTAACTCTGGGTCCGTACTTTCAAGCAGGCCAGGCGCGCTGATTTTCGGCAGGCCGATCATGAAGCCTTCATCATCGACAGCGAAACTGCCAATCACCATGCCATTATAAAGGATACGCCGCCGCGCCGCGAGGACATCGCTGGAGAGGGGCAGAATGCGGCTGCCATCCAGAACGTAACGCCCGGTCGGTGCCGTATCAATGATTTCCGGCTTGCCGGGCGCCAGTTGCAAGATGTCCCCATCCTCGAGCAGCACGGTCTTTGCGCCCACCTTGCGCGCGAGATCTGCATGGGCTGTGAGATGGCGCCACTCGCCATGGGTGGGGACAACATATTCGGGCTTCAGAACTTCATAAAGTCTGCGCAGGTCCCTACTGGTTGCATGACCTGAAACATGCACGGGATGGTCACGATCCGTCAGAACACGCACACCGCGGCGAGAGAGATTATCCTGCACGGCCATGACAGCGTGCTCATTACCGGGGATCATACGCGAGCTGTAGATAATGGTGTCACCCTCCCCGAGGGAAATATTCGGGTGCGTGTCTGCCGCGATCCGCGTCAAGGCTGAACGGGGTTCACCCTGACTTCCCGTGACGATCAGGAGCAATTCACGGTCCGGGATATGCGCCGCATCCTGCTCCGTCAGAAAAGGCGGAATATCAGTCAGATATCCACATTCCCGCGCTGCGACCTCAAGATTGCGCAGGGAACGCCCCACTGTCACGACTTTTCGCCCCGCTGCCCGGGCGGCCATTGCGATGGATTCCACGCGTGCGACATTGCTGGCAAAACACGTGACCGCAACGCGACCGGTCAGGTCCGCGATGAGGGTGGTCAGCCCTTCCCGCACCGATTGTTCCGTACCCGAGGGGCCTTCACGGAAAACATTCGTGCTGTCGCCAATCACGGCACGCACGCCATCCTCACCTAATTGCCGGAAACTGTCGAAATCGGTCATCGGCCCAAGGAGGGGGGGCTCATCGATCTTGAAGTCACCCGTATGGATGTAATTACCATAGGGCGTGCGCATGGCGAGGGACTGCGCCTCAGGGACGGAATGCGTCACCGAGATAAATTGCAGATCGAACGGGCCAACCTCGAAACGCGCGCCGGACGCGATGACGTTGATCTGCACTTTGTCGAGCATACGAGCTTCACCGAGCTTGCGCCGTAAGACGGCAGCGGCGAAAGGTGTCGCGTAGATCGGGCATTTGAATTGTGGCCAGAGATGCTCAATCGCACCTAGATGATCCTCATGTGCGTGCGTGACGACGAGGCCGTAAAGCTGATCCTGACGTTCAGCCAGAAAGCTTGGATCGGGCATGAGGATTTCGGCTTCAGGCGTGTCATTACCGGAAAAACCAATCCCGCAATCAACAGCCAGATAATGCCCGTCTAACATGTAAAGATTCAAGTTCATGCCGATTTCGCCCGTTCCGCCGAGAGGCAGAAAGGCGAAATTGCCGATGGTTTCTGTCATATAGTCTCCAGAATAAGTTGTAATTAGAGATAAATTTCGATGTCAATCATCGCGATCGATGGAATTCTGAGAAGGGTTTCTGTCCGCGAGGAGGCGCAGTCCATCAAGTGTCAGAGTCAGGACAACATGCTGAAAAAGCGACGTCCCCTCTGAAAAAAGAGGTGCCAGCCCGCCTGTCGCAATCACAGCGAGGGGGATCTTCATCTCCGCTTTTATTTGAGAAACAATCCCTTCTACCAGCCCGACATAACCCCAGAATAGGCCCGAGCGCATACTGACGATGGTGTTGCGCCCGATCGCTGAAGTCGGCCTGCCAACACTGATGCGGGGAAGGCGCGCCGCGGCCTGGTGCAGCGCCTCAAGTGAAAGATTGACGCCCGGTGCGATCGCGCCGCCGCAAAAAGCCCCTTCCGCATCCACAACATCAAATGTTGTCGCCGTGCCGAAATCCACGACGACGAGGGGGCCGCTAAACATGTGATGCGCGGCAAGGCCATTGAGACGCCGATCAACACCCACTTCATCCGGCGTATCAACTTTGCAGCCAAGGCCCCAATTGGAGCGCGAATTGGCGATGAGGGGCTCAACATCAAGCCAGGAGCGGCAAAGCAGCCTCAAATGATAGAGCGCGGCCGGGACGACGGTGCCAATGATCGCCCGCGTTATTTGCTTTGATGAAATATCCTGCTTTTCAAGCAATATGGTCAGCCACGCGCCATATTCATCGGAAGTGCGGTGATTATTGGTCGAGATGCGCCAATTTCCACGCCATTTTTCTCCATCATGGAGAGCAAAAACGATATTTGTATTGCCGACATCAATGGCAAGGAGCATCGCGAACCTGTAGCATCATGGACGTTTCACCCGACAGGAACGATTTTACCTTATTGCCCTCTGTCAAAAGCAGAAGTTGACCCTCCGGACCCAAGCCGTGAAACAAACCTTTTGTATAGTCATCTCCCGTCATGACTGCAAGGCGCGTCCCGATTTTATGCGCGCGGGAGAGCCAGGCATCCCGCACGAAATCAGCACCTGAAGAGGCAAAAGCGGCAAGCCCGGCACTGAGATGATTCATGATCATTTTGGCGAGGACTTCCGGCGCCGGTGAAAGACCAAGCTGGGCGAGGCAGGCAAGATGGCGGCTCGGCATTTCAGGTGCGGATCGGATATTGACGCCGATCCCCACCACAATCCACCCTTCGGAAGCGGGACTGGACTCAATGAGAATGCCGCTGACCTTATCTCCCCGCAGAAGAATGTCATTCGGCCATTTCAGAGTGAGCTCCGTTGTCGGGAGGAGGGCCTGTATCGCCTCATAAACAGCGATCGGCGCCAGAAATGGCAGGGTTTTGAGGCAGGAAACGACGTCAGCAGGGCGCAAAAGAAGTGAGAATGACAAATTGCCGGGTGGGGCGACCCAGACGCGGCCTTTTGTGCCGCGCCCTGCTGTCTGCCGGCGGGCCATGACGGCTAGCCCCTCCGCTGCACCGGCCTCGGCCTGCTCTTTACAGAAAGCCAAAGTCGACGAGAGTGACTCATAAATACGCAAGCGCCATTTGATTTTAGACAATTCGCGCCCTGTCAGCATATCATGGTGGGCGATGACGGGATTGAACCGCCGACCCTCTCGGTGTAAACGAGACGCTCTACCGCTGAGCTAATCGCCCATGATGTTGGCACATGGCAGATGACATGTGCCAGAAATTGGCTCAGGCGACGACGTCTTTCAAGCCTTTGCCGGCCTTGAAGCGGACGGAAGTCGAAGTGGGGATCTGGATTTCTTCACCTGTGCGGGGATTGCGACCTTTTGTCGCCTTGCGTGTCGCCGTCGCGAATGAACCAAACCCGACGAGGCGCACTTCCTGGTTGTCGACAAGGGCTTTCTGGATCACTTCGAAAACGGCATCAATAACTTCACCCGTCCTTGCTTTCGGCAAATCAGCATGACTCGCGACAGTCGCAATAGGCTCCTGCTTGTTGAGGGGTTTTTTCATTTTATGCCTTTCCAAATTGGGCCTTTTACCACATGACCCAAGCCGCAATCTTTCGGCCTCGGTCGGGTGCGGTATGGAGAGGTTTTTTAACGTCAACACCTTCCGAAACCAGAAAGATTATAAAAACAGATAATTTTGACGCTTGACGACGTCAGCGAAATCCAAACAACACAGGGCTTCCCCGATGTCACAGATGACAAACATCGGGGCGCCGCGCGTTAATGTGGCAGCCCCGTCCCCTCCCCCTCACCCCGATTTTCCCGCCCGGTTAACTTCTCATCCGGCTCGTTTGACCAGATGATCGGCGTCACCGGTTGCGTCAGGGCCGCGTTAACCACCTCACTGACGTGTGAGACAGGGACGATATACAAGGCCGATTTCACATTTTCAGGGATATCGACCAGATCCTTCTCATTATCCTTGGGGATAAACACCTTTTTGATGCCAGCCCGGACAGCCGCCAGTAGCTTTTCCTTCAGGCCGCCAATTTCCAGCACGCGGCCGCGCAGCGTGATTTCACCCGTCATGGCGACATCGTGACGGATCGGGATACCGGTCAGAGTGCTGATGATCGAGATGGCCATGGCCACACCGGCTGAAGGCCCGTCTTTCGGCGTGGCCCCCTCCGGCACATGCACATGGATGTCACGCGTCTCATAGATTTTGCGCGAGATGCCAAGCTCAGGACTGCGGGAACGCACATAGGAGAAAGCCGCCGAAACGCTCTCCTGCATGACTTCCCCAAGTTTACCCGTCGCCTTGACCTGCCCTTTACCGTCTAGCAACACGCTTTCAATCGTCAGGATCTCGCCGCCAACTTCCGTCCAGGCCAGGCCGGAAACCATGCCGACAAGGTCTTCCTGCTCCGTTTCACCATGGTGGAATCTCTTAACGCCGAGAAACTCGGCGAGATTCTCAACCGTGACGTCGATCTTTTTTGTTTCCAACGATGTAACGATGGCTTTGACTACCTTGCGTGCAATTTTGGCAATTTCACGCTCAAGATTACGAACGCCGGATTCACGTGTGTAACTCTGGATGATCTCGCGCAACGCGTCGTCACTCAATGACCATTCCGATGATTTGAGATTATTGGCCTTGGCCTGTTTCTCAACAAGGTGACGCCGGGCAATCTCGACTTTCTCATCTTCCGTATAGCCGGAGATGCGGATGATCTCCATCCGGTCCAGCAAAGGCTGGGGCATATTCAGGCTATTCGCCGTCGTCACAAACATCACGTCCGATAGATCGTAATCCACCTCAAGGTAATGATCGTTAAAAGTGCCATTCTGTTCCGGGTCAAGAACTTCCAGCAGCGCCGAAGAAGGGTCACCGCGCCAGTCTGAGCCCAGTTTATCAATCTCATCAAGCAGGAAAAGCGGATTCGACGTCTTGGCTTTTTTCATGCCCTGAACAATTTTGCCGGGCATGGAACCAATATAGGTGCGACGATGTCCACGGATTTCCGACTCGTCATGCACGCCACCGAGCGACATACGGACGTAATTTCTTCCGATCGATTTCGCGATGGAGCGCGCCAGCGATGTTTTACCGACGCCAGGCGGGCCCACGAAACATAAAATCGGCCCCTTGAGCTTCTGCTCGCGCGACTGAACCGCCAGATATTCGAGTATCCGCTCATTGACCTTCTCGAGTCCGTAATGATCCGTGTCGAGTATCTGCTGGGCAGCTCCGAGATCTTTGGAGATCTTGCTCCGCTTCTTCCAGGGGAGAGAGAGGAGCCATTCAAGATAATTCCGCACGACGGCCGACTCGGCGGACATCGGGCTCATGCCCCGCAGCTTGCGCAGTTCTCCTGTCGCTTTCTCACGCGCTTCTTTTGACAGACGGGTGGATTTGATTTTCTCCTCAATTTCCGCCGTCTCGTCACGACCCTCTTCACCCTCACCGAGTTCTTTCTGGATCGCCTTCAACTGCTCATTGAGGTAATATTCCCGCTGCGTCTTCTCCATCTGTCGTTTGACGCGATTACGAATGCGCTTCTCGACCTGGAGGACGCCAATCTCCTGCTCCATATGCGTGAAGACCTGCTCCAACCGCTGGGAGACGGAGATTGTCTCAAGTAGTTTCTGCTTATCGGGGATTTTGAGGGTCAGATGACTGGCGATCGTGTCCGCGAGTTTAGAAGGCTGCTCAATCTGGCCGATTGAGATCATGACTTCCGGCGCGATCTTCTTATTGAGTTTAACATATTGCTCAAACTGCGAGATGGCCGTCCGACCAAGCGGGTCAAGCTCCTCATCCTCACTGAGGTCGTCATCAACCTCGTCAATGACGGCCTCGAAATGTCCGTCCCTGTCCTGCAACGATTTAATGCGGGCGCGGCGAACGCCCTCCACAAGGACTTTAACGGTGCCGTCAGGGAGTTTTAGTAATTGCAGGATCGTAGAAACCGTGCCGAAACCGTAAATATCGTCGGATGAAGGGTCGTCCTGGGACGCGTCTTTCTGTGCGACGAGCAGGATCTGCTTGTTCTGACTGGTCACCGCCTCGAGCGCACGAACTGACTTTTCACGCCCGACGAAGAGCGGCACAATCATATGCGGGAAAACCACAATGTCGCGAAGCGGCAGAACCGCGACAAAATCGGCTGCCGGACTCTCGACGGCTTTGCGCGCGTCCGGCACGGCTTTCTCACCACTATCTTTCATTTTTTCCGTCACAAAATTGATCTCCTGATGGACGATCGCACCATGTCTGCCCGTGATATCGGCACAGATTCCGGACCGTTCCCCTCTGCTTTCGGGCAGGTCACTTATCGCACCATAAATGTATACAATTCGCGCCTTTTTCAAGGCAGTGCCGACGCGCGGCACAGCTTCAGGCTGATTGCTCCTTCGCCTCGGCGGAGCCACCTTTACCGTAAACATAAACAGGCTTGGCCTTGCCGTCAGCGACATCCTTATTCACGACCACTTCCTCGACACTTTCAAGGCCGGGAAGATCAAACATCGTGTCGAGAAGAATATTCTCCACGATCGAACGCAGACCACGCGCGCCCGTTTTACGGTCCATCGCCCCCCGCGCAATCTGGCCCAGCGCATCCTCGGTAAAGGTCAGTGAGACACCCTCCATCTGGAAGAGGCGCTGATATTGCTTGACCAACGCATTTTTGGGCGTCGACAGGATGGAGACGAGTGCGTCGCGGTCAAGGTCTTCCAATGTGGCGATGACAGGGATACGCCCGATAAATTCCGGTATCAGGCCGAATTTGAGGAGATCTTCCGGTTCAACACTTTGCAGGACGGCGCCCAGACGACGCTCATCATCGCCGCGCACTTCCGCGCCAAACCCCATGGCAGAGCCCTCCCCACGCGCAGCGATGATTTTGTCCAGACCCGCAAAGGCGCCGCCACAGATAAACAACATGTTGGTGGTGTCGACCTGCAGGAATTCCTGCTGCGGATGTTTCCGCCCTCCCTGTGGTGGCACGGACGCAACCGTACCTTCCATCAATTTCAGCAGCGCTTGTTGGACGCCCTCACCACTGACATCCCGCGTGATCGACGGATTATCCGATTTGCGGGAAATCTTATCGATCTCATCAATATAGACGATACCGCGCTGAGCGCGCTCAACGTTATAATCAGATGCCTGGAGAAGCTTGAGAATTATGTTTTCAACGTCCTCCCCAACATAACCGGCTTCGGTCAATGTCGTGGCATCCGCCATGGTGAACGGCACGTCGAGGATGCGCGCGAGGGTCTGCGCCAGAAGCGTCTTGCCCGAGCCTGTCGGCCCGATCAACATGATGTTCGATTTCGAAATCTCGACATCATTATTCTTCTGCGCGTGCGTCAGGCGCTTATAATGATTATGCACCGCGACGGAGAGCGCTTTTTTGGCGTGGACCTGCCCGATCACGTAATCATCGAGCACTTTGCAGATCTCACGGGGGGTGGGCACCCCGTCCCGTGATTTCACGAGATGGGATTTATGTTCCTCGCGGATGATATCCATACAAAGTTCGCTGCATTCGTCGCAGATGAACACGATTGGCCCGGCAATCAGCTTACGCACCTCATGCTGAGATTTGCCGCAGAACGAACAATACAACGTATTTTTCGAATCGCCGGACTTGATGTTCATAGGCACTCCTTTTTCCCCAGACGTCTCTCGCACATCGACTTTTCTGAAGAAACACAAACCAAATTGCCGCGTTGATGCGCCACGCAACTGCGCGTCATGCAGCTTCAACCTCCAGAAACCGCGCGAAGCGCCGATAAGGAAATAACATTATGGCGGTTTACCCGTCATGCAATCAATAGAGAATTATTTTACCGGCTCTTTCATCCGATCCGCGACGACCTCATCAATAAGGCCGAATTTCCGGGCTTGCTCCGCGGACAGGTAATTATCGCGATCAAGCGCGCCCTCAATCTCCTTGAGAGAACGACCGGTATGTGTTCGATAAATTTCGTTTAACCGGTCGCGGATGATGAGGATCTCTTTCGCCTGGATCTCAATATCCGCTGCCACGCCCTGCGCCCCGCCGGAAGGTTGATGCACCATGACACGTGCATTGGGCAGGCAGAAGCGTCGCCCCTTCTCACCCGCCGCCAGCAGAAGGGAGCCCATGGAAGCCGCCTGACCAACACACACTGTGCTGACGGAGCACCGGATGTAACGCATCGTGTCGTATATCGCCAAACCTGCGGATACGACGCCACCCGGGCTGTTGATATAGAACGAAATCTCCTTGGAGGGATTAACGCTCTCCAGATAAAGCAATTGTGCGGAGATGAGGGAGGCCACCTGATCATAAACCGGCCCGGTCAGGAAAATAATGCGCTCCTGCAAAAGGCGGGAGTAAATATCGAATGCGCGCTCACCGCGGGAGGTCTGCTCCACGACCATCGGGACCAGCGCATTATTAGATATCTCGAACGGATTGCGATCCTCGATGGACATAGTCACCCCTCGCTAAAAACAACTGAAATCACATGATAACGGATTGTTGTGAAATGTCACTGACTCAGAAAAATGAAACAGGGCCGGACCCGCTCAGGAAGCCCGACCCCGATTCCAGGATTTTCTGTGATGATCTTATTAGAGGCTGGCGCCCGGCATGTCAGCCAGTTCCTCCGGCGTCACTTCCTTATCCGTCACCTGCGCAAGCTCGATGAGATAATCGACGACCTTATTCTCCAGAATCGGCCCGCGCAAACCTTCAACAGCTTGTGGGTTTTTCCCGAAAAATTCAAAAACAGTCTGCTCCTGCCCGGGATAGCGCATGGCCTCCTGCTGCACGGCGCCCATCAGCTCTTCACGTGAGACGGAAATCTCCTTCTCACGACCGATCTCCGCCAGAAGCAGTCCGAGTTTCACACGGCGCTCGGCGATCTTGCGGTAGTCCGATCTGAGATCATCCTCCGACTTGCTGGCATCCTCTTCATCGAGTGAACCATTCTGCCGGTCCTGCTCAATACGCTGCCAAATCTGCCCGAATTCGGCTTCAATCATCGATTCCGGCGCCTCGAAATCTGTTCTCTCGGCGAGTTTGTCGAGCAATTCCCGCTTGATGCGCAGACGGGTCAGCTGGGAATATTCATTTTCAACCTGGCTTGAAATCAGCTCCTGCAATTTCTCCAGCGACTCAAAGCCCATTTTCTTGGCGAGTTCATCATCAATCGCCGGGTCGACCGGCTTTCTGAGGCTGTTGGCCTTGATCTCAAACTGCACCTCCTTCCCAGCAAGCTCTTTTGCCTGATAATCAGCCGGAAAGGTCACATTGATGGTTTTTTCTCCACCGGCCGACATGCCTTCAATCTGCTCAGCGAAGCCGGAGATGAAGCCGGCACCACCAATTTCGACATTGACGTCATTGACCGTGCCGCCATCAAAGGGGGTGCCATCGATCTTCCCGACGAAATTGACGTTCAGCACGTCACCTTCCTTGGCGGGGCGGGCTTCCTCGATATCCTCAAAGCTGCGATTCCGCTTGGCAAGCTCCTCCAACGCCTTGTCAATTCCGTCCTGAGCCGGTTTCGCGATCAGGCGCGTCAAGGTGATATCCGACGTTTCCGGGATGGTGATCGCGGGCAGGACTTCAAGGTTCAGCGTGAATTCAAGGTCACTCGCATCGTCAAGCTGGCCGACATCCACTTTGGGCTGAGATGCAGGATGCAGATCATGCGTCTTCATCAGCTCCGACACGCATTCATTGATCGTCTTATCGAGGACTTCCCCCTCGACCGACTGGCCGAAACGCTGTTTTACGACCGATGCCGGCACTTTGCCGGAGCGAAAGCCGGGAATATTGACCGTGCGCGCAAGCTCCTGCAACCGGGCGGCGCGGCGTTCCTGCAGGTCGGATGCGGGCACCGTGACTTTAAATTCACGCTTGAGACCTTCGGATTGCGTTTGCGTAACCTGCATCTTCCAGGCGATCCTCTCGACGAAGCTGCTATCGACGATCGTGCCAGGCATGGACCTCTTTGCGTCGACAGCAAAAATTAAGTTGGTACGGGCGGAGGGACTTGAACCCCCACGACTTACGCCACCAGATCCTAAGTCTGGCGTGTCTACCAATTCCACCACGCCCGCATAAAGTCAGGCCTTGAGATCGCTCTAAGGCTTTGCCGCGCGGCTTACAGCAATCCGGCGTTTTTCACAAGCGGCGTTCTGCGCTTTCCCGCGCAGCGCCAAGATGCTGGGCCAATTCCTCCGCCGGGGGCCACGGACCTGCGCGACGTCCGGCCTCCCCATGTATCCAGACAGCGGCGCAACCCGCCTCCCACGGCGCCATCCCACATGCGAGAAGGGTCGCGATGACGCCGCTCAACGTATCGCCGGAGCCTGCCGTTGCCAGTTTGGAGGAGGCGTGGGTGTTGATGGCAACGCGGCCATCCGGCGCGGCGATAACCGTTGACGCGCCTTTTAAAATGACGACCGCGCCGGTGGTCACGGCCGCCCGACGTGTCGTCTCAATCAAATCATGGGGCTTTCCGCCGAAGAGCCGTGCAAATTCACCCTTATGAGGTGTGATGACAGTTGCGCCCCTCAACTTCTCGGGCGCGGACCCGGCCCAGGCGAGCGCGCCCGCATCTGCAACAATCTGACGCCCCACACCCACCAGAATATCGAAGCTCGCGCCAACCTCATCCTCCATCAGGCCGGGGCCGCAGATCCAGCATTTCCGACGTGCGTCATCCAGCAATGTTTCAAGGGGGGCTGCATCGACGATCACATCCGCTGGCGCAACAATATGGTAGAGAGGCGCTGAAGGCCCGGCCGCGATGCGGACAAGGCCCGCGCCACTGCGGCGCGCCCCATCCACCGCCAGACGCGTGGCCCCGGGCATAACGGCACCACCAATAATACTGACAATGCCGCGATCATATTTATGGCCTGTCATCGACATGGCCGGCACGTCCCAAAGCTCAGGACTATTATGAAACACTTGACCGGCATATTGCGCGACAAGCGCGTCATCCATGCCGATATCGCGGCAGACAATCTCACCCATCAGAAATCTTGCCGGGGCGAGGAGATGCGCCGGTTTCAGCCGCACGAAGGTCACGGTCAGATCATATTCAGGTGCGTCGTCAGGCAAATGGCCTGTCGCACCATCCGCACCAGAGGGCACATCAATGGCGACACGCCGCTGCGCCGCGCGCAGCACCGATATCAAGGCGGCATCCGGGGGGCGGTTCAGCCCCGCGCCGAAAACAGCATCAATCACGAGATCCACGCGCGCTGCTTCCTCAGCGGTGAAGGGCACCATCGTAATCCCCGACCGCGCAAGCCATTCCGGTGGTGACTGCGGTGCGTCGCGGTAAAATGTCACACAAACGTCCCATCCCGCCCGCGCCAGGTTCTTCGCTGTCTCCTGACCATCGCGTCCATTATTGCCCGGCCCGCAAAGGATAAGAACACGGGACAGTGCGTAGCGTGACATGACTTCCCGCGCCACGCACCACCCTGCGCGTGCGATCAGCGTTTCCATGCCGATGATCCGGGCCGCCGCCGCATCCAGCGCGGCAAATTCCGCTGGAGTCAGCACGGCCCTTTGAATGAACTGATGCGGCAATGACACGCTCGATACCCCTATCCTGAAAGACGCGCCGCCACGTCACCCCGACCTGAGGCCAAGAAAATCGCGGCACTGCGGCGGCATATGCGCTGTGGGCAACGTCGATGGCGTGGCGCGCCTGCTTTACCCCCTTGCAGCTTCGCCAAATCGTGATAACCGTGCAAGCCGAAAACCTGACTTGGAGATGAGATGATCAACGCAGTCTTGTGGGATGTTGTTTTAACCCTTCACATTATCGGGATCATTACATGGGTCGGCGGTGGCGGGTTTATCGTCACCGTGATGCGGGCTAGTGTCCGTGCGCTGGACGCCGTGCAACGCCACAACATTATCCTCGCCGCGCTTACGCGCTATTTCCGTATTTTATGGCCTGTCATGCTGGTCACATTGGTGACGGGCTGGCTTCTCGTCACGCGCATCGGCCGTTTCTCCGCCCTGCCCTGGCCGATTAATGCGATGCAGGGCGCGGCGCTGCTGATGGCTATTTTGTTCATTTCATGTTATTTTGGACCTTTCCGTACCGCGCGGCGCGCCATCCGCTCAAAGCCGGAAACATTGCGGGCGATTTACTACCGACTCATATTGATGAGTGCGCTGGGCGTTGTTGCGATTGTCGCAGGCGTCATAAATAGCGGGATTTGAACAAAAATTGTTTCTTACCGCTGCTCTGGACATGTTATCATTGAACCTTAAGTCAGTTATCCGATATAGGGACGCGAATATGTCCCGATCGTTGCGCGCTTCCGGAATCCAGCGTTGCGCCTCACCCCGGTATTGAACCGTGTCATCAGAAGGCGGTTTTTTGTCAAACAGCTCTGTACCTACCAAGACCAAATCTCCGCGCCCACACCGCGTAAAGCGACCCCATCACGGTCTCGATCTGTCAAGGGTGAGAGCCAAATGACGCCCGAAAGTGACGCTGCCCCACCAGAGGACAGTGCACCGACCAAGCCCGCGCGCAAGCGTGCCACCCGTGCAAAAGCCGCGCCAAAGCCGGTATCCTTGGAAACAGGTATGGAGGTGACTTCTGAAAAAGAAGTTGCCACGCCAAAGAAACGCCGCGCGCCCTCTAAATCCCGCGCTTCTTCCACGGAGGCGGAAGCCCCCGCAACTGCATCAACCGACAAGCCGAAACGTCGCACCCGCAGAAAGCCAGAGGTCGCGGACATTGTCGCGCCTGACGCCTCTGAAACGGTTACAGAAACGCTCGCCACGTCGCCAGCCGCCGCGCCGGAGCCAGTTGCGAAAAGCCGCAAAGCACCGGTGACACGTCGCGCCCGCGGAAAAAAGGCGATCCAGCGGGATGAAATGACGTCTCAGGCGAGTCGGTCGGCCCCCTCTGACGTCGCGCAGGCCGAAGCACCGAAACCGGAGGAAGAGGACCTCCCCCCCTTTGATACGCTTGGCTTATGCGCCCCCCTTCTGAAGGCGATTGAAGAAATCGGTTACGAACGCCCGACGCCTATCCAGGCGCGCGCAATCCCGTTCGTGATTCGTCATCGAGACGTGCTCGGTGTGGCGCAGACAGGTACGGGGAAGACCGCCTCCTTCACCCTCCCGATGCTGGAAATCCTGACGGGTTCCCGCGCACGGGCCCGTATGCCGCGCTCCCTCATTCTGGAGCCAACGCGGGAGCTTGCACTACAGGTTTCTGAAAATCTCAATCTTTACGGCAAGCATCTGAACCTCAATCACGCCCTTTTGATTGGCGGCGAGAGCATGATGGATCAGCGCGCGGCCCTTAATCAGGGTGTTGATATCCTGATCGCGACACCCGGCCGTTTGCTGGATCTGTACGATCGCGGCGGGCTTCTGCTTAATCAGGCGGGCATCCTCGTGATTGATGAGGCGGATCGCATGTTGGATATGGGCTTCATCCCCGATGTCCAGCGCATCACATCGCTGTTACCGGCCCATCGTCAGACGCTTTTCTTCTCCGCCACCATGGCACCGGAGATCCGGAGCCTCGCCGATCAATTTCTCCGTAATCCGGAGGAAATCACGGTTTCACGCCCCTCATCCGTGGCAACGACCATCGAGGAAGCTTTAATCATTGTGGAGGAGCGCGAAAAGCGCCGCACCCTACGCACGCTCCTCCAGCGGGAAAATGTGCAGAATGCGATTGTCTTCTGCAATCGCAAACGTGATGTCGATATCCTGCAGAAATCGCTGCATAAGCATCATTTCTCCGTCGGTCACCTGCATGGCGACCTGCATCAGGCGACGCGCTTCAAGACGCTGGAGCAGTTTAAAAACGGCGATATCAAAATTCTGGTCTGTTCTGATGTCGCGGCGCGCGGCATTGATATTGGCGGGTTATCTCACGTTTTTAATTTTGACCTGCCTTTCAATGCTGAAGATTACGTGCATCGCATCGGGCGCACGGGCCGCGCAGGCAAAACCGGCCATGCTTTTAGCCTCGCGACCCCGACGCAGAAACCGCTTCTCGATGCTATTGAAGAGCTGACCCATAAAAAGCTGCCACAACCCGAAATTGACGGTGTCGAAACAGCGGATTGGCGCGATGAGGCGGATCCCCGCACGAACCGGCAGCGAAATCATCGTCAGAAAGAGCGGAATCCTGCCGAGACAAAATGCGATGAGATTCCGCATCAGGGCCAGCGGGAACGCCATCGTGACGGTAAACGCCCCTCCCCCCGCCAGGAACGTGACAACATCCAGGCGGTGACGGACCATGACGGGCCAGGTTTCGGAAGCACGGTGCCAAACTTCATGAATGCGCCGCGACGGAACCGTATCACGGATACAGGCGCTGTCGGTTCACCCGAATAATGTCGGCGACGCATCGCGTGGAGATCGCTTCTTTGGGGCGAGAGGGAGACGGTGTTGCCCGAATTGGTGCGCGCCCCTATTACTTTCCTTATCTTGTTCCCGGAGATGTTCTCGACCTTCAGGCGGATGAGGCAGACAATTGCTTGGAACATCATCTAGTGTCCCCCGCCCCGCACGCCATCGCCCCGCCCTGCACCATTTTTACGCGATGTGGCGGGTGCGCGACGCAGCGTATTTCTTTCTTCGATCAGCTGAGCTGAAAGCGCGCTCGCGTGCAAGCGGCGCTAGAACGTGCGAGCCTTGACGTCCCCGCACCCACCCTTTTGCATTAATCTGCGCCCCTATCCCACCGCCGTGTCGATCTTGCCGTGGTGAAAAATGGGGGTGGTGTGGTGATCGGCCTCCATCAGCGCAAAAGCGCGCCGGTCGATATGACATCCTGCCAGCTTCTCGACCCCCAGATTTTCGCGTTGCTGGCACCTTTGCGTGATTTGATGCGCCGTCTCGGCGCGATCTCACGTGAGGCGGATCTCCATATTAATCTCTTCGATTCTGGTGCGGATATTGTCATTGGCGCGAATGCCGCGCCTCCCTGTCGGATCGTGGCAAAATCGCAGCCTTCGCAGCCTCGCATCGCATTCCGCGAATTTGCTGGCGACAAGGCAAATCCTACGATAATAAGCCGGAAGTTATCGCACAATTGCGCCCCGTCACGCATGATTTTTCAGGCACGACGTTGTCCCCGCCGCCCGGATCCTTCATGCAGCCTACCGCCTCCGGTGAGGGTGCCATCATCGCCTCTATCTGTGAGGCTCTTCCGAAACTTAATAAGCGCGACCGGATTACCGAGCTTTATAGCGGCATGGGCACATTGACTCTGCCCCTCAGCGCACATGGTTTTGTCGAAGCGTATGAGGGAGGCGGCGTCTTCCGTCGCGGCATTGGATGCTGCCCGGACGGGAAAATGTCTCTCATGTTCAGTCAGGGATCTGGCCCGCCAGCCCCTGCAACAGAAAGAACATGAGAGATCTCGTCTCGTCGTCATGGACCCGCCGCGCATGGACCCAGGGATACAGGCGGCGCGGGTTGCCGAAGCTGGCGTCATAGACGTCATCTATGTCAGTTGCAACCCGGCAAGCCCTGGTGAACGATCTCGCACCATTCATGCGGCAGGGCTACGCTTTATTGAGCTGGTCCGTCATCGACCAGTTCCTCTGGTCTGCGGAGGTTGAAGCGGTTGTAGCGTTGACTTTGGACCGTAAAAGGCGGGCGAAGCGCCTTGCTTAGGTAAAAAAGCTCTCGCCGCAGCCGCAACGCCCTTTTTCATTCGGGTTGAAGAACGTGAAACCGGACTGCATCATACCGGCCTCGAAATCCATCACCGTCCCAATGAGGAAAAGTGTGGCTTTGCGATCGACGAAAAGACGAACATCATCCTTCACCACCGATTCATCACCCGGGTTCGGCGCGTCAACGAAATCCATCTCGTAAGATTTGCCGGAACAACCACGGTTCGAAACAGAGATGCGCAGCGTCTTCCCCTTCTGCGCTCCTGCATAAAGCGCCCGCAAACGGGATACGGCGTTTTCCGTCATCTCCATCAAAGGCGGCAGGGAGGGACGTTGGGGGGTGGCGGGGTGGTTATCCTGCATGACAGACCTCTTGTCAGACTCTCAAAACATATTCAACGCAAGCCGGGCTTCATCGCTCATGCGGCTCATATCCCAGGGAGGGGTCCAGACGATCTCAACCTTCGCCTCCGTCACGCCCGGCACGGATTCAACCGCCTGCTTAACCTGTAAAGGAAGCTCCTGCGCACTCGGACAATTGGGGGCTGTCAGCGTCATTTCAATATTGACGCGCCCATCCTCGTAAATATCGACCGCGTAAATCAGGCCCAATTCATAGATATTGACCGGTATTTCCGGGTCATAGACCGAGGCAATCGCACCGATGATCTGATCTTCATTTAAATGAGGAGAAGCGGCCTCTTCAGGCGGGTTGAACGCCTGAGTCAGGACGTGACGTGGGATGGCACTCATATCAACGTCCTTTCCCGAAAACGAACTGGGCTTTTTCAATCCCCGCCATCAGGGCTTCAATATCCTGCTGGGTGGAGTAGGCCGCCAGACTCGCCCGCACCGTCGCCGTCACACCGAGTCGCCGCATAAGTGGCTCCGCGCAATGCTGCCCGGCGCGGATTGCAATCCCCTGCTGATCCAGCAAAACGGCGAGATCATGCGGGTGGATATTGCCGAGCGTAAAGGATACGACGCCACCACGCTGCGCCGGTGCGCCAATGACGCGCGCCGCTTTGACAGTGCCCAATGCCGCCAGCAACGTTTTGGTTAAAGACTGTTCCTCCGCCCGAAGCTGCGCTCGATCATATTTTTCGAGGAAATCAATCGCTGCGCCCAGCCCGATCACCTCAATGATGGGCGGTGTCCCCGCCTCAAATTTATGCGGGATGGGTGCCCAGCTGGAGGACTCAAAGGTTACGCTTTCAATCATCTCGCCCCCGCCCATAAAAGGAGGCATCGCTTCAAGCAGGGCCGTGCGTCCCCAGAGGACGCCAATGCCGGTCGGACCATAAAGTTTGTGACCGGTGAAGACGAAGAAATCCGCGCTGAGCTTTTCAAGGTCAACGGCCCCGTGCACAACGGATTGCGACCCATCGACAAGCAGTTTCGCGCCATATTGATGCGCAAGCGCGGCGATACGGGAAATGGGGGTGAGGGTTCCCAACACGTTGGACATATGCGTGACAGCAGCCAGCGCGACCTTCCCGTCCGAGAGAAGCGCTTCCATCGCGTCGAGATCGAGATCCCCCTCCGGCGTGATCGGCGCGACACGCAGGGAGATCCCGCATCGATCCCGAAGAAGCTGCCAGGGAATGATGTTGGAATGATGCTCCAACTCCGAGATCAACACGGCCTGACCAGGTTTAAGGAGGCTCCCGAAGCTATAGGCGACGAGATTGATCGCCTCCGTGCTGTTGCGTGTGAAGATGACTTCTTCCCGCCGCGGCGCATTGAGAAAGCGTGCGACTTTCGTGCGCACGGCTTCATAGGCCTCAGTCGTGTGCTCACTCATATAATGCAGGCCGCGATGGATATTGGCATATTGGTGACGCATCACGTCGGCCGTCGCTTCGATAACAACTTCCGGCTTTTGGGCGGATGCGGCGCTATCAAGATAAGTGAAGGGCCGCCCGTGCACTTTTTCCCTCAAAATCGGGAAATGACTGCGGAAATCGTCACGCAATAAGGTGTGGGAAGCGACGTCACTCATGAAACATGTCTCAGACTGGCGGATGCGGCGACACGTTGATGCAAAAACGGCAGCAGAGCCTCGCAAGGTGCCAGCGCGATCACCTCCATCAGAAAAGCCTCAATCAGCATTTCCCGTGCGCGAGACTCATCAATGCCGCGCGTGCGCAGATAAAAAAGCTGCTCATCATCAATGGCCCCGACCGTTGCCCCGTGGGAGCATTTAACGTCATCCGCGTAAATCTCAAGCTCCGGCTTACTGTTGATCTCCGCCTCAGGCGATAGAAGCAGCGCCTGATTCATCTGGAAACCATCCGTCTTCTGCGCGTGCGGTGCAACGACGACTTTGCCTTGAAAGACCCCTTTGCCACGCCCGTAAATCACATTCGCGACAGTCTGGCGCGATTGGCAATGCGCCGCCGTGTGATTGATGACGGAGGTGATATCACCCGTTTGGCCCGTCCCGATCAGTTGAGCGCCGTTAATGTGCACGGCCGCACCCTCTTCAATGAGATGGGCGTAAATTTCCTGCCGGGAAAGCGCCCCGCCGAGGACCAATGTGAAGCTGTTATAAACGCCACCTGCTGCGACACGCGCCTCAATTACGGAGAGGGATTCAGCCGCGCGGCTATCCTCAATAATGCGGATATGCGCAAGGGTCGCACCCGGTCCCACATCGAGATCATAGACGGGATTGGCCAGGTAGGGGCTGTTACCTTTCTGGAAATCGAGAAGGATGAGGCGCGCACCGCACTTCAGATGAATATGATGATGCAAATGAGTTGAAGACAGGGTTTCATGCTGATTTAGCGCGGTGAGACTGACGATGCCTTCATCAACCCCCTCCCCGATTTCAAGGGTGAGGCCCGGTTGGCGCAAGGCACCATTCAGCACCGTCAGAGGCGAAATTACGGTGTCGGATGGTTTGCGATCAGGATCCCTTGCGCGAGCGCCCGCATCACCTTCCGCCAGAACGCCATTAACAAAAGTGACGCGGCGGCCTGGCAGGTCAGGGAGCTTGCTGAGAAGTGCGGAGAAGGTGACAGCGTCCGGTTGCGATGGCGCGGCATAAACCTGCTCCGAAAGGGAATGTGGGTTTGTGTAACGCCAGACCTCGAGGCGTCGATGGGGCAGGCCGGTTTCCCGCAATAAACGCGCCCCCTCACCTGACCCGGCGCGATCAAGAAAGCCAGCGAGACCGGGCGGCATGTGTGGCGTCGCCGTCATGCCGCACCTTCCAGATAACGCGTATAACCTTTCGATTCGAGCTCGACCGCCACGGACGCGTCACCACTATGCAGGATTCGCCCCTTGGCCATAACATGGACGCGGTCCGGCTTGATGTAGTTGAGCAGGCGCTGGTGATGCGTGATGATCAGCGCGGAAAAATCAGGGCCGCGCAGGCTGTTGACGCCCTCCGCGACGATGCGCAACGCGTCGATGTCCAGCCCGCTATCCGTTTCATCAAGGATGGCGAATGACGGACGCAGCATGCGCATCTGAAGCACCTCATTGCGCTTCTTTTCCCCGCCTGAGAAACCCTCATTGACGTTACGCTTCAGCATTTCATCAGACATGTGCAGATGCTTCGTCTCAGCGCGCACCGCTTTCAGGAAGGCGACAGCGTCCAGCTCCACCTCACCACGCGCGCGCCGCACCGCGTTGACGGCGACGCGCAAGAAATTGGCATTATTGACACCCGGCAGCTCAACCGGCGCCTGAAAAGCGAGGAAAACACCTAAAGCGGCGCGTTCCTCCGGTGTCAAGGCAAGCAGATCCTGCCCTTTAAACAGGGCGGAACCGCCCGTCACGGTGTAATTCTCCCGCCCGGCCAGAATATAAGAGAGGGTCGATTTGCCCGAGCCATTCGGCCCCATAATCGCGTGTACCTCACCCTGTAGCACCGAGAGGGTCAGTCCATTCAGGATTTTTTTGGGAGGTTCCGACATCGCGACCTCGGCATGCAGGTCGGTAATTTTGAGAAAATCATTCATGCACTTTATCCTATCCGACACTGCCTTCGAGACTGACCTGTAAGAGCTTCTGCGCTTCCACGGCGAACTCCATGGGCAATTCCTTTAAGACATCGCGACAGAAACCATTCACGATCAAACCCATCGCATCCTCCTCCGATATACTGCGGGACCGGCAATAAAAAAGCTGGTCCTCGGAGATTTTGGATGTCGTTGCCTCATGCTCCACCCGCGCGGTGAAATTGCGATTTTCAATGTAGGGAATTGTGTGGCCACCGCATTGATCACCGATCAGAAGACTGTCGCATTGTGAAAAATTACGTGCGTTCCGCGCGCGCGGCGTCATCCGCACAAGGCCGCGATAAGTGCTGTCCGAATGCCCCGCTGAGACCGTCTTGGCGATGATGGTGGAGCGCGTATTTGGCGCGAGATGGATCATCTTGGTGCCTGTATCCGCCTGTTGATGATTATTCGTGACAGCCACGGAGTAGAATTCACCGACAGACCCTTCCCCCGCCAGGATGCAGGATGGGTATTTCCAGGTGATGGCAGAGCCTGTCTCAACCTGCATCCATGAGATTTTGGCGTTACGGCCGCGGCAGGCGCCGCGTTTCGTGACGAAATTATAGATTCCACCGCGACCTTCCGCATCACCGGGATACCAGTTCTGCACGGTCGAATATTTGATGGAAGCGTCATCCAAGGCAACAAGCTCCACAACCGCGGCATGGAGTTGATTTTCATCACGCATGGGCGCGGTGCAGCCCTCCAGGTAGGAGACGGAGGCCCCATCCTCACAGATGATCAGCGTCCGCTCAAACTGTCCGGTATTGCGCGCATTGATCCGAAAATAGGTTGAAAGCTCCATCGGGCATTTGACGCCTTTCGGCACGAAGACGAAAGAACCATCCGTGAAAACCGCCGAATTCAGCGCGGCGTAAAAATTGTCACTGACGGGCACGACACTGCCAAGATATTTTTTGACGAGGTCGCTATGCTCCCGGATCGCTTCGGAAATCGGACAGAAAATCACACCCGCCGCACGCAGCGTCTCACGAAATGTCGTGATAACCGAGACACTGTCAAAGACCGCATCCACCGCGATGGGCGGACGTTGTCCGTCCGCAGGCGCATCAGCGCCCTCGACACCGGCCAGAATGGCCTGCTCATGCAAGGGGATACCGAGTTTGGCATAGGTATTGAGCAGTTCCGGGTCGACTTCTTCCAGAGATTTCTGGCCGGACTTCTTTTTTGGCTGCGCGAAATAATGGGCGTCCTGAAAATCGATCGGCGGGAATTTCGGCTTCTGCCATTGCGGCGGGGCCATGGATGTCCATGCCTTATAAGCCTGAAGACGCCAATCGAGCATCCATTGCGGCTCATCTTTCCGGGCGGAAATATAGCGTATAATGTCTTCATCAAGGCCCTTCGGGGCCATTTCCATATCGATATCGGTCTCGAACCCCCATTTATACCCGGATTGGGCAAGGGATTCGATGGTGTCGCGAGTCTCGGTCGACGCGCTCATGAAGACGCTCCATGACGATAACGGGGGCTTGTATCAATAATGCCGGCCAAAGGCGCCACTTTTGCCTGGGGGCGTGACGGCATCATATCCGCCAGCGTGATGGCTTCCAGCGCACGGAAGACAGCGTCATTCACCATATCCCAATGACCGAATAGGGAGCAGAGAGGCCCTGCATCACAATAGCGGCCATTGACGCAGGCCGTGACCTGAATCGGCCCATCCACCGACGTGATGACCGATGCGACTAAAATCTGATCAAGCGAACGACCCAGACGATACCCGCCGTGCCCCCCCCCGAAACGATGTGACAAGCCCCTCTCCGGCCAGTCCCTTGAGTAACTTGGCAACGATCGGCTCCGGCACGCCCGTGGATTGCGCAAGGGAGGACGCCATCGCGAGCGTGTCCAGCTGGCCAAGCTGCACCAGTAGCACCGCCGCGTAATCAGCTAATTTGGAGAGTCGCAACATCGCTCACCTCAGACATTCGGAAAAATTCATTCAAGACTAGGTAAGTCCTCTTTGCCCCTGAGATGGACCCGGTCCCGTTTACAGTCAAGGGTTTTTTAGATTTTTTTATCGCGTTTTCAATGCATCGTCATGCGGAAGAAGCGAGATGCGGCTTCCAGCATGGCGCCGATGATGAACCCCACCAGCGTTCCATTGACGCGGATATATTGCAGGTCTTTCCCGATCTGCTCCTGAAGGCGGTTTGTCAGGCTTTGACTGTCCCATTTCGACATGACACTGGCGATATATTGCGCGAGCTGGGCACGGACCGCGGGCAAAACACGCAAAATGATGGCGCGGATTGTGGCGTCGACTTTCTGCGCCATTGCCGAGTCGGACTGCAGATGATGGGACGTGCTGAGCAGAATCGAATCGATGAACTTGGCCGTCACACCATCATCCGCCGCACTATCATCCTCGATCCGGCTGCGGAGGCGGTGCCAGATCTGCCCGCTCCAAGACAGGGCGCTGTCATGGCGGATCAGGCGCAGCAGGCTCTCCTCCAGATGGGCGCGGCGCGGCGCGTCATTTTCAAGCAGATCAATCTCCCGCCGCAGCCATTCCGTAATATTCTCCCGCATGTGGGGGTCGGCAGGGTCGATTCCTTCGAGCTCATTATAAAGGGACGTGATCACTTTCTGCGCGACGGAAGGGCCGATCATCCAACCCACGACTTTGCCCCCCTGCTCCGTCACGCGCCGCTGGATGAAGCGGCGAAGATGATCCTCCTTCTCCTGAATCGCGTTTTTGAGACGCAGAAGGAGGAAGGAAACCACCTCCTGATGCAGATCATCCCGCACCAGACTGCGCAGAATGCGGATCAGAAGCGGCCCAGTCGCCTTACCCGCCACGAGCATCTCAAAGCCGCGCCGGATGGCGGAAGCCGCTGTGCCATCCTCCACCCGGTCCAGCAAGCCCGTCAGGGCGCCCCGTATGGCGACGGAGCAGTTTGCGCGAAAGGCATCATGGCCCAGCCAGCCCGCCAACCGGCCCGGTAATTGCGCGGATTCAAGCGCGAGGGCGACTTCAGCCTCATCAAAAAACTGAGACGCAACAAATCGTCCGGTGGCCTCCGCCAGGCGCGCCTGTTGGCGGACGAGAATCGCCGTATGGGGAATCGGCAGTCCGAGCGGATGGCGAAAAAGCGCCGTCACCGCGAACCAGTCGGCAATCCCCCCCACAAAACCGGCACGGGCACCCGCCCCGATCAACCCGACGAGCCAACCCTCTTTGATAAGATGCATCATGGGCAGAACGGTCGATATCATGCCGACGCCACCCATCGCGACAAGCATTCCCGTCGCCACGCACCGCATCTTTCGGTAAGCGTCCGCGGCTTTTTGATCTGACTGGATAAATATCGGCATCACCCTGCAACGTCTGAAGGCCCGATCGGATAAAACCCGGCTGCCTGATTTTTTACGTGGCAGACGGCACGCCCCTGACCTGTTACACGCATGCACCGTCATGACCGCGATTGCGTTACATCTGCGTCACTGTCGCCCGCAAGTCGCCCTGATAACCTAAAATTCTTCCGGTCGCCTTATGAAACATCATTGCGCACGACCGAACGCTTGTAGAGAATGCACCCCTTAAACCTCCTTTGCATATTGAGACGATCTTGCCGACAGAACGCCATAACGCCCCGATAACCGAACGTCCCTTTCCTGCGGAAACGGCCATGACTGAGCGGACGTCGCGATCAAAGCTGTCAAAGTCGAAATTGATGGCGGCTTTGGCGGGTGACTCAATATTCGCTGAAAAGGGCCACGGCCAGGTCAGTGCCATGACGCAGCGTATCAGCGCCGGGCTTGCCAGGGAGGAACTCAGCGTTGACGATCTGGAAGAAACGGTGCGGCATTTGCGGGACGCGGCGCTGCATCAGCGCGCGGCCCATCTCCGATATTATGTCGGGCTTGATGCAGAAGCGCCCCTGAATGATCGCATCATTTCAGCAGCCCGCCAGCTTGTCGCGCAATGTGAGCGGATCGAGGACCTGCATAACCGCCTGGCCCGACCGGCTTTTTCCGCTGTTTTCACGGCGCACCCGACTTTCGCCCTGAGCGACGCTGTTTATGAACAACTCGCCCATCTCGCGACAGACCCTACGCTTGAGGTCTCAAAATTGGCGTCACATCGGCGGTTGGAAGCGCCAATACTCTGGCATGAGCAGGACCTCGCCCTTGCCGCCATTTTACGCGGCCGGGATGCGATTGACGCGCTCAACCGTGCACTCCTTGATGCCTGCCGGAAAAAATGGCCTGACGCGACCTTCCTGCCGAGTCCTGTCGTTCTGGCGAGTTGGGTGGGGTTTGATACGGATGGGCGGAGTGACATTCATTGGTGGGACACAATTGCGATCCGCCTCGCGCTTAAGGAGACGCAATTACGGCGTCTCACGGCGCAGCTTACAGAATATCTGCCTTCGGACAGCTCTCTTCTCGCTCGGTTGCGTGTGGCGATCGATGCTGTCTCAGCGCAGCGCAG
This sequence comes from Acetobacteraceae bacterium, assembly GCA_039613835.1. Taxonomy (NCBI): domain Bacteria; kingdom Pseudomonadati; phylum Pseudomonadota; class Alphaproteobacteria; order Acetobacterales; family Acetobacteraceae; species Acetobacteraceae bacterium. The sequence goes on along the minus strand of CP154827.1, from coordinate 454,325 downwards.
TGCAAGCCCGCAGCTCGGCCGCAATGCTGCGAAAGATGTCGCTGCCTTCGCGGCGGTTCTGGTCGGGCGGCGTGAAGAAGCCCTGGCGGATGCGCATGCGCTGACAGATCTTTATCAGGCGGCCAGAGAGAAGTGCGACGCGGCCGCCCGCCATGAGATCGACATTGCCTGGAGTGGCTTCACAGCCCACGGGCTGAGCGCGGCGCATATCCATACCCGGCTGAACGCGACACAGATTTATAATGTTGTCCGCCACCGTCTGAGCATTGAAGATGACCCCGCGATCCCTTCCCGTCGGCGCAAGGTGATCGGTCAGATCAATGAAGCGCTCAATGAGAAGGCACCGCCGGTCCCGGTTGATTTCGGCTCCCTGTTGATGGAGCAAATTTCCGCGGCGCGTCTGATGATGACGATGGCGCAGATCCTCAAACATATCGATCAGACGACGCCGATCCGGTTTCTGATTGCCGAGACTGAGAGCGGCTTTACGCTGCTGGCAACATTGTGGCTGTCCCGACATTTCGGCATTCGGGATGATCAGATCCAGATTTCCCCGCTTTTTGAAACGCAATCCGCGTTAGAGCACGGGGATACAATCCTGGAAGAATGCTTCCGCTCCCCTCATTGGCGGGACTATCTGCGCAATAATGGCCGGTTGTGCCTGCAATTCGGCTATTCGGATTCAGGGCGTTATATCGGGCAATTGGCGGCAACCAATCTGGTTGAACGCCTGCGTCTCAAAACGCTTGAACTCATGCGCCGCCATGAGCTAACCGATATTGAGCTCGTGCTGTTTGACACGCATGGGGAGAGTATCGGGCGCGGTTCACATCCTTTCAGCTTGCAGCAAAGACTGGAATATTTCTCACCCGCTTATACGGCGCATCTCTTCAAGGAAGCCAATATTCGCGTGCGGGAGGAGGCCGCCTTTCAGGGGGCGGATGGTTACACACTGTTTGGCACGCCAGAACTCGCGACATCCACCGTCGTGACCATTGCGGAGCATCTCTCGCGAGAGACGCAGACGGCCTCATCCGACCCGATTTACGCCAATCCGGAATTTTCCTTCGATTTCTTTTCGACCATCGCGCTGGACATGGCGACATTGGTTGAGGATCCCGGTTATGCCGGGATGTTGGGGGCTTTCGGGCCGGCGCTGATTGATAAATCCGGCTCGCGCCCCTCAGCCCGGCAGGCGGATGGCGCCAGCGTGACGCGTATTACGCATGTTAATCAGCTTCGCGCGATTCCGAATAACGCGATTCTCGAACAGCTTGGCTGGTGGGCGAATGTGCTTCAGGGGCTGGGCTCTGCCGCGGCGCGGCACGCAGATAGTTTTGAGCGCCTTTCCCGTACCAGCCGCCGCTTTGATCTGGCATTAGATTTCGCGCGGCAGGCCTTGAGTAACTCGGATATCGGTGCCTTGCGTGCCGTCGTCGACCTGCTTGACCCAGGCACCTGGCTGGACCGCGCAGCCAATAGTGACAATGAGTCACGCCGCGGCCAATATATGCGCCTGGCCAAAGGGCTGGAGGAACTCGGTTTCTGGCGGCATCTTCCGCCCATGTATCGACACGTCCAGGCGGACCATATCTCACTCAATTCCGTCTGGTCGCACGGCCTGTATATGGCGCGGGATGAGCGCATCCTTCACGCAATACGCCATGCCGTGATTGAGGAAATCTGGCTGCTGGCGACGCGCATCCCGTATTTCAGCCCACGAAATAATATTTCCCGCGAGCGGCTGTTACAATTGATCCTGCAATTGGAGATCCCGCTCGCGCTCAGGAAGCTGGGGGAAATCTTCCCGCAATATCTTGGCGCGCCTTCTGACCTGAGTTTTCATGAGCCGCAGGGCGCTCGGGATGATCAAGGCTTCATGAAGGAGCATGAGACGATCTTCCGCCCCATGGCGCGGCTGTTTGACCTGTTGAGAGAGATCAGCACGGCCGTAATGCATGCAAACGGCGCATTTGGCTGATTTCCCTCGTATTTTCCGCTAGTTTGGCCCGTTGCGCGGTGTGGAAATATCACGATCCGGTGCGTAATTTTCTGTCGGGTCAACTTAAGTCGATCTGACTCGTTTTCCAGTGCAGTGGTTTTATGTCTGGAGACGTTTTATGCACATTTTGTGGACGTTGGTCGTCGGGTTTCTGGTGGGGCTTGTCGCCAAGCTGCTGATGCCCGGACGGGCGCCGAGTGACTTCATTATCAACATCATCCTCGGTATCGCGGGTGCGTTTCTCGCTGAGTGGATCGGTCAGCAGCTGAACTTCTATGCTGAAGGTCAACCGGCGGGCTTTATCGCCTCCGTCATCGGCGCGATGATCCTGCTCTTCTTCTATGGACTTCTCACAAGAAACCGACCGCCGCTTGTTTAAAAGAAAGACGCCTCCCAATGGGAGGCGTCTTTCTTTTACGCTCTGACCGGACTCAGGCAGATTTCGCCATGATCTCATCCGCGACATTGCGCGGAACAGGATCATAATGGTGGAACTGCATGGTAAAGGAAGCGCGGCCCTTCGTGGCTGAACGCAGATGCGAGATATACCCGAACATCTCTTTCAGCGGCACCTGAGACCGGATCATCACAGTTGAGCCCGCTGTCTCCTGACTCTGGATGATGCCACGGCGGCGATTGAGGTCACCCACCACATCACCAACGTGATCATTCGGGGTCGTGATCTCGACATTCATGATGGGCTCAAGAATGACGGGGCCCGCCTTCTTCATCCCCTCACGGAAACACGCTTTTGCCGCGATTTCAAAAGCCAGGGCCGATGAGTCGACATCGTGATATTTACCGTCAAGCAGGGTGAACTTGAAGTCCACCGTCGGGAAGCCCGCCAGAACACCCGTGGATGACTGGACACGAATGCCCTTCTCAACCGCCGGGATATATTCCTTCGGAACAGCGCCACCCACGACTTTGTTCTCAAACTGAATATCCGCATTCCGCTCAACCGGGGTGAATTCGATCTTCACCTCAGCGTACTGACCCGACCCACCTGACTGTTTCTTATGAGTGTAGGTCTCAACATGCGTCTGGGTGATCGTCTCACGATAAGCAACCTGCGGCGCGCCAACATTGGCCTCAACGCCATATTCACGCCGCAGACGATCAACAATAATGTCGAGATGTAACTCGCCCATGCCGGAAAGGATGGTCTGCCCTGTTTCCTGATCCGTCTTGAGCTGAAGGGAAGGATCCTCCGCCGCAAGCTTCTGCAGGGCGAGGGTCATTTTCTCAACCGCGTCCTTCGTCTTCGGCTCAACGGAAATATCAATGACCGGGACAGGGAATTGCATACGCTCAAGCACGACAGGGTCACTCGCATCCGCAAGTGTGTCACCCGTGACCGTGTCTTTCAGCCCCGCGAAAGCCGCGATATCACCAGCGGCGACGGATTTGACCTCCTGACGCTTATCTGCATGCATCTGGAACATACGACCCACGCGCTCTTTATGGCCTTTGATCGTGTTGATCACGGTATCACCGGCATTAAGCACACCGCGATAGACGCGCACGAAGGTCAGCGTGCCATATTTGTCGGAGATGATTTTGAATGCGAGGCCCGCAAATTTACCATCCGGATCGACCGGGACGACCGGCAGGAAGTTTTCATCCGCTTCCTCATCTTCCGGCGGCGCAATGCGGATGCCCTCAACCTCATCCGGCGCCGGAAGGTAATCAATCACCGCGTCAAGAAGGGGTTGGACGCCCTTGTTTTTGAAGGCTGTGCCACAAAGGACCGGGCGGAACTCACCGGAAATAGCACCCTTCTTGATGCATTTCTTCAGCGTTTCAACCGCGACGTCGCCTTTCTCGAAATATTCCTCCATCGCCGTCTCATCGACGCTCAGCGCCGTGTCGAGCAGGTTCTGGCGGGCTTCCTCAGCTTTTTCCTTCAGCTCGGCCGGAATATCCTCATAGTGGAATTTCGCACCCAGCTCACCGCTTTCCCAGATGATGGCGCGCATTTCAACGAGATCAACCACACCAACAAAATTCTCCTCCGCGCCGATCGGCAGCTGGAGCGGAATGGCGACGATATCAAGCCTTTCCTTCAATGTGTCGAAAGCGCGATAGAAATCCGCGCCCGTGCGATCAAGCTTATTGATGAAGATGATGCGCGGGACGTTGTAACGATCCGCAAGGCGCCAGTTCGTCTCGGATTGCGGCTGGACACCGGCCACACCCTCGATAATGAAGATCGCACCATCAAGAACGCGCAGTGAGCGATTGACCTCAATATTGAAGTCAATATGGCCAGGTGTGTCGATGATGTTGATTCGGTGCGCATTCCACTCACAGGTCACAGCGGCTGAAGTGATTGTGATGCCGCGCTCACGCTCCTGCGTCATATAATCTGTGGTTGTGTTACCGTCATGGACTTCACCAATACGGTGGGACATGCCGGTGTAATAAAGGATACGCTCCGTCGTCGTCGTTTTGCCGGCATCAATATGCGCTGTGATGCCGATATTTCGGATTTTGGAGAGAGCCGATTTGGCTTCTGCGACGCTGCTGTCGGACACGGATAAACCTCCACAATGCACTTGAGGCGCTTCAGACCTTCTGAAACACCCCGCCGAGGCCGTCACAATCCCCTATTCACCAGAGGGGGCTTTGGATCGACCATGTCGCCACGCGTCAAGGAAACGGATCAAAGACGGCTGACGATAAGGCTCTAAAACTTCAGAATATCCCGGATGCAGACAGGCGTCATCCGGGAGGGGCCGACCGTCAAGTTGACTTTTCGGCCCGATTTTCCATCACGCGACGGATGCGGCGCTTGATAATCTGCGCTTCCGCGGGGAGCTTGCGATTCGGTGTCGAAAGCAGGAAGGCATCAAGCCCGCCATTATGCTCAATCGTGCGGATGCCCTGCGTGCTGAGGCGCAGACGCACGCCCGTCTGCAACGTGTCGGACAGAAGTGTGATCTCCTGCAGATTAGGCAGGAAGCGGCGGCGCGTTTTGTTATTGGCGTGGCTGACATTATTGCCAGTCAGCACGCCTTTGCCTGTAATTTGGCAACGGCGAGACATAGCAGATTTCCTCGAAACAATTCTCGATCGCCGAGAGGTCTCCCCGGCACACGACATGGGTATTCAGGCGCGGCTTATGACGGAGAGGCTTGATTTCGTCAAGCTGAAAGCACAGATCCCGTGCATTTGGCACGCTTTTTGGCCGGAGTTGTGTTAAAAGTCATCCGAACAGCCATCCGGGCCAGGCCAGTTGCGACGTGACATGGCTCGCCCGTTATGCCCCGAAACGAGCCGCCGATAAAGCGCGGAAGGAATGTAGCAGAGAATGGAATGTGTTAAGGCAGAGGGCACAGAGACGACCCTTTTTTGAAAAAATAAGCGTGTTACGCCCTTCCTCTCTCCGCACGACACGGCAACCGCTCTTCTATCACGGCCATCTGATAGGATAGGTCGCCGCCGATATCGCCACACATATCCCGCAGGAAGAAGGCGACGCGGCGCTGCAGAAAGGCGTTCATATTGCCGGGCAATATCGCCTGACCGAAATTGGCGAGATCCTGTCGCAGAAACAGTTATTCCGTTGTTTTAAAGAGCTTTTTGACGTGTTCACGTCCAGTGGGCATGCGCTTGGCCAGATTGATCGTGGCGCGCTGCCGCTTCTCGGGATGGCCGCGCGCGGCGTGCATATGAATTGCGTTGTCATGCGCGACAATCAATGCTCCCTCTGGGTCGGGCATCGTGCGGCGAATAAACGTCTTGACCCGGGTAAGCTGGATCACCTCGCCGCAGGTGGCGTATCCGCCGGGTTGTCCCCTTTTGATACAATGATCAAGGAAGCGGCCGAGGAGGCTGGCATCCCGGCATCGTTGAGCCGACAGGCCCAACAGGTCGGCCTCCTGAATTACGTCCAGAACCGGCCTGAAGGTTTAAGGCGCGACACGCTTTATTGCTATGACCTGATCCTGCCAGAAGATTTCACACCCCGCCCCGTGGATGGCGAAGTGACGCGGTTTGAACTGATGAAGCTGGAGACCGTTCTGGAACTTGTTCGGGACACTGACAAATTCAAATTTAATGTCAATCTTTTGCTCATCGACTTCTTTATACGTCATGGCCTTTTTATCCCCCCATGAATCGCGAGAAATCAGGGCTGTCCTTTATCAGGACATCAAATTCGAGCCTTCGACCTCTTAAAGCGAGGCTGCGCGTCAGCTCTGAAAAGACTCAGCGGCGCATCCTTATTTTTGCTATAAAAGATTCTTGTCAATCCGGCGCAGAGACTTGCCATTTGACGACCCCCTCCCCTCCGCGGAAAAGCGGGAAGCAATCAGGACGGACATGAAAACTGGCGCCGAACATCCTCCAAGCTCAGCACGTAAACCCGGCAAGCCATCCCGCCGCCGCACCGTGGAGGCCGCCCCACCGCCCCCTGAGGAAATGAGCAGCCCCGCACAGCGGCGCGCCCGGGCGTTGCTCGGCGTGTTTTTTGTGCTTCTCGCCCTTTATACCCTCCAATCCTTTCTGCCAGCCCTGCTTTGGGGTTGCGTCTTCGCCATCGCCTGCTGGCCACTTTATCGACATGCTGTGCAAAGATGGGGCCATTCCAATTGGATTCCTGCCCTGTTCACGCTTTTTGTCGCGCTGATCTTCCTCATCCCGATGAGCTATCTGGCCGTGAAAACAGCGGAGGAGGCGCAAGGAGCGCTGCACTGGCTGGATTCGGTCCGGCATGAGGGTGTCCCCGCCCCGCCATGGCTGGAGGAACTCCCTTTTCTTCAGGCACCCGTCGCCAATGCCTGGGAGAAATATCTCGCTGATCCGCAGCAACTGAATCAGATTTTCCATTCTCTCGATACAGGCGGGCATCGCGTCGCGGTGACGAAACAGGTCACTTCCCTCATCCTGCGACGTTCGACCCTCTTCCTCTTTTCCATTTTAACGCTGTTTTTCCTCCTCCGGGATGGCGCAAGCATTATCGCGCGCCTCATCACCGTTTCTGAGAGGACATTCGGGCAACGTGGGGAAATCATCGCACGTCAGATTATTTTCTCGATTCATGGCACCATTGCCGGTCTCGTTTTTGTAGGGCTGGGAGAGGGCTTCGTGATGGGTGTCGCGTACGCTTTCGCAGGTACGCCGCAGCCGATTCTCTTTTCCTTTCTGACTGGTGTCGCAGCGATGATTCCGTTTCTCGCCCTGCCGACGGTGATGGTCGCGGCGCTTCTGGTGCTGATTCAAGGCAAAATGGTTGCGGCATGCCTGATTATCGCCATAGGCTGCCTCGTCATCTTCATTGCCGACCATTTCATCCGCCCCGTCATTATCGGTGGGACGATCAGGATGCCGTTCCTCTGGGTGCTTCTCGGCATACTTGGCGGGGTGGAGAGTTGGGGGTTGCTCGGGCTCTTCCTCGGGCCAGCCATCATGGCGGCGTTGCATATGCTATGGAGGATGTGGAGCAATACGGAAACGGTAAGCGCTCCGCACCGGAAAAACGAGATTGCTTCGTGAGAGACTAAACGCGGACGGAGATATCGGGCAGGCGGGATTCGAACCCACGACCCCCAGTCCCCCAGACTGATGCGCTACCAGGCTGCGCTACTACCCGTCCGTCGTTTGGACCCCTGCGCATTTAGCAGGGGGCGGCCCCGCCTGCAAGAGCCTTAAAGGGATTTTCTATGGTAAGGGGAGGTTTTTGCGCAGCGCCAGCAACTCAACCCGCAAGTCACGCAGGAGCTCAATTAATTGCGCCTGCTTATCCATCAATTGTGTGTATCGCGCCGAATCCATTTGCGCCCCATTCGCTGCCTCATCAGCCTTACGATCCGGGCTGGTATCGCCAGAGTCTGACGTCATTTTCGATTCTGCGCCATTGCGCATGCGGGGTGCACTACCGGGCATGATTTGCGCCCGTCCCGAATGGCCTCGCGGTGAGTCTTCAAGTGTTTTCGACCGGGCCGCGGCGTTGATGCCGTCCTGGAAGTTCTGCGTGCTTCCCGGCTGATAAACGAAGGGTGCCGCACTATCCTCAGCGAAACCGACTGCAGAAGCGTAATCTGACGTTCTGAACGTCGCTTCAGCCATCGGCGCCTCACCATGACCCCTCAGAACGCGTTGCACGCCTTTGATCGTATATCCCTCAACGTAGAGAAGCTCCGAAATCCGGCGGAGCAGGTCGATCTGATCCTGGCTGTAATAACGACGGCCACCGCCACTTTTAAGCGGCGCGACCTCATGAAACCGCGTTTCCCAGAATCGTAGCACATGTTGAGGGACGTGAAGAAGGTCAGCGACTTCACTTATCGTGCGATAGGCGTCGGGCGCTTTCTTGCCGCATCTCTTGGCTGAGGCAGCGCCAAACGCGTCATCTTGAGAATCGGGAACAGGTCTTCCATCGACCATTTTGCGTGACCTCCTCGACGACTCTCTTTTCCTTGATGGGGGCTGCGCGGAGGGCTGACTTCAACATCTGGCTTGGCCTGAAAATCAGGACACTCCTGGGTTGTATGGCCACTTCTTCCCCCGTCTTGGGGTTGCGACCAATGCGACGGCCCTTTTTGCGGACGGCAAACGTCCCGAAACCGCTTAATTTCACGGTTTCGCCGGACTCGAGGCTTGCTGCGATATTCTCTAATACGCTTTCAAGCACGTCAGAGTTGTCTTGCCGCGACAAACCTATACGGGTGTGAAGTAAATCGACCAGATGAGCGCGTGTGATTGTAGACATGTGCACAAGCTACCACGGTAATTTTTTGCGTCAAATATTAACGTCAATAAAACAGTAACTGTTACAGTCTCAGAAGCGCGGCGCCCCAGGTAAGTCCGCCTCCAAGCGCCTCCAACAACACAATTTCACCCTTTTTTACACGCCCGTCGCGAACAGCTTCGTTGAGCGCCAAGGGGATGGAGGCGGCGGAGGTATTGGCGTGGCGGTCAACCGTCACAATGACGCGCTCCTGAGGCAGGGCCAGCTTTTTCGCGACGCCATCAATGATGCGTAGATTGGCCTGGTGCGGGACGAGCCACTGCACGTCCTTGCCTGTCATGCCATGTGCATGCAGGGCCTCATCCACAACCTCCGCGAGCTTTGTCACGGCGTGTCGGAAGATCTCCCGGCCATTCATACGGAGGGACGGGCTGTCTTTCCCCTCACGTTCCACATAGAGAATATCGGCATGGGCACCGTCACTATGCAGGTGAGTCGACAGGATGGCGCTCTCCGACTCCGGCTCAGCGACATCGAGCAGTACAGCGCCCGCCCCATCGCCAAAAAGCACACATGTGGTGCGATCGGACCAATCGAGAATCCGGGAGTAAACCTCACTCCCGATCACAAGCACCCGGCGCGCCTGCTTTGTCTGAATGAGGGAATCGGCAACGGCCAGCGCGTAAATAAAGCCGGAACACGCGGCGCTGATATCAAAGGCAAAACCATGTTTAAAGCCGAGCGCACCCTGAATGCGTGTCGCGACGGCGGGGAAAGGCTGGTCCGGCGTGGCGGTGGCGACGATGATGGCATCCACCGTCTCCGCATCAACGCCAGCATATTCGAGTGCGGCCCGTGCGGCGGCTTCCCCCATACTGGCCGCCGAATCGTCCGGCCCGGCAATGTGACGTTGTGCGATGCCGGTGCGGGTGCGAATCCACACGTCCGATGTATCGACCCGAGTTGAGAGGTCCGCGTTTGTGACGATTTTGTCAGGGAGATACCCCCCGAACCCGATCAGTTTAGAGCGGACAAGCATAAAGACTTCCTTTTTTTTTGCACGACACTCTACCGTGTCGGATCGGCCCGGCAAAGTACAGTTTAGTGCAAAACAGGCGTTATTTAGAATGTTCAACTGTATTGGTGGCGCCGCTCTTAGATGCGTCAGGGGCTTCCTGCAGGAACTGAATCTGCTTAAGCCGGGAACGGATCTTTTTATTCACCTCATTATCGACAGCATTCATCGCGACATCAATCGCAGAGGCGAAACCCTCAGCGTCGGCGCCACCATGGGATTTGACGACAATGCCATTCAGCCCCACAAAAACGGCACCATTATATTGGCGAGGGTCAATCCATTCTCGCATCCGACGCAACCCAGGGCGCACGAGAATATAACCGATTTTCGTCAGCAGATTCGTTTTGAAAATCTGCTGCAGAAGCTGGGCTGCAAGCTTGAGCGCCCCCTCACCCGTTTTAAGGGCGATATTGCCGGTGAACCCGTCAGTGACAACGACATCCGCCGTCCCCGCCGTGATGTCATGCCCTTCAACAAAGCCGAGAAATTGCGCACTGAGCGGAGACGCGCGCAAGGCATCGGCAGCGCATCTCAGGCGCTCATCACCTTTCAGCTCTTCAACCCCGACATTGAGCAGGCCAATGCGCGGAGCAGGCAGGCCGAGCACAACCTGGGAAAAAGCTTCACCCATGACCGCAAATTCGACGAGATTTCGCGCATCGCAGGAAATATTCGCCCCGAGATCCAGCATGACGACATCACCCCGCGCGGAGGGGTTAACGGCCGCCATGGCAGGGCGGGAGATACCCGGAAGGATTTTGAGGAGGATCTTGGCCAGCGCGAGCAGGGCGCCGCTATTCCCCGCGGAAACAACACCGCGTGCCCGACCATCCGCCACGGCCGCGATGGCCATTCTCAAAGAGGAGTCCCGAAGGCGCAGGGCCGATGTCGGCCTCATCTCCATCGTGATCGCTTCCGTCGTGTGGGCAATCTGCGCAATCTGCGCCGCTTTTTTATAGCGTGCAAGGAGAGGCGTCAGCCTGGCTTCATCACCGAAAAGGAGGAAGCGCGCGCCCGGATGGCGGTCGGCGGCCAGATCTAACCCGGCAACGACAATCTCGGGCGCGTCATCCCCGCCCATCGCGTCAATCGCAAGGCTGAACGAAGCTGCCTGATCAGGCGCCACGACGTTATCAATCATTGCGAGCCTCACGCATCAACCCGTCCTCTTCAGCCGCCAGAGGCATGCCGAGCCGCCGCAGGATCAGGCGCGGACAATTGTCTTCAGGGTCTTGCCGGTAGCGACCACCTCACGTCCATCATAATGTCCACAATGAGAGCAGACGTGATGAGGGCGTTTCAGTTCACCACAATTGGCGCATTCTGCGCTCGCCTGAATCGTCAGGGCGTGATGGCTCCGGCGCATACCGCGACGGGATGGCGAGGTTTTTCTTTTCGGAACGGCCATGGCAAAGGTCTCTTTCCAGTAAGTCGCCCGTCCCAGACGTCGAGCGACTGTGATGTAGAGCGATACGATTCAATGTAATAAGGCGCGCATCCTCTAGCAGACACGTTTAAAACTCGCAAGCGTCTCGTCGCCTGATCACCCGCCCTTCCTACACGGGGCCTTACCCATCCGCCTTTTGAGGCGCGGTCTCCCACCTCGAAGGCAGCTAACGGGTCGGGCACCTCACTTTATGTGGGGAGAAGGCGTGCCTGACGCAACATCCATGCGCGTCCGCGCCTGTCATGCACTTTAATCGCCCTCGCGGGATTTCTTATTCATCAAATGTGCGAGATGCGCGAAAGGGCGGGTCGTCGGCATATCGTCATCCGGCGTGGCGGGGTTTTCGGCAGCATCGACCTCTGGAAGGTCCGGCTTACGCGGAAAAGGCGGTAATGCCAGGGCCAGTTGCTCAATCGTTAGCGCGCCGAGATCAACGACCTGCCCATCAAAAATGATTTCATCCGGCAGGTCCGGGTCAAGAAAATCCTGCGAGCTCTCACGCGCCGCCGTCACGAAACGGACGCGAAACGCCTCCGACACAATATCTTCAAACAGCTCGCCGGAGACGCAGCAGGCAAGCACAACCTGCGTGTCAAGCCATCCGTCGCAAATGACGGAATGATCGTGCAGGGACATTACTTTATAAGTGCATGTCAGCATCTTGACGGCGGGGATCATGAGGCGTTCAGCGATGCGCTCACATTCCTCGTGATTTGCTTCCACCTTGACGCGACGCTCCGCCCCGTTTCGACCGTGAAGCGCCACACGGCAATCCAGTTCAGAAGGAAGCTCCACGCGGCATGTCCTTAATTGAAAAGTTGTGCGCCATCAGCACCGTTTGAAGATTGCGCTGCGCCGACAGGTGACACTATAGTGTCACGCACTCTGTCAGGCCCGCACGGCATCTTGTTATGATATCAGCAGATGATATAACATCACGGAGCTCAGATAAAAGCGGGAATCTGCGGCTGATGACACGCGTGAAACTTGTCCACACATCCAGGGGTTCAGCTTTTTCCCTGCGCTATGCCGCCGCCACTTTGGCGCTGTCCGTACCCTTGCTGGTTGGCTGTTCTGTCTTCGGGTCGATTCCGCAAAATCGTGGCACGCTTGTTGAGAAGTCCGATTTCAAACTCCTCGTCCCAGGCACCAGCACAAAAGATGACGTGCGGCAACTCATCGGCTCCCCGACGACGACATCCACTTTTGACGATAATAAGTGGATCTATATCTCGCTCGTCACGCATCAACAGCCGCTGAGCTATCCCAAAATCCGCAAGCAGAATGTCACTGTGCTGGCGTTTGATCATGGTGGCGTTCTGCGCAACGTATCGCAATATGACTCCAGCGACCGTTATAATGTCGGCATGGCACCGGGCGCGACGCCGGCACCCGGGACAAAGGTTAATGTCTTCCAGCAATTGCTGGGCAATGTGGGCCGCTATAATCCGCTTGGAAACATGAATAACCAGTTCGGCGGCAGCCAGGGCCCGCTTGGGGGTGGTGCCATCGGGACCGGTAATGGCGGAACAGGTAAACTCGATCCCGTAAGATAGCGCGCGCCCCGCAAGGACGTGATGAGGCTTCAGTCAGGCGTCGGCAAACGCACCAGAACACGCAACCCGCCCTGCGGGCTATCGAGAAGCGTGATCTCGCCCCCATGGGCGCGCATGATGTCGCGTGCAATCGTCAGTCCCAGGCCGCTCCCACTGACCGTTGCGCGATTGCGTGAGAAAAGCTGAAAAACCTCTTCCCGCAGGTGCAGGGGAATGCCATCGCCGTCATCATCGATGCAAATGAAGATTTCCGTCTCGCGGCGGTTGAGGGTTATGGACATGCTGCCCCCGTGCGTGCGCGCATTTTCCGCGATATTGGCAAGCGCGCGCCGCAGCGCATCCGGTCGCACCACGGCAAAAATGCCGTCCGGAATATCAATATGGGTGATGCGTCCGCCGACGCGTTCCGTATCCGCGGCGATCCGACGGAGCAAGGCGCTGAGATCCGTCTCGACCGGCGCTTCCGCCCCCTCCCCGCGTGCGAAGGTCAGGTAGCTGTTCATCAGCGCCTCCATCTCCGCAATGTCGGACACCATATCGGCAATGTCGGGCCGCAGCGCCGCCGCTTCAATCACGCCGGCATTCGGGATCATCGAGAGAGAGAGACGCAGGCGGGTCAGGGGCGTGCGCAGATCATGCGAGACACCGGCAAGGACGATCGTGCGTTGCTCAACAAACCGGTTGACGCGCGCCTGCATCCGGTTGAAAGCCACCGCCGCCTTGCGCACTTCCCGCGCGCCGCGCGGATGGATCGGCCCATCATCGCGCCCGACGCCGAACTGCTCCGCAGCGTGGGAAATCCCGCGTATGACGCGGACCTGATTGCGGATGAAAAGCCCTGCAATGCCGAAAAGAATGGTCGCGCTACCCCCCGCCCAAGCGAAGAAAAACCATACAGGCCCCGTCACCAGTCTTTTTCGCGGCACCTCGACAATCAGCAGCCCGCCACGATAGGGCAACTCGAACCGCACATTATCCGACGTCGCGTGCCAATCAATGCGGCAAGATGTATGAAAGATGCGCCTGACAGCATCCTGCAGGTCATCATACATCGGGCCTAAGACGTTACGCGTGCGCTCGATTTTGGCGTCGGACATTTCGCCATAAGTGACGATGAGTTGCTGCTCCCGACGCGCCTGGTCCAGAATCCAGTCCCGCTCATCCGGGAAACGCGCAACCAGCCGTACCGTCATGGCCAGTTCGGCTACGACGGAGTCGGCCAGGCGTCTTGAGACAAGGCTGAGATAATTGCCGTAAAAAAGCTGGAATGCGACAAGCTGCGTCACGAAAAGAGGCACAAAGACGATGAGAAGCGACCGCCCGAAGAGCGAGCGCGGCAGAAATCGTCGTAAAGGCCGTTCGATCCTACGCCCGAATTTTCGAAAAATCATACAGCTTCTTCCGTCAGGGTCTGAAGACGTAGCCGCGTCCGCGCACCGTCTGTAGGTGCCGAGGCTCTCTGGGGTCCGGCTCAATTCGCTTGCGCAGACGTGTCACCTGAACATCAACGCTGCGCTCACTCACATCTTCCAGCGCCAGCGCACCTGCAATGACCTCACGCGACAGAATGGCCCCGGGGCGGGAGCAGAAAAGTTGAAGCAAGGCGACATCCCGGCCCGTCAGATGAATGGTGCCGTCACCGCCATTCAGCAGCCCACGATGAGCGTCAAATTCAAGCGTGCCGATCCGGATCAGACGTGTCCCGCATTGGGGCACCTGCCCTGTGGCGCGCCGCAAATGGCCCTGAAGCCGCAGGACCAACTCCCTTGGTTCAAAAGGTTTGGCCATATAATCATCCGCCCCAGCCTCAAGCCCGTCAACGCGCTCCTCCGGCTCGCCACGCGCTGTCAACGCCATGATCGGCCATGCGCACCCCTCGTCCCGCAAGGCCCGCGTCAGGGAAATGCCATCCTCGCCCGGCATCATCACGTCCACAATCATGGCATCGGGCTGAACCATTTTCAGAAAATGACGCACCTCCGCCGCATTGGCGGCCGTCGTCACCCGAAAGCCATTCTCATCGAGAAACCGCTTGATCAGTTTCAAAAGACGGGGGTCATCATCGACGACGAGGATATGCGCTGATTTCAAGTTTCGTCTCCATCGCGCGTCAGACAGGCAAGAACCTGCTGAAACCCTTCCACAGCCTGCGCCCCGGCCTGTCGATAAGCCGCCGTCAGGGACTGCCGCAGAGGTTCAAAGCAGATATCGGCAAGCTCACGCCCTTTATCCGTGACGTGAAGGCGCCGCACGCGTCGATCGACTCCATCAATCGTGCAGGTGACGTAACGTTTTCGAAGCAGCAGATTCAACTCCCGGTTGAGGCTCTGCTTTGACACAACCAGTTTACGCTGTACATCCCCGACAGAGAGGCCGGGCCGGTTGGCGAGAAGGATCAGGATGCGCTGATGCGCCTTGCCGATACCGTGCTCCATCCGCCTTGCATCTGACTGTTTCTCAAGCTGTCGGAAGGCTTTCGTCGTGGCTTCCCACGCGCTGCGGACCTGTTCCTCCCGGAGGTAAAGATGTGTCGAGGTGACGTTACGCGCGGGAAGCCCCTGGCGGCGCGGGTGCTGGATATCACGCATCGTAAACAGCCCTCTCTGCCTTGCTTTGGCGCACCGGCGGGTACCCGGCGGGCTAAGCGCGTGTTTCGACTGACTCTTATAGGCAAAAATGCGCGGAAACGTGAAAACATTTGTGCTGTGACGCGCAATTATGCTAATGCGACCACCTGGTCGGACGAAAAGCCGAAATGGCGCGTCATTGAACGTATTTATTCAGCAAGCCCGCAACACCGATTGGGCGACAGGAGATGACAGGCACGTGCAGGTTCTGGTCCGTGACAATAATGTCGATCAAGCGCTCAAAGCGCTTAAAAAGAAAATGCAGCGCGAAGGCATTTTTCGTGAAATGAAGCTGCGCCGCCATTTCGAGAAGCCTTCTGAGCGCCGGGCGCGTGAGGCTGCTGAAGCGGTGCGCCGTGCACGTAAAATGGAGCGTAAACGTCTGGAACGTGAAGGCTTCTAAGCCGTCACGTTCCAGACGTTTAATAAAAACCGCCTTTCGGGGCGGTTTTTTATAGCTGACGCCCGGCCATCACCCCACTTGCCTCATGATAACCGAGTCCTTTCCTGAATTTTTGATCGGCGTCAGACGGTAACATTTTATATTCTGCCTCCGCGCCTTTCGACATAGGGACGTCGGGTTTGGCGACGCCGCAACCCATCCGCGCAAAATGGCGTCCCGCGACTCCTGTTTTTCAACCAGAAGCGCCGCCCCTTCCCGCCCGACCGGGCGATCGAGGTAAAACCATCGCGGGTCCGTGCTGTAAATCGTCAGTTCGGGCGCATAAAAATGGATGAGGGACGCCTGCGCATAATCCCGGAATATGACGGCCTGCCCCTGATTTTCCCGCGCGAGATGCTGTGCGAAATCCCGCCACCCCCCGGTCTGGCGCGCCACGATATCATGGTGGGGCGAAAGCGGTATGATATGCGCTAAAGCCTGGAGGTATATGAGGCCCGTCATGACATAACCAAGGCAGGCGGCCGAGGCGACACCGCGCATATGGGTGGCGAGCAGAATTGCGGCTGGGTAAAGAATGATCGGCCAATTTGCCTGGACCCTTCCCCCCAACGCATGTTGCAGAAAGACGCCGCCCGGGAGCACCACCATGGCGCTGAGCAGCCACAAAGCGTCGCCGCGACGCGCCCGACGTACCGCTGCGATGACGCCGCTCACACACAGCAGGAAGATAAGCGGCGTCGCAAGGCCGATCTGCCCCCCCAGCAATTCTCCACAAAATTGCGCGGCGCGCGATGGCGCCCAATCCTGCGCCCTGCCGCCCTGTTTCAGAAAGCTCGCCCAATGATGCTGCGCATTCCAAAGAAGAACGGGCGAAATGAAGAGCCATCCCGTGAGCGCGCCACCAGCAACCCATTTGAAGGGCGGTTTTCGAGGCGAGAAAAGCCACCATATTCCGCAGGCAAGAGCCGGAAGTACGGCCGTATATTTGCTGTCAAAACCCAGTCCGAAAGCCGCGCCGATAAGGAGCCACCATTCAGGGCGCTTTGTCACATAGAGACGCCCCAGCGCCCACAAGGCCAATGTGTTGAAAAACAGGAGCGGTGTATCCGGCGTCATCGTCGCCGCCCCGACACCGAGAAAGAGCGTCGCATTTAAAAGGAGCGCGGCTTTGATGCCGTCCTCACGCCGCCCCATCAAATCCCTGCCCGCATTGATGAGAAAAAATGAACCGGCCAGCGCCAGGATCGGCTCGAAAAACCGGATGCCGAAGGTCGTATCACCCCAGACCCATGTGCCGGCACGGATGATAAAAGCCACGGCGGGGGGATGATCAAGATACCCCCCCTGAAGATGCTGGGACCAGATCCAGTAATAGACCTCATCCGGCGTCAGGCCGATTTTGGCGGCGAGGATCAGCCGCGCCATGGTGACGAAAATGAGAAGGGGCCCGACCGCGATATTATTGGAAAGGGCCTGACGCATTGTCACCGCCAGACAAGTGTGGAGGCGACGGCGTAATTCCATACCACACCGATCACCGCACCGGCGGCGCTGGCCTGGCTCCAATGCCGATCAGCGTGATAGATCATCTCCGCGACGCCGATATTCGCGTAAGCACCAAGGCTGCATCCAACCATAAAAACCGCGAAACCAGTCGAGAGGCGCAGCCAGCCTTTGAGCGGGCGATCATGATATGTCAGGCAGTTATTCAGAAAAAAATTCATGATGATGGCGGCGATCATGCCGGTCAATTGACTGGCCCCGAAACTTAACCCGGCGAAACGCGCCCCTTCTGACACGGCCAGATTGACCAATATGCCAAGCGCCCCGACAAAAGCGAAAACGAAGAAGCGCATCGGAATGATATGCCCGATCACACGCTCCACCAACATGCCGAGAAACTGAAACAGGACGATCGGCCCTAATTTGCTCTCACCCGCATGTCTTTCACGAAAAATGAAAGGCACTTCACCCATACGCACAGAGCATGGCAGGGCGAGCATCATTTCCAGCAGGATTTTGAACCCCGTCCCCGTCAGCTTTGGCAGCGCCTGATTAAAGCAGTCGCGACGGAAAGCGAAATAGCCGCTCATCGGATCGGTCAAAGGGTGTTTGAGAAAAATCTGGCCAAGTTTGATCCCGGTGCGGGAAAGGAGGTGCCGCCCCCGATGAGCCAGCCCCGCACTGTCACCACCCTCCATAAAGCGGCTGGCGACCATCATATCTAAACGACTCTCTCGGAGGGGTGCGATCATCTGCGGAAGGATGGATTCGTCATGCTGCATATCGCCATCTATGACGGCGAGTAGCGGCGCGGTGGAGGCAAGCACACCTTCAATCACCGCCGATGAGAGCCCGCGCCGCCCAACGCGGCGCAAAAGCCGAACACGCGCATCCTGCTGCGCGATGAATGCCACAATTCGGGAGGTCCCATCCGGCGAGTCATCATCAACAAAGATGATTTCCCACGCCATATCGGTGAGAACCTTGCAGATCGCATTGTAAAAAAGTTGAATATTCCCCGCCTCATTGAAACAGGGCACGATAATGGAAAGTTCTACCGGCGGGCGCGCCGTCATAGAGGAATTCCGGCCCGGCTGAGGCTGGTACGGATTGTCTGCAGGGTGACGACACGCGCGACGGCGTCCAGATCCGTCAGGCGGCGGGTGAGTTCGTTCTGATGATTAGGGTTCCGCGCGATGAGGCGCAGCAGAAAATCGCCGCCGCCGCGAATCATATGACATTCGCGCACCTCATCCCAATCCGCGACCCGACCCTCAAAATCTTCCAGCGCGGCACCCTTCTGACTTTCGAGCCCGATCAGCGCAAAAAAAGTGATGGGCCAGCCGAGCTTCTCAACATCCACATCGGCATGATAGCCCTTGAGGATGCCCAATTCCTCCAATCGTCGGACCCGCCTGAGACATGGGGGCGCGGAGAGCCCCGTGCGACGCGCGAGTTCAACGTTGGTCATGCGACCATGAATCTGCAATTCCCCAACAATCCGAAGGTCGGTTGCGTCCAGCGCATGTTCATCTATTGGGGAGGGTGCGATTGCCTTATACGTATCGGAATCATGTCGCGTCATAGAATGCCAGTAAACTTCCTCTGAAACTCCGTTTGGTGTTTCGTTCGAATTCTCTATATCTGGATTATGGGTGAAGAGCCACAGTTTGAATGCGATAGACAATTTATGGGTAAGACAGCATGACGCGTAAATATGAAACGGACCTTATCGTGATTGGTGCAGGGCCCGCCGGATATACAGCTGCGATTTACGCCGCGCGTGCCAGTCTTAAGCCGATATTGGTGACGGGTCTACAACCTGGCGGGCAATTGACCATCACAACCGATGTGGAAAATTATCCTGGCTTCGCAGCGCCCATTCAGGGGCCATGGCTGATGGAGCAGATGCACGCCCAGGCGGAATCTGTGGGGACCCGCATGGTGACGGATCTCGTCACCACATGTGAGGATCTCGGCGATAAAAAACCCTTCCGTTTTCGCTTCACGGGAGATTCAGGGGACGTTTATCTCGCCAAATCGGCTGTCATCGCCACTGGCGCACAGGCGAAATGGCTCGGCCTCCCCTCCGAAACCCGGCTACAAGGGGCTGGCGTATCCGCCTGTGCAACATGTGACGGGTTTTTCTTCCGCGGTAAGCATATCGCGGTCATTGGTGGCGGAAATACGGCGGTTGAGGAGGCCCTCTATCTAACACGTCATGCGGATAAAGTGACCCTCATCCATCGACGCGACACATTGCGCGCGGAACGCATCATGCAGGAGCGGCTTTTCGCTGATCCGAAAATCAAGGTTCTATGGAATCGCAGCGTTGATGACGTTCTCTCGGACGGAACACCGGCCACCGTCAGCGGGCTTCGCCTGAAAAATCTCCAGAAAAACACGTTGGAGACCCTGGCAGTTGATGGCGTTTTCATCGCGATCGGCCATCAACCGAATACAGCGCCGTTTCTGGACTTTGTGAGCTGTGACGCTGAGGGCTATGTCAACACGCCCCCAGGCTCAACGCGCACGTCCCGTCCCGGTATTTTTGCGGCAGGTGATGTGCAGGACAGGGTTTTTCGGCAGGCTGTCACCGCAGCGGGCACAGGCTGCATGGCCGCTTTAGAGGCTGAGCGTTTCATTGCGGGTGAATCGTGACTTTCTCTGCACGGCTTACGAGAAATAAATTTCGTTTCAGCGGAGACCTGCCACGCACCTATTGACGTGTCATTGTCATCAACGCATGAGCCAAAGCGGGTCACATTCCGGTTTTTCATTGAGAGTTTACGTGGGGGAAAAGAGTGGACTGGGACAAGCTACGCATCTTTTACGCTGTGGTTGAGGCGGGCTCCTTCACCCACGCGGGTGAAAAACTGGGTTTAAGCCAATCCACTGTTTCGCGGCAGATTTTCTCCCTGGAGGATGATTTGCGGGTTCAGCTTTTCAACCGTCGCGCGCGGGGCCTGATCCTGACGGAACAGGGTGAAACCCTTGCCGCCACGGTGCGGGAGGTTTTCGAGAAACTCATCACCACGCAGGAATCGTTGCGTGACAGCACCGCGAAAGCGACGGGCGTCATTAAATTGACAACGACATCCGAGTTCGGCCTTTACTGGCTGATCCCACGATTGAAACGGTTTTTTGTTCAACAACCTGAGATTGATATCCAAGTCTTACTTGATGACACAGATCTCGATCTGAACCAGCGTGAGGCCGATGTCGCCATACGCGTGCATCCACCGCGACAACCTGACCTGATTCAAAGGCACCTCGCGACATTCTCGATACCTGTTTATGCGAGTCAGAATTACCTTGCGGATAAGCGCACTCCACGTCATTTCCGCGACCTTGCACAACATCAGATCATCAGTTTTTCCGGTGATCCCCTTATGTTGCCGCACACAAACTGGCTTCGAAAGGCGCTTTGCAAACGGCAGCACATGCCCTCCCGCAGCCATCTTGAGGTTAATAGCTGCCCTGCCATGGCGGAAGCGATCTCAAAAGGATTGGGCGTTGGCGCGATGCCGAGTTACGTGGCGGCATCGTACCCCCACCTGGTGCGCCTTGTTCCGGAACATCCTGTTCCGGCGCTTAAGCTTTACCTTGTCTACCCGCAGAATCTGAAAGCCTCGATGCGACTCATCTTGTTGCGCAATTTTCTGTTAAATGAAATCAGTCTCGGAAATATCGGGGGCGACGACGCCTGTAATATATCGACAGTTGCCGAATCAACCTCTCATACAAGTCTTGAATTCTGAGTTTCTGAGATCTCATGCTGAGAGGTTGCGCTATCGCCTTACTCGGCCTTTGGCGTTGATGCGCTCCCGGAGTTCCTTCCCGGTTTTGAAAAATGAAACATATTTCTGGTCTATTTCCACGGCCTCACCCGTTTTGGGATTGCGACCCAGCCGGGCGCCGCGTTTTTTGACGCCAAAAGCCCCGAAACCACGCAGTTCCACCCGATCCCCGCGCGCGAGGGAGGAAACAATCTCGGAAAAAAGCGTTTGCACAATGCGCTCTATATATCGGGTTGTAAGCTGCGGGTATGCTTCACTCAGCAGTGCGATAAGCTCAGATCTCGTCATGCTCCCCCCCTCCTGACAAATAACGGCATCGCGCAACCACCAAAAACTCCGAGCAACCCTGGGTATGTCGAGACCCAGCCCAGTAAAAATTGCTCGATGCGGCTCGCTTTGATAAGTCTACTGCACGCTTATTGTCGAGGAGATAAAGATTTAAAGACAGTTAACGGTAGCCCCATTCAGACGCGAATGGATGTATGAACTCTGCTTAACGAGCTCAAATTACCGCATTTTTATGCTCAGAAAATAAGTAATTCTTCTCGCGACAGGCGAAATCCGAGCTATTTCTTCGCGTGTAAGTTGCAAATAAGTCACATACTCCTCCCGGCGCCTGATCCACCGCCGGAGGAGAAACGACGACCTACTCTAATATTAAGCGCGTTTGCGGCCTGACCGACCTGTGCCATCCTCATTCTCATTACCAAGGACGCGATCTTTCCGGCCGGAAAGATCAAGATTGGCGTTTATTTTGCGACCGAGCCCGATCTCGCGCGCGAGATGTGAGCGACGCTCCGCGTAATTCGGCGCAACCAGGGGATAGTCCGCCGGGAGGCCCCAACGCTCGCGATATTGTTCCGGGCTCATGCCATAAGCGCTCTGAAGATGGCGTTTCAGCATCTTGAGCTTCTTGCCGTCTTCCAGACACACGATGTAATCCGGAAATACCGAGCGTTTGATCGGCACAGCTGGCTGCGGACGCTCTGGCTCTGCCTCAACGGCGCCGGCCCCGCGAAGGGCTTCATAGACGCGTTTGATCATCGAAGGCAGATCTTCACTTGTCACGGGGTTATTTGCAACATGTGAAGAGACGATTTTCACTGTAAGCTCAAGGAGAGCTTTATTGTTGTCATGCTCGGACATTTATTTACCCTGGTCTGGTTTTTTACTCGGGAACTCAGAACGTTCCCATGATAAAGAAGTTGCTACAAAATATCGGCTTCAAATATGCCCCGATGCCTTACGAGAGGATCGTTAATGCTGTTAATCCTACAGGAATTACAAAAAAAAAGAAACTCTGATTCGCACGTCTCAAAAGCTTCTACCGGTTGAAATTCGTCAATGATCGTTAATGCTTCATCAAACTGCACAACAGCGATGCCAATCGCTCACTGATAGAAAAGCGGTTATTAAGTATTTCGGAAGATATTCTTATTTTATTAAAAAAAATTATAGTGCGGAGATTTTCCGGTCACATCTGGATGAAAGGTTAATAACAATATGTTTGACGTGACACTTGCTCACCACGATGACTTCCGGTCATGGCGTGACGCCACCCGGAAGCATGTTTCCGCCGGTATTAATTCCCGCAATATCAACTGGATCGTTAACCCTCCTGATGATCTTTTTCAACGTCAGAACCTTGATTCGACAGAACAAAACACCTCACCATTCAAAATAACGCGTCAAAGATATGTGCAATTGCAGGAAGCGTTTCACGCGCAGGACTCACATCGTTTTGAGACGCTCTACACCTTTGTCATGGCGTTGCACCAGCAGGATGACGCCCAAATTGCCGCCTTAACCCCGAAAATCGAGGCTCTTATCCAGGCCGGTCGCGAGGCTGTGCTGCGCTTCCGTGAATCTTTTGTAAAATTAGCACTTTTTGGCAGGGAAATAGCGCCTGACCGGTCAACACAATCCGTATTTGACATGCGAGGCCATCGCATCTTCACAGGTCAGGCCGCAACTTTAACGCGCATGATCCCCTCTCCTTGGGTTGTTTCAGGTGACACAGTTACGATTCGATGGACGGGAAGTGCCTTATTCTCCTCCCGAGGGGGACTTAAAGCGCAGAATGAAAAGTCTCAACCAGAGATTGCTTTCGGATCAGGGTATTGGGCGCAGCTTCCCCAACTTCGTCTGCCAGTCAAAACCATCCCCTCTCTCATCCCCGACGCGCCTTTAACTCAACATCAGACGGGTGCGTCAGAGGCGCCTGAACCGAATCGTGAAAGTCGTTTCGCGCAGCTGAGGGCACATGCTGTTGATTGCGCAGCCTGTGAACTTTGTGACATCGGCACACGGACCGTCTTCGGGGAGGGCCGCCTTGACGCGAAAATCATGCTGATCGGTGAGCAGCCGGGTGATCAGGAAGATCTCTCCGGTCGCCCCTTCGTCGGGCCTGCCGGTGCCCTGCTTGACCAAAATCTGCGCGAGGTCGGGCTTGAGCGGGCGCGCCTTTATGTCACGAATTCCGTCAAACATTTCCGTTTCGTGCACCGCTACGGGCGTCGCCTTCATCAGAAGCCGGACCTCATCCACATCCATCAATGTCACCCCTGGCTCTCGCAGGAAATATCGCTCATTGCACCGACACACATTATCTTGCTTGGCGCCTCCGCCGCTTCAGCTATGTTGGGTCGCCCCGTGACCGTTAATCGAGAGCGCTCAAGATTTTTCCGTCTCGGAAATTGTGATGCGCTCATCACCGTGCACCCATCTTACCTTTTGCGCATCCAGGACCACGCCTCCCAGGACTTTAAAAAACGCTGTTTTCTTTCGGATTTGCGACTCGTTGCCGATGCCATCTCACAAACCCGGACGCAGCTTCATCCAACTTAAATTGACGCGACATTGAAGGATTTTTATATCCTGTTGTGGGACAATGTCCGTTCTGACGCTGCGTTCAATGCTTCATTGTGCAATGGAATACGTCTTTCCCAACAGGCGGGGGGACGTTCTTTGACGCACGCATTTTTAGGCAGGAACCACGCGTGACGGTGGCTGAACGAATTTTTTTACAATGCGCCACCCGATTAGGGCGCGGTCGACTCCTTGCGACCGCGCCCCGATTTCCGCGCCCGATGGAAATGGCTGTACGCCCCATCGCCGCAAGCCGTTGAATTTGCTTTCCGCAACACGATTGCAGCCCTCATTGCCCTCGCGATCGCTCTCTGGGTGGAGCTGGACAGTCCGGTTTGGGCGCCCTCAACCGTCTGGGCCGTTGCGCAGGCCACACGCGGGGAAAACCTTTCCAAAGCGCGATGGCGCCTGGCGGGCACTTTGCTGGGGGGGCGTGGCCAGCGTGCTGCTGATCGCCGCCTTCCCGCAGGAGCCTTGGCTCTTTTCCCCGGCTTTGGCGATATGGGTCGGGTCATGCGCCGGGTTGGCGACTTTTTCACCTCCTACCGCGCCTATACCATGACACTGGCGGGCTATACCTGCGCCATCATTGCGCTGGATGCGTCACAGGCACCGGATAATGTCTTTTTCCTCGCCGTGTCCCGAAGCACCTATATTGGCCTCGGCGTCGTATGCGAGGTGGCGATGGGAATGATTTTCTCCCTTCAGCAGGAGAAACGGGCCCGCATGACGATCAAGAGAAGCCTTCAGGGGCAAGAATTATTCGGGCGGATTCTGCGCCTAAACAGTGAAGTTGAATATCTGGAAATTGAGATGGGCCCTCATGGTCACGAAGGGGATCACGCCCGGGCCGACCTCGCCGTCGTCGCTGTTCTGCTGACGCGATGTCTGGGCATGACGGCACGACTTGCTGCGCTGAAACATCGGGAACCGCGCCTGAATGATATGCTGACGCGCGTGCGGGAATTTGTCCTCACCATCACGCCGCGCCTCGAACAGGATGCCCCCTGGCGGATATTCTGACGGAATTGCACCTCCTGCGGATAAGCTGCCGCGACGCCGCGATTACCCCTTAGACCCATGACGACACGCATACATCGCACCCTCCATCGCGGGAAGATGAGGTTGATGCGCGCGTCCTTTATGTTTCCATCTCGGAAATGTCGAGGAAGATCGAAGATGCCTTGCTGGAATATAATGCCAGCACGCATCAGATCCCACGTGATCGTTTCCGATTCCGCCTGCCCGTGCATCGTGATGTGCGTGAGGCGGTGAATAATATCATTCGCGTCTTCTCCGCCATCATCATCTGCGCACTCTTATACGAAATCACCGCCTGGCCATCCGGCCCCCTTTTCATATCGAATCTTGCGCTGATCTGCGGATTATTCGCGACCCAGGAAAATCCCGTTCTTGGCACGACGCAGTTTTTACGTGGTGTCCTCTGGTCAGCTCTCATTGCCGGCGTTCTCACAATGATTTTTGTCCCGGCCTTCGATACTTATGAGACGCTGATTCTCGCGCTTTTCCCACCGATGTTCATTTCAGGTCTGGCGCACCTGAATAAGCCGACGATCGGCGTTTCATCAGCGTTCGACCTCCTCATGCCGACGATGCTTAATATCCAGAATCATCAACGACTTGATGAAATTTCCTTTTTCAATTCAGACTTCGCCGTCGTCTGCGCCGCTGCGGCGGCGGTTCTGGCTTTCCGCATCATCATGCCCTTTAACCCTGAGACAGAACGCATGCGATTAAGGCGGCAGATGCTGGCAGAATTAAGAGCGCTCTGTCATCTTCAGACGTTGCCAGACACGAGAATGTGGATCAGCGGCAATCTCGATCGATTCGCAAAACTGATCCGTCACGCGGGTAACACACCCTCCCCCGCCGTCGAGACCTATCTCAGAGGCACATTGGCCACGCTGACGCTCGGCATGAATATCATCCGCCTGCGCGCCCTCTTAAATCGTGATCACCTGCCTGATCGCGCGCGCCGTGCAGCGACCCTGCTTCTGGACAGAATTGAACATGCGCATGATGAGCATGTCCGTTCCGCACGCGTTGCGGCCGTGGCGTTATGACGATTTCGCGCGCTGGAATATAATGAGTCTGACCTTATGACGCGCATGGAGCTGATCCGCGGCATTGCCTATCTCGTTGTCATCCGCGCCGAACTTCTGGCGAATGCGCAATTCCTCGACGCAACGCGCCCCGTGAGACTGACGGGCTGATGCATTCCTGCGCCAAAGGGCGCGAAATCGGGTGAGCCGGCCCGCCCCTTGCCTTGGCTTATCACCTCTTCCGGCTCACATCGTGGGCGGCGGTCTAATCGGTTGTTATCGGAGGTCAGGCGCGCTTTTCAGCTTGTGATGCGCATCCTTCGACAACAATATTGGCTGGGCGATCTGAAATATTTCTTTAATCTACGCAGGTCAGAATTTTTTACTTTTCCCCCCTTCGCCTTTGAGACCTGATTTTTCCCGCAAAATCGCGCCAGGGTCGTCCGCGCCGCGCGCCAATCCAGACTGGAACGCGGTGTCGGCGATTTCTTTAATGTCAAATTTAAACAGAGAAAGCGACGCCAACTTTAAACTCGAGGTTGTTTTAAGCAGCGGCAAATCCAATGATTAGGGAGCAACGCGTGCTTTCATATGCGTCATCGCACGCCGCGGGCGCGCCGCACGAAATCCGCCACATCAAAATCGGGCGCATACACACTATATTATGTCATTGAGGATAATAGGCCGCTGTAGCGAGCCATCAGATTTTTCGCTCGGGGCAAAAAGGATTTTCACCCTAAAAAAGCTTGGTTATTAGAAATGTCACATGGAGATTTAGTAAAAAAACCATAAACATCGTCCGTTTTTATTGGAGTTCGCCGAAAAAACGTATCGATCAAACTCCATCGGAGGATAGGATAGGCTATACGACCACCTTTAAAAAATCCATTTTCACAATTTGTTTCGCCGTCAAAGACCGCTACCTTAAACCGCTCGGTCACCTCTCCATACGGGTTCCGGTCGTCGGCTGAGCTCTCATAAGCAGGAAAGCGCCCCCCTTTGCAAGGGGATGACGTTTCTTTTTGAGGCCAGGCCGCCCAGCGGCCATGAAAGGGTGAAAAACAGTTGACGTAAGCGGATCTTTTCCGGTATCGTGCGGAGCCTACTGTCGTGAGGCGGCTATAAATAAAAAGCGACTGGGCGGTGCCGACTGGGGAGTAACTTCGGCAAAAATCGTCAAGAGTTCGATTTTACGAGGGATTTATGTTCGCAATTATACGTACAGGTGGCAAGCAATATCGCGTGACCACAGAAGCAACACTTAAAGTCGAGAAACTTGAGGCGGAAGCCGGTAGCACCGTCACATTTTCTGACGTTCTGGCGGTTGGCTCCGATGCCGGGATGACGCTTGGTGCCCCTCTGGTCGCGGGCGCGACAGTGACGGCAACCGTCATCGCGCAGGATCGCCTGCCAAAGATCATCACCTTCAAAAAGCGCCGCCGGCAGAACAGCCGTCGCAAAAACGGCCATCGCCAGCCCGTGACAGTGCTGCGCATCACAGGCATCAACGCGGCCTGATCGCGTCGCCGGAAGATAGGGAGAAGCTGAAATGGCACAAAAGAAAGCAGGCAGTTCAAGCCGTAACGGTCGCGACAGCGCAGGCCGCCGCCTTGGAGTCAAGAAATTCGGCGGTGAGCGCGTTATTGCGGGCAATATCATCGTCCGTCAGCGCGGGTCGAAAATAATCGCCGGTGACAATGTCGGGATGGGGCGTGATCACACGCTCTTCGCCCTCTCGGACGGGCACGTCAAATTTACGCGTCGGGCAGAGGGGCGGGTCCACGCCTCTGTCGCCCTGTAAATCCTGACGCGATAAATGATGGAAGGGCACACCTTCCCCCAAGGCCGGTCTTGCGACAGACCGGCCTTTTCTTTGTGTTGAACAGACCCGCAGGTGGCCCATGAAATTCCTAGATCAGGCCAAAATCTATCTTCGTTCCGGTGATGGCGGTGACGGTGTCGTCGCTTTCCGACGTGAAAAATACGTGGAATTCGGCGGTCCGGACGGCGGAAATGGCGGCCGCGGCGGGAATATCATTTTAAAAGCCGTACCCAACCTCAACACGCTGATCGACTTTCGTTACACGCAGCATTTCCGGGCGCGGAAAGGTGGGAATGGCGCAGGGTCCGACCGGACCGGCGCTAAAGCGGATGATGTCATCATCAACGTCCCCATCGGCACCCAGATCTTCGATGAATCGCGTGAGATCATGCTGGCGGACCTTGATGCTGACGGTAAGGAAATTCTGCTTTGTCGGGGGGGGGATGGCGGTTACGGCAATGCCTATTACAAAACCAGCACCAACCGCGCCCCTCGCCGTGCCGATAAGGGTTGGCCGGGTGAAGAGAGATGGGTGTGGCTTCGGCTGAAACTCATTGCTGATATTGGTCTTGTCGGATTACCCAATGCCGGTAAATCCACCCTGCTTTCAGTATCTTCCCGGGCAAAACCGAAAATTGCGGATTATCCCTTCACCACACTCCACCCACAACTTGGTGTGGTGCACCTTTCCATGACGGAAGAATTCATCATCGCCGATATTCCCGGACTGATCGAGGGCGCGAGTGATGGTGCGGGGCTGGGTGATCGCTTCCTCGGCCATGTTGAGCGCTGTGCAGCACTGATTCATCTGCTGGACGGGACGGAGAAGCACCTCGTCAAAAATTACCGCCTGATCCGCACGGAGCTGGAACGGTACGACGCGACACTTGCGGATAAGCCTGAAATCATCGTGCTTAATAAATGTGATGCCCTGACGCCCCAGCAGATCAGCGCCAAAAAACGCGCGCTTGAAAAAGCAGCAGGCACGGAGATTTTCCTCCTTTCCGCCGTCTCCCATGACGGGTTGGAAAAACTTTTGCGTGCCGCGCAGGATCGCGTAAGGTCGTTGAAACAATCCTGACGGACATGTGAGTATGGTCTCTCCTCTCCAATCCGCGAAACGCATTGTCGTCAAGATCGGCAGTGCCCTTCTTGTTGACACTGAAGGCGCTAAATTGTGCGATGGCTGGCTCGACAGTGTCAGCGCGGATATCGCATCCTGGCGCCAATCAGGCATTGAGGTGATCATCGTCTCATCAGGTGCCATCGCCCTGGCGCGGACCCAGCTCAATATGACTGCCGCCCGCCTCAGCCTGGCGGAGAAGCAGGCCGCGGCAAGTGTTGGGCAAGATCCGCCTCGCGCAAGCCTGGAGCGCTTCCCTGGCGCACCAGGCCCACGCCGCCGCGCAATTGCTTCTGACATCGGAAGACACAGAAAATCGGGAGCGTCACCTCAATGCTCGCTCGACCCTTCGGGCGCTTCTTTGCATGGGATGCGTGCCTGTCATCAATGAAAATGATGCGATTGCGTTTGAGGAGATACGCTTCGGGGATAATGACCGCCTCGCGGCGCGAGTCGCGCAGATGGTGGATGCTGACACGCTAATCCTGCTTTCCGACATCGACGGGCTGTATACGCAGGACCCCCACACCCATGCGGATGCCACCCATATTCCCCATGTTGAGGAAATCGACGATAAGATTCGCGCCATGGGGTAGCCCCCGCCCGGTTACTCTTCCGGCGGGATGAAGACGAAACTGATCGCCGCGTATATTGCGACACAAGCGGGTGCCCGGATGGCCATCGCCCGCGGGAATATCGATCATCCCCTGAAAAAATTATCGTCCGGCGCACGGGTGCCATGGTTTAGCGCCCATGCGGGTGCCGGTAAAGCGCGCAAAAATGGATCATGGGGTCTTTACGGCCGAGTGGCACCTTCCAGATCGATGCGGGCGCCGTGCAGGCGCTTCGGAAGGGCAGTTCACTCCTCGCTGTCGGAGTGCAGAAAATTGACGGCCAATTTCCGCGTAATGCGCTTGTAACGGTCACGGACCCGAAAGGCGCGGAGGTGGCGCGCGGCCTGACATCCTACTCATCAGAAGAAGCGCAAAGGGATGGCCGGGCAGCGCAGCGCGGCTTTCCCGGATGATCTCGCGGGCACGCACCGTGACGCACTTATCCATCGGGATGACCCCGTCATGCTGCGCAAAGCAGTTTCCGGTTGAAGACCGCCCGCACGAATCCCGCAGCAAAATAGATTGATCACGTCGATGACGATTTGGGCGGCCACTTCAGAGTGGGCTCTTTACGCACTTTCGGCGGTTCAGCGTGGGGTGCGCCATGCGTCCCCTCGCCGCGCGCGATCGGGGCACGACGCGTCGCACGGAGGCGCCAGATATCGCCATCCTCCTCCGGCGTCGGGGGCGGCTGCGTCGCGGCACGTCGCGCGCCCTTGGCCGTTACGGCTTCTACGGGCGGGTCAAAATGCGTCTGCTTCAGCAGATCGGCGGAGGAGAGATTTGACGGGTTATCCGCATAATCCTGATAGGCTTCCGGCGGCAGGACGGGCATATTCCCGGCATCATTATTAATATAGCGCGCCCGTGGCATGGCGGCCTCTTGCAATGGAGCCAAAGGCGGCGCTGATGCCGCCATGGCAGGCGCGGAAGCAAGAGACACGCTGGGCCTGTCCTCCGACATGTCCGCGCCTGTGTCGCCTGGGTGCATGACCGGCTCATCCAGCTCATTCATCGCGAGGCGGAGGGACACGGTTCGGAGGTCAGTGCCGATATCCACCAATTGCTGCTCCATAACGTGCAGGCGGCGGATGATATTCATCAGCACCACAAAGAAAAAAAGAAGAAGGGCAATGACAAAGCCGAGTATGAGGGGCAAAGACATCGTTTCCGGCAGAACTGAAGACATATCGTCCATCGACACACCGCTCCCCTCTTCCCTGAATTTTACCCTTAACGCTTACATCTCTAAGGCATGACGATAAAGATGTAGGAGGGTTTCCTGCTCTTCCACCTCTGACGGCTCCTGCTTACGGATACGAAGAAGCTGGCGGAGCACTGGCACATCGAAACCTGCCGATTTCGCCTCAAGGAAAATATCCTTGATGTCGCTTGCAAGCGCCTTACGCTCCCCCTCCAGACGTTCGACCCGATCAATGATCGATTGGAGCCGTTTGGCGGACACCTCCCCGCTTTCAGCGGCGGCATCTTGCGTTATTGTCGTATCATCCATAGATATAGGCCCTCATGATCGAATAATCTCAGGGTCGGATTATCAATCGTTCTTCCGTTTGGTCAATGGGCGATCAATGTCGCCACCCTGTTCGATCTCCCTCCTGTCGCCACTTCGGCATCGCGAAAAGCACGTCGAAGCGAAACGGCCATGCAGAACGTCAGGCATCCAGGGGCGGACTTTGCCGTCTCCTTTACCCTCAGCTTACGTCTGTGCATAATGGCCACGATATTTCATTTTCTTATTAAGAAAGGTGAGACCCATGTCTCGTACCGTAACCGTCAAACCATTTGATTACGTCATCTTCGGCGCAACAGGTGATTTGACGATGCGCAAACTGCTCCCCGGCTTTTATTATCGGATGCTTGAGGGGCAGGTGCCGGAAGAGGCGCGCATTATCGGCACGGCGCGCTCGCCTCTGACCCGTGAAGCGTATCAGGGACGTGCGCTGGAGGCCCTTAAGAAGTTTGTCAAAAAAGAGGATTTCGACGACGCCAAAATTCAGCGTTTCCTGAAGCTCGTTCATTATGTCAGCCTTGATGGCCCCAAACCGGAGAGTGATTGGAACAGTCTGCGCGCGCTCATTCCCGAAGACAGGGCGGATCGTGTGCGCGTCTTTTATTTCGCGACAGCGCCCAACCTCTATGGTGCGATTGCTAAAAACCTACATGACAAGAAACTCGCCGTTGGCGACGCACGCGTTGTGCTGGAGAAGCCGATCGGCGTCGATCTCGCGACCGCGAACGAAATCAATGATTCGGTCGGGCAATATTTCAAGGAAGAAAATATCTTCCGCATTGATCATTATCTCGGCAAGGAAACCGTGCAAGGCGTGATTGCCCTTCGCTTCTCCAATCCTATGTTTGAGGCTGTCTGGTCATCCGACTATATCGAGTCCGTGCAGATTACCGCTGCTGAAACAGTGGGTGTCGAAGGACGGGGCGCTTATTATGATGAGTCCGGCGCCCTGCGCGACATGATCCAAAATCATCTGCTTCAGGTGCTCGCGCTGATCGGGATAGAAAAACCAGCCTCAATGGCCGCTGATGATGTGCGCGACGCCAAGGTTGCCGTGCTTCAGGGCCTGAAGCCTTTCGACAGTAAGACGATCGCGTCTCACGCTGTGCGCGGGCAATATGTCGCAGGAAAGATGGGTTCTGAAAATGTCCCTGGATATTTGGAGGAACTCGGTAAGGAAAGCCAGACCGAGACCTACGTCGCGCTCTGCGCCGAAATTGACTCACCGCGTTGGAAAAACGTGCCGTTCTTCATCCGTACGGCGAAAAGACTTGAGCAGAAGGTCAGTGAGGTTGTCATCACCTTCAAACCAACGGAGTCGCGGCTTTTCCCGACGGAAGCCAAACGCAATGCGTTGGCCATCCGTGTCCAGCCGAATGAGGGTATTTCCTGGACGTTCAACGCCAAAAACCCCGAGCATGATGATTTCAGCCTCGGCCAGGCAACGATGCGCGTTGATTTCGCGCAGACATTCCAGACGCGTTACCCTGATGCTTATGAGCGCCTGATGCTGGATGCGGTCCGGGGTGACCCGATCCTGTTCATCCGTCGGGATGAGGTTGAAGCGGCGTGGACATGGCTGGCGCCGTTGATGAAAGCCTGGGCTGACAAAGTCACACCCATGGCACATTATAAAGCTGGTAGTTGGGGACCGGATGAAGCACGCGACATGCTGAAGCGCCATCATGCCCAGTGGCATGAAGATGTGTCTCTCTGACCCATGACGTCGCAGAAACAGGACGGCGCAACGCCGCAGCCATCCGGGCCCGGCCTTGCGCGTCGGCCCCGACGGACGTTGCGGCAGCATATACTGCGCCGTCTTCTGGTCATTATCCCGGTGGCGCTGATGACGCTTCTTGCCGCGAAAATGGGATGGCTCCCGAAAGCGGCGGACAAGGTTCAGTTCAATGATCTGGCCTGGTTTGACAATACCAAGTTGACGGAGCATTTGCGCCTGCTCGTGAAAGACCAGGGGCTGCTGGATGTGCCACGCCGCTGCGTTGTCCCGATCATCAACGGGGCCAACCCGGCACATGCCACGCATGTCCAGTTTCTGGTGCGTGCGACAGATAGCTGCCCCGGCATTGATGGCAAAACGGCCACGGCCTTCACGATTCTCGTGAATAAGGCGGACCGCACCTTGCAGAATGATGCGGGCAGTCCGGGGCATTATCACCCTATGCCCGCGCAGTGACGTCTCCGGGCAGCGGGGTCAAGGCAAACTTGTCTTGACGAAAGCCCGCCCCTGCTGCACGTAAAACACGGGTTAGATGGTCAGGCGACCGCTGCACCAGCATCAAGCTACGTGTAGAGGAAAGTCCGGGCTCCACGGAAGGACGGTGCCGGCTAACAGCCGGCGAGGGCAACCTCAGGGAAAGTGCCACAGAAATCAAACCGCTCAACGGGCTCTCGGGCTTTGGGTAAGGATGAAACGGCGCGGTAAGAGCGCACCGCTCGGGCGGCAACGTCCGGGGCATGGTAAACCCCATCGGGAGCAAGACCGAATAGGAGTGACGCGTCACGTCTGACGTGATGAAGGGCCCCTCCGCCCTGTCACTCGGGTTGGTTGCATGAGGTGCGATGTGAGTCGCGCCCAAGATGAATGGTCGCCCCGCCTCGGCGGACAGAACCCGGCTTATCGATCATCTGACCCACCGTTAATCGTTAATGGAAGCACCTTCCCTGTCACGGTTAAACGGGAACATAATAAGAACAAATAAAAAACAAAAGAGGGTCTTTCCATATTGTTGCACAGCAAATGAAACGCTTTTTTAACTCCAATAAAAAATTAAAATCTCGCGTACGCCTCTGATTTTTGGCGGTTTTCTACGGTTTTTTATTTGACTTCCCATAAAATCCCATGATATCCTGCAAAACGATAAAGATACTCGTTAACTGATTTCACGGGTGTTTGATGACAGATTTTGACGGGAGCAAGGCGGCGTGAGTGTGTTTTTAGGCACGCACCAAAACCGTTTTGACGCCAAAGGGCGTGTATCAATCCCCGCACCGTTCCGGAACGCGCTTAAGGCGCTGCAATCCGGTGACGGTACGCTTGTGATTCTGCGCCCATCGCATTTGCATCCCTGCATTGAGGCCTGGTCCCCCGCTTCTTTCGGCGCACTTGCCCGCCCGCTTGATGATATCGATATTTTTTCTGAGGAGCATGACGACCTCGCTGCCAGCCTCTATACTGAGGCCTATCCAATCGATTCGGATAAAGAGGGGCGCATCATCCTCCCTGACATGCTTAAGCAACATGCGGGATTGTCTGACGACGTCACTTTCATGGGCCTCGGACGCGTTTTTCAGATCTGGGAGTCGGGCGCGGCCATCAAAAGGCGGGAGGAAGTCCGTCTGCGCACCCGCGCCACGTCCGCGCAGCGCACCGCTTCATCCATCAAGGGGTCGGACGCATCATGACCGTTCCGCTTCCCCCGTGCGTCAAGATGCCAATCATATCGCAATTTGAGGGCCATAACCCGGTCATGCTGCGTGAGGTCCTCACGCTGTTGCAAATTCAAAGTCGCGGCACTTACCTCGATGGGACGTTTGGCGGCGGCGGTTATGCGCGCGCCATGATGGCAGAGGCGCCAGCCCATCTCTTCGCGCTGGATAAAGATCCCGATGCGATCACGCGCGGGCAGGCGCTGCAAGATCATTTTGCCGTCAATGATCGCAGGGCCGCGCCCACTTTTGAAATCCGCCAGGGAAATTTCCGCGATATGGCGACGCTTTTCGCCGATGTGGCGCCATTTGACGGGATCGTGCTTGATCTCGGCGTGTCATCTTTCCAGATCGATCAGGCTGAGCGCGGTTTCTCCTTCCGCCAGGATGGGCCGCTCGATATGCGCATGTCGCAATCGGGTCAATCCGCTGCAGATCTCGTTAATCATGCGGATGAAGCGACGCTGGCGGATATCATCTATCATTATGGTGAGGAGCGCCTCGCCCGTCGTGTCGCCCGCGCGATTGTCGCAGCGCGGCAGGAAGAACCAATCCATCGGACGGGACAGCTTGCCGCGATCATCCGCAAGGTGGTGCATCCTGACCGCTCACGCATTGACCCGGCGACGCGTACTTTTCAGGCCATTCGTATCGCCGTCAATGATGAGATGAATGATCTTGAACGCGTGCTTGAAACAGCACCCGGATTGCTGCGGGAGGGGAGTCGCCTTGTGGTGGTCACCTTCCATTCGCTGGAGAATCGCCTCGTGAAACGCGCCATGCAGGCGGCAGCGGGTCGCGTCGCGCGCCCATCACGTCACATGCCGGTGACTTTGGCGGAGCCGACAAACATGTATCGGCTGCCGCATGGTAAGCCGCTCACCCCTTCCGATGACGAAATTCAACAAAACCCGCGCGCCCGAAGCGCAAAAATCCGGGTACTGGAAAAAACACGACATATTATAGAGCCACTCGAGGGCACATCATGATTCGGCCATATACTATTTTCTGCGTCCTGCTCGCCGGCGCATCCGGGCTTTTCCTTTACTCGAAAAAGCATCAAACAAATGTTCTTGACGAGAACATCCGGACCATTGTTCGCCAGACGGATGATGTCCGGCAGCAAACCGCCATGCTGCAATCCCAATGGGCGCTTCTGAACCAGCCGGACCGCCTGCAGAAATTATCTGCACGCTTCCTGACGGATCTCACGCCGATGGCACCCACGCAATATAAGAGATTAGGCACGGCCATTGCCGCATTGCCAGCCCCCGGCAGTGCAGGACCGCAACGTGATATGATGGTCGCGAAGGCTTCCGCCCCGACAAGCAACGCGTTGGCGCAGCGTGCAGCGCCCGCGCCCGCGACACAAATGGGCCAGGTCGTAAAAGCCAAGCCGGCTGAAGTTATGGCCGCTGCACAGGGAGATGCGACGCCCCATCATGTTGTGACCGATAAGCCTCATCTTTCGACGCGCCTGGCCCTGGCCACACCCCCCTTGAAACATGAGGCGACACCAGCCGCGCGCGCGCGCGCTGACTCCCACGTGCATTACGCCACTTATCGCGGCGCCCGCGCTGTGGCAACGCCCGCTGTGGCCTGGCGCCCCTCCTCAGGCGGGCGTCTGACAGCCACGAAGGCACGTTACCGTCAGCTTGGCACACATAATACGAAGTCCACTTTTGCAATGGCTGACGGTGCGTTGCCACCGCCCGCGCCGCGGCGCCCTTGACTTGTCCCACCCAGTAAGCCGTGCCCAGCCCACCTCACGATGACGGAAAACGCAGAACGCGTCTGAACCGGAGAGCGCACCGCGCCGCTGCCCCCATCGCAGCCCGGCGTGAGCCGCCTTATCTGGAGCGGATGCATATACGTATTTTCTGGGTCGGGGTCGGGTTTACCTTCCTTTTTCTGGCGCTCTGCCTGCGCCTCCTCCTCGCCTCCATCATCAATCCGATGTTGCCGACCAACGGTGAAGCCAGTGCGCAAATCCCGATTGTGCCGGATTTGACGGAGGGCGATGACGGGCGGACAATGCCAGTCCTGCAAGTGCAGCGCGCTGCGATCACGGATCGCAATAGCCAGATCCTGGCCATGTCCCTCCCCGTCGCGCAAGTCTACGCTAACCCGCAGGAATTGATTGACCCCGAGGAGACCGCAAAAAAACTCAAAACCGTTCTTCCGGATCTCGATGTGAAATCAACGGTGCAGAGGCTGCGTCAGGATAAGCAATTTGTCTATCTTGCGCGGGACATTTTACCGTCGCAGCAACTAGCCGTCAATAATCTGGGCATCCCCGGTATTTATTTTGAAAATGGTGAGCGTCGCCATTACCCGCTCGGCCGGACAGCGGCCCAGATACTGGGTGCCGTGGATATTGATGACCATGGCGTGGCCGGTATTGAGAAATTCTTCAATGACCGCCTTTTGAAAGATCGGACACCGATCCGCCTTTCCATTGATACGCGGGTGCAGGTTGTCACGCGCGATGTGGTCAATAAAGCGATGCATCATTTTCAGGCGAAAGGCGCTGCCGGGATAGTCATGGATGTGCGTACGGGTGAGATCCTCTCCATGGTTTCCCTGCCCGATTATGACGCTAATGATTTCGGCCGCGCACCGGACGATGCCCGCTTTAACCGCGCTGTGACGGGAATGTATGAGCCTGGTTCAACCTTCAAGTTGCAGGTTGCCGCGGCCGCGCTTGAAATGAAAGTCGCGCATATCTGGGACCGGTTTTCAACCATTCCGATCAAGATCGGGCGCTTCACCATTCGCGACATTAAGTCAGATCATTTCGCCCCGTGGCTGGCCCTCCCTGATGTATTGGCGAAATCCTCCAATCCCGCGGCGGCCCATATCGCGCTCGATATCGGAGCGGAGAGGCAGCAATCATGGCTGGGACAAATGGGGTTTCTTGACCGCGTCCCCGTCGAACTCCCCGAAGCCGCCCGCCCCATCGTGCCCGCCCGCAAAAACTGGGGGATCGCGACGGTGATGACGATCGGTTTCGGTCACGGAATCGCGGAATCGCCTCTCGCCATCGTCCGGGGCACGGCGGCGACTGTTAATGGGGGCATTCTCATCACCCCGACCCTCCTTTCACGCGATGAAGACCCCGACACGATGGGTGCGGATGAAACCAGCCAGAGCACAAGCGTCGGCCTGCCGCCCACGCGGGATAGTGATGATCGCGCCGTGACGCCGGAGGGGCGACGCGTCCTTTCTGACAGCACATCCCGCCTTCTGCGCCGGATGTTGCGCCTCGACGTGACGCAGGGTACGGCCAGGAAAGCTGAAGTGCCGGGTTATTTCGTGGGCGGCAAGACAGGCACGGCGGAAAAAATCGGCGCGAACGGGCGCTATCTCAAACACGCGAATATCTCCGCTTTCACGTCGATTTTCCCGATGAATAACCCGCGTTACGCCGTGTATGTTATGCTTGATGAGCCGAAAGGCATCCCGGAAACCTATAATTTCTCAACAGCGGGCTGGAATGCAACGCCGACAGCCGGGAAGTTGATCGCGCGCATCGGTCCCATACTCGGCCTTTTCCCCGACGTGGAAAATGCCGCCAAAATCGACGCCGCCCTGGCCATGACGCTGGAGCCCGCCATCCCGCCCGGCGTGCGCCCGCTTGGGCCGGGGAATGACCCGGGCGCGGCGCGGGTCAGGAAAGCGGAGAAAAAGCCGCAGACCACCAAAATGAAATTATCGTCACAACCCAGAAAGTAAAGGAGGGCCGATTGCCATGCAATTGCAGGAGCTATTCAGACAAGCGCGCATCACCCTGCCCTCCTCCGTGAGGCCGGAATGGGTAGGTCGGACGGTTGGCGGGGTGACGAGTGACAGCCGCCTGGCCACCTTGAACAGTCTTTTCGTGGCGATTGATGGCGCCGCCGTCAGTGGCGCGACATTTATGCCGCAGGCAGTGGCGAAGGGGGCTGATGTCGTCATGTCCCATCACGGCCCCAATGCGGTAACCGCCATCGCGGGCCGTGACATCCTGCATCTTGCCTCTACCAATCCCCGGCGCGACCTCGCCCTTCTGTCCGCCGCGTTTTATGGCGCGCAACCTGCTGAGATCGCGGCCATCACCGGCACGAATGGCAAGACAAGCACAGCGGATTTTTTGCGGCAGATCTGGATGATGCGGGGCCTGCGTTCTGCCAGTATCGGTACGCTCGGCCTCGTTTCTGAGGGTTTGGATTTGCGCCTCCCTCCCCTGACAACGCCCGACCCGGTGAAGCTGGCCGAGACATTGCATGACCTCAAAACCCACCGCGTCGATCATGTTGCGCTGGAAGCCTCGTCTCACGGGCTTGATCAGTTTCGCCTTGATGGCGTCAGATTGACACGCGCAGGTTTCTCCAACCTCACGCGGGACCATCTGGATTACCATCAGACTCTCGACGCCTATCGCGACGCCAAATTGCGGCTTTTCCGAGAAGTCCTCCCCACAGCGGGTGTGGCGGCGATCAATGCAGATATGGACTCTGAAACGCTTGCGACATTAAAGGATATTGCAACGTCACGCGCCCTCGCGCTTCGCACAGTGGGCGTAGCTGGTGAGGCGCTGTGGCTTGTCAGTGCAAGGCCCCTCCCGACGGGGCAGCGTCTGAAACTATGCCTTTTCGGGGAAATGCTGGATGACATCGCCATCCCCCTCATCGGGCGCGTGCAGGTCGATAATATTTTGCTGGCGGCTGCTCTGGCATGGGACGATGAAGAATCCGCCCGTCAGATCTGTCAGGGTCTGACACAATTACAGGGCGTGCGCGGGCGGTGTGAATTTGTCGCCGCATCGCATCATGGTGCCTCGATATTTGTAGACTACGCCCATACGCCGGACGCGCTCGGCCACGTGCTGCAAAGCCTACGCCCGCATGCGCGGCATCGACTGACTGTTATTTTTGGCGCGGGAGGCAATCGTGATCAAGGGAAGCGCCCCCTAATGGGTCAGATTGCCGCCAGATATGCGGATCAATGCATCGTCACCGACGATAATCCGCGCGATGAGGACCCCGCTGCAATCCGCCGAGCCGTCATGCAGGGATGCCCTGACGCCACGGAAATCGGCGACCGCCACACAGCCATCGCCCACGCCGTGCTACATGCCGAACCGGGCGATATCGTCGTCGTCACCGGCAAGGGGCACGAAACCGGGCAGATCATTAAAGACGCAGCGCATCCATTTGATGATGCCGCCGTCATTCGTGAGATTTTGACAGCCGCGCAGGGCGGTTCTGTCATTAAGACAGCAAACAGGGTGAATGCATATGACGCGCCTGGTTAAGCGGCAAAGCGGCAAAAGGGAACTGAGATGACCGTTCTATGGAAAGGTGAGGAGCTGGCAGAGGCGACGGGTGCGACAGCGGCCCCTGATATCGCCATCACCGGTATTTCCATCGACACGCGCACTCTGCAGCCCGGTGATCTCTTTATAGCCCTCGAAGGCTCGTCACATGACGGGCACGCCCATGTTGCGGAGGCTTTCGGCAAAGGCGCGGCCTGTTGCATTGTGCATCGCCCCGTCACGACGTCCGGCCCTCTGATTGAAGTGCCGGATAGTTTGAAAGCGCTGCAAGCGCTGGGCGTCTATGCGCGCAGCCGCTTCACCGGCAAAATGATTGCCATCACTGGCAGTGTCGGCAAGACAACGACGAAGAACATGCTCCATGCGGCTTTGGCGACGCAGGGCCGCACCCATGCCGCGGACAAGTCCTTCAACAATCATATTGGCGTGCCGTTAACGCTGGCGCGTCTGCCCCGCGATATCGTATGGTGTATCTGTGAAATCGGCATGAACCATGCTGGCGAGATTGCGCCCCTTGCGCAGATGGTCCGCCCGGATGTCGCGATCATCACATCCATCGGAAACAGCCATATCGGGCATCTCGGCTCACTGGAAGCAATCGTAGAGGAGAAATCCGCGCTTTTCGCCAGTCTGCGCCAGACCGGAACCGCCATCGCCCCCGATTCGGTTTTTGGCAGGGACGTCCTCAAACGCAAGCTTGAAGCATCCCGCGCACGATTTATCAGTGTTGGCACCGCACCCTCGGCGGATATGCGCCTGCTTGATCTTCAGATGACGGCGGAGGGGAGCAGTTTCACTTTTTCCGGGCGTCACGTCGCGCTCAGTGTGCCGGGGCGGCACCTTGCAAAAGACGCCGCGCTCGTCCTTGCGGGGGTGAAGTCCGTCGGTGCGGATCTGGACCTCGCCATTGCCGCCCTGGCCCGTTACAAGCCGGATGCGGGACGCGGTATGCGCCTGCCAATCCTGAACGAGTCCGTTACACTTCTGGATGAAAGTTACAACGCCTCCGGATTGTCAATGCGGGCCTCACTCGCCACTCTTGCCCTCATGCCGGCAAAGCGGCGGATTGCCGTTCTGGGCGACATGCTGGAAATGGGTAACCACGCGCAGGAAGCCCATCTGGCGTTGCTGCCGGACATTGTCGCGAGCGCTGACGCGCTTTATTGCTGTGGCGCCGCGATGAAAGATGTTTTCGACCACCTCCCGACGGGAAAAAAAGGCGCCTGGTGCGAAACCGCCAGTAGGCTTGCACCGCTCTTAATCAAAGGGCTCGCCGCCGGGGATGTTGTCCTCGTTAAAGGCAGCTTCGGAAGCTGTATGCGTGATGTCGTTGACGCACTGAAAAAGCAGGGAAATCAAGGCTGATGCTTTACAGCTTGTTCGCCGTAAGTGAGAGCGGTCATGGTGGCCTGTTCAATCTCTTCCACTATTTGACGTTCCGATCCGGCGGCGCGTGTCTCACGGCGCTTGTCATCAGCCTCAGCCTCGGGCAGCCTTTCATACGCTATCTCAGACGCATCCAGCGCGATGGCCAGCCCATCCGGGAATTGGGCCCCGCGCGCCATCTGACTGAAAAAGCAGGCACGCCGACGATGGGCGGCGTCATGATCTTCCTGTCTCTCATCGCCTCGACGCTCTTATGGGCTGATCTGAGAAACGGCTTTGTCTGGGCCGTTCTGTTTGTCTCCTCGGCGTTTTTCGCTGTCGGATTTGCGGATGATTATCTCAAGCTCTCCCGCCGCAACAGCCATGGTGTCTCCAAAAAAATGCGGTTGGGGTGCGAATTTCTGGCCGCGCTTATTGCCGGATACTGGTTGCAAAGCCTGATGCCGGTCGGGATGCAGAATGCCCTGGCTATCCCTTTCATCAAAAATCTTCTCATTCCGCTTGGCTTGGCCTTCCCCATTTTTGCCATGCTAACGATTGCGGGTTTTGGCAATGCGGTTAATTTCACGGATGGGCTCGATGGACTGGCGATTGTGCCGACTCTGATCGCGACACTCGTCTTCGGTGTCATCACTTA
Source organism: Acetobacteraceae bacterium (assembly GCA_039613835.1). Classification (NCBI taxonomy): domain Bacteria; kingdom Pseudomonadati; phylum Pseudomonadota; class Alphaproteobacteria; order Acetobacterales; family Acetobacteraceae; species Acetobacteraceae bacterium. The sequence continues at coordinate 412,407 of CP154827.1, read as the reverse complement.
TCTGGTCGGCAATCGTGTCTTCGCGGAATATCTTCAGATCCACTTCATCCCCGGGACAGGGGAGCTCTGTGTTTTCTGCGCCGCCCTGGTTGGGGCGGGTCTCGGATTTCTCTGGTTCAATGCCCAGCCGGCCGAGGTTTTCATGGGGGATACCGGGTCCCTCCTGCTTGGCGGTGCGCTCGGCGCGATTGCTGTCGCGATCAAGCATGAAATCGTTCTCTGTATTGTCGGCGGGCTTTTTGTTGTCGAGACAATTTCAGTCGTTATTCAGGTGTTCTGGTTTAAGCGCACCGGGCGGCGCATTTTTCTGATGGCCCCGATTCACCATCATTTTGAGAAAAAAGGATGGTCCGAATCTAAAATTGTCGTCCGATTCTGGATCATCGCTTTCGTGCTGGGGCTGATCGGTCTATCAACCCTGAAACTCCAATAAACCGTTCCAGATGATCCAGCCATTTCCCTCCACGCTCTTCAAAGGCCAGCAGTTTCTGGTCGTCGGCCTCGGTAGAAACGGCTTTGCAGCCGTCAATGCCCTGTTCGGGATGGGCGCGCGGGTTACGGCCTGGGATGATCGTCAGGATATCGACCGGTCACACACGCATCCCTACCTGACATATGCGTCCCCGACCACTCTCAAAGGGTTTGACGCGCTCATTCTCTCGCCCGGCATCCCGCATCACCTCCCCAGCCCCCACCCCTTGGCGGCGCTGGCGCGGCGTGAGGGGGTTCCAATATTGTCGGATGCCGAAATGCTGTACCGAGCCGTGAAATCACAGGGCGCGAAAGCACGATTTGTCTCCATCACCGGCACGAATGGGAAATCGACGACAACGGCACTGATCGCCCACATTCTCGCCCATGCCGGTTTTGATGTGGCGGCCGGAGGCAATCTCGGCCCCGCCGCGCTCGCGCTTCCCCTTTTGGATGATCGGGGAGTCTATGTGATTGAAATGTCTTCCTACATGCTCGAAAGGCTGGACAGCTTCCACGCTGACGCGGCCTGCCTGCTGAACCTGACGCTCGACCATATGGAACGCCACGGCGATATGCAGCATTATGCCGCGGCGAAGGCACGTGTTTTTGACCATATGACGACGGCGGATCGCCTGATTGTCAGTATTGATGACGCAGAATGCCGGGATATTTATGAGATGCTCCGTGCGCGCGGCGCGCAACCACATGCGCTTTCCCTGCACCAGCCCGCTAATCTGACCCCGGCTCTGCTGGACTTGTCACAGGCACAGGCTTTGCGGGGGGCGCATAATATGCAGAATGCCCTTGCCGCCTACGACACTTGCCGCTTCCTCGGCGTGGCGGCGGAGAAAATTTTGGCGGGGCTCAATAGTTTCCCCGGCCTTCCCCATCGACAGGAGGTCGTGGCGCGCATTGATGGCGTGACTTTCATCAATGACAGCAAGGCAACAAATGCGCAGTCAGCGGCCACGGCACTGCAATGTTATGATCGCGTCATATGGATCGCGGGAGGGCAGGCTAAGGAAGGCGGGATCACGTCGCTTTCTCACCTCTTAAATCGCGTCACGAAAGCTTTTCTCATCGGTGAGGATGCTTCGAAACTCGCCGTGACCCTTGAAGCGAACAACGTGGCGTGGGAAAACTGCATCACGCTGGAACGCGCCGTCATCCAAGCCTTTGCGGCGGCTAAGGCGACCTGGACGCACGTTATTCTACTGTCTCCCGCCTGCGCCAGCTTCGATCAGTTCGCGCATTTTGAAGCACGTGGAACCGCATTCCGGGATCTGGCGCAATCGCTTGATACGCCCGCAAAATTTTCGGCATGGGCCGAAGGTGAAAAGAGCTGATATGGCCGGCCCCTCCCGCGTTGATAATTCGGCTTTCGGACGTTGGTGGCGCAATATTGACCGCGTGACGCTTTATTGCGTCGGGGTGCTCCTGGCATTCGGCTATATCCTCGTCCTCGCCGCTAGCCCGGCTGTCGCAGTGCGCATCGGCGCATCGCGTGAAATGTTCATTCTCAAACAGGTGATTTTTCTGGCCGTGGCCGGCATTGTGACTTTGTTCGTCTCCACCATGTCGCGTGAGGCGATCCGCAAAATGGCGCTGATTGGCGGGGGGCTCGCTTTGCTGGCCACGCTCATGACGCTGGTGCATGGGCTGGAGATTAAAGGGGCACGGCGCTGGATCGCTCTGCCGTTCATGTCCGTTCAGCCTTCCGAGTTTCTCAAACCGTTTTTCGCGATTGTCACGGCGTGGCTGCTTGCCAAACGGCGCCAAACGACGCGCGACGGTAAAATGCTGCATTTCCCCGGCATGGTCATCGCTTTCGGCGTTTATGCGGTCATTCTCTTCCTTCTTAAATCGCAACCGGATATCGGTATGCTCTCCGTCGTGACGATGGTTTTTTTTGTGCAGCTTTTTGTCGATGGATTGCCGCTGATCTTCGTCGGCGCGGGTGTCGGGGCCATGATCGCCGCCTTTATCGGCGCCTTCATCGCCTTCGCCCATGTGCGCTCTCGTGTTGAACGCTTTCTACATCCCAATCTGGGCGACCATTACCAGATCGACATGGCCCTGCGCGCCTTCGGCAATGGGGGGCTGTTGGGTCGCGGCCCGGGGGAAGGCCGCGTGAAGGATCTGCTTCCCGATGCCCATGCGGATTTCGTTTTCGCCGTTGCGGGGGAGGAATATGGCATGATTGTCTGCGCCGCCGTGATCGGCGTGTTTCTTGTGATAGTCATTCGCAGCCTGCAATGCGTTTTGCGCGAGCAGGATCCGTTCGCTATCGTCGCGGTTTCCGGCCTTATTGCAGGGTTCGGCCTTCAGGCTTTCATCAATATGGGCTCAACCCTGCATCTCATCCCGACCAAGGGAATGACCTTGCCCTTCATCTCCTATGGTGGCTCTTCCGCATTGTCGGTAGCGTTGACAATGGGCATGATCCTGGCTTTGACCCGGCACCATGTCGGATCAGACACGAATTTCCTCCATGGTGGCAGTCCGGATATGCGGCGAAACTGGACAAACGGCACGCGGAGGCACCTCCCGTCATGAAAAAAACAATCATCATCGCCGCAGGGGGCACAGGGGGGCATTTCTTCCCCGCGGAAGCCCTGGCCCTGGCCCTGCAACAGCGCGGTTATCATCTGGTTTTAATGACCGACTCCCGCGCCGGCCATCGTCCGATGGGGCCATTTTCTCACCAGCCGCAATATGTCCTCCGTGGACGCGGTGTCGCGGGTAAAACACCCTGGACGAAGCTGCGCAATCTTTATGAGCTTTTCAAAGGCGTGCAGCAGGCGCGGCGGCTTCTCCGGCAATTGCGACCGGCGGCCATCATCTGTTTCGGCGGGTATCCTTCAATTCCGCCTGCGATCGGCAATCTCAATATATTCGGGCGCAGCCGTGCGAAATTGATCCTGCATGAAGGCAACGCCCTGCTGGGCAAGGCAAACCGCCTGCTGGCCCGGCGCGCCAGCGTCATCGCCACATCATTTCCGAAACTTGAGGGCACATTGCCATCGCGACCCGTCATCTATACCGGGATGCCCGTGCGCCCTGAAATCGAGGCCCTTTATACGCGCCATTACTCAGATGCGCGGACGCATATCAATCTGCTCGTCTGGGGCGGCTCCCTCGGGGCGCAGGTTTTTTCAGAAATCGTGCCGGACGCGCTGAGTCGACTTCCGCAGGAGGTCCGACATCGCCTGCATGTCACGCAGCAGACGAAGGAAGGCGACATCAGCAAAGTGCGGGAAATTTACGAAACGGCCGGGATTGAGTGCGCGCTGGCGCCGTTTTTTGAGGATGTTGCGGGGCTTCTGGGACGCAGCCACCTCGTGATCGGGCGCGCCGGGGGCTCATCCGTTGCAGAGCTGACCATGGCAGGATGCCCGGCCATCCTCATCCCCCTCCCCATCGCCGCTTCGGATGAGCAATCCGCCAATGCCCGGAAATTGGAGGAAGGCGGTGCAGGCTGGTGCATCAGCCAGTCAGAGCTGACCGCAGCGCACCTTTCTGAAAAAGTTGAAGCGCTTCTGACCAATATTGACCAATTGGCCGAGGCATCCAGCGCGACCCATCGTCTGGCGATGCCCGCCAGCGCCGAACGTCTCGCTGAGGTGGTTGCGTTCCAGATCGGGGATGCTTCGCAACATTGAATGATTTGACACCCGTTTCGAAAGCTTGTTGACATGCGCGCGCTTCCCCTCTCGATTGGCACCCTGCATTTTGTCGGAATTGGCGGCATTGGCATGTCGGGCATCGCCGAGGTTCTGCATTTGCTCGGATATAAGGTTCAGGGCTCCGACATTGCGGAAAATAATAATGTCCTGCGCCTGCGTGATCAGGGCATCCATATTCAAATCGGCCACTCGGCGGAAAATCTGGGTGACGCACAGGTTGTCGTGACATCAACCGCCGTGCGTCGGGACAATCCGGAAGTCGTCGCAGCGCGGGAGCGGCACATCCCGGTCGTGCGCCGGGCGGAGATGTTGGCTGAACTGATGCGCCTGCGCTGGTCCATCGCGATTGGCGGCACGCATGGTAAAACGACCACAACCAGCCTCGTCGCAGCGGTTCTTGAGCAGTCTCGCCTTGACCCGACCGTGATCAATGGCGGGATCATCGAGGCTTACGGCACGAATACCCGCATGGGGTCCAGGGACTGGATGGTTGTCGAAGCGGATGAAAGTGACGGGTCTTTCCTCCGCCTTCCGGCTGTTATTGCTGTCGTTACGAATATGGACCCGGAACATCTCGACCATTGGGGAAATGAGGAGGCCATGCAGGCGGCCTATCATCAGTTCGTCTCCAATATCCCCTTTTATGGTTTCGCCGTTTTATGCATTGATCACCCGGAGGTGCAGCGGATGATTCCGCGCCTCTCAGATCACCGCATCATCACATACGGTTTTAGCCAACAGGCCGATATCAGGGCCGAGAAGCTCGTTACGGACCGCCTTGGCGCGACGTTTGAGGTGGTCGTCTCGAATCGTGCCAGCAAAGTGACGCGGCGGGCCGGGCCTTTCCGCCTGCCGATGCTGGGCCAGCATAATGTCCTGAACGCCCTCGCCGCGATTGCCGTGGCGACGGAAATGGACATCAGCGACGACACGATCCGCTCAGCCCTTGCGAGCTTCCGGGGCGTCAAACGTCGTTTCACCCGGGTGGGGGAACATAATGGCGTTTCTATTATCGATGATTACGGTCACCACCCGATTGAAATCGCGGCAGTTCTGCGCGCAGCCCGGCAGGCCGGGGCGCATCACGTCATCGCTGTCGTGCAGCCACATCGTTATTCCCGCCTTAAGGCTTTGTTCCATGAATTCTGCACCTGCATGAATGACGCCACGACCGTCATCATCGCCGATGTTTATGCCGCGAATGAACAGCCGATTGAGGGATTTGACCGTGATGCGCTGGTAGAGGGCTTGCAGGCCAGCGGGCATCACTCCGTCGTACCTCTGCCGGGGCCGGAGCATCTGGCTGAGATGATCAATGTCATCGCGAAACCGGGCGATTTTGTCGTCTGTCTTGGCGCGGGGTCGATCACCCACTGGGCCCAGGCCCTCCCGTCACAGCTTGAAGCGCTGCCCCCCAAGAAAACGATCAAGGCTGTCTCCGGATGATGGTGCGCTTTCGACAGGCCAAAGTCAGGGGTCGCCTGCAATTTGGTGCGCCCCTCGGCCCGAGAAGCTGGTTCCGCACGGGGGGGAACGCCGAGAAGCTTTTCACCCCGGCTGATCGGGAGGATCTTGCCCAACTCCTCCGACAGCTTGACCCACGCATGCCGGTCACCGTGCTCGGTGCGTGCTCAAACGTGATTATACGCGATGGCGGCATTAAGGGACTGGTCATCCGTCTTGGGGGCGCGTTCGCGCAGGTGATGCGTCAGGGTGATGATGTGATTGCAGGTGCGGCAGCTCTTGACACGACAGTCTCCGAGCAGGCTGCCGCCTGGGGGCTTTCGGGGATGGAGTTCATGATTGGCATACCGGGTGCCATCGGCGGTGCCGTCATCATGAATGCCGGCGCGCACGGTTCTGACACAAGTAAGATTCTGAGCTGGGCGGAGATAATGGACCGGCGGGGCCATATTCAGCGCCTGAGCCATGCCGACCTCAAATTCACTTATCGACACGCGACATTGCCGGAAGGGGCCATCGTGCTGCGCGTCGCCCTGCGCGGCAAGCCCGCGGAACCCGCCAAGATCCGTGCTCACATGGCTGAGATCAAAGCGCAACGCGATGAAAGTCAGCCCGTTCGGGCGCGGACAGGCGGGTCAACCTTCCGCAATCCGACAGGCCAGAAGGCCTGGGCGCTGATCGACGCGGCGGGGTGTCGGGGCCTCCAGCTTGGGGGCGCGCAGGTTAGTGAAAAACATTGTAACTTTCTCCTTAACCTCGGTGACGCTACCAGTGCGGATCTTGAAGCGCTTGGCGAGACGGTGCGACAGAAAGTCCAAAACCATGCGCAGGTGCAGCTGGAGTGGGAAATCAAAAGATTGGGAGAAACGCGATGAGCCTTCACGTCGCGATTCTGCATGGTGGCATCAGCCATGAGCGAGATGTCAGCCTGAGAGGCGGCCTCGCCGTGGCGGAAGGCCTGCAGGCATATGGTTATGCCACAACCCTGATCGATGTCGGTGCGGATATCGCCGCCACGATCCAGGAAATTCGGGCCTGCACGCCGGATGTCGTCTTCAATAACCTTCATGGTTCACTTGGGGAGGATGGCGCCATTCAGGGTGTGTTGGAGTGGCTGGACCTGCCTTACACGCATTGCGATATACGCACCTCCTCTCTCGCGATGAATAAAGTCGCCTCGCGCCAGATTTTCGCAGCGGCTGGCATCCCCATCGCGCCGGGGAAACTCCTCACCCCGGCAGAACTTGCCGCCGCACATCCTTTCGAAACGCCCTATGTTGTCAAACCCATCGCGGAAGGCTCGTCTTTCGGGGTGCATGTCATCAAGGGTGATGATGCAGCGACGCAGCGACGGGACATTGCGTCAAGCTGGAACTATGGCGACATCCTCCTCGCTGAAGCCTTCATCCCGGGGCGGGAATTAACCGTCAGCGTGTTGGGAGAGCGCCCTCTGACCGTCACGGATATCGTGGCTGCGTCCGCGCAGGACGGGTTTTATAATTACCACGCCAAATATGCGGCGGGTGGGTCACGGCACAGCTTGCCAGCCGACATACCCGGGCGGATTTTTGAGGATGCGCTGCGATATGCCAGGGAGGCCCACGCCGCCCTGGACTGCCGCGGTGCCACACGTGCGGATTTCCGATATGATGAGTCGCGGTTGGAAAACGGACTGGTCATCCTTGAAGTCAATACGCAACCGGGCATGACCCCGACCTCATTACTGCCCGAGCAAGCGGCCCATTGCGGGATGGATTTTTCCCAACTTTGCGATTGGATCGTGCAGGAGGCCTGGGGTCGACGCAAGGTGCGGGGATGACAAGAGCACGATCAGAGAGAAAGCCGCCGGCACGCGACGTTTATCTTCAGGACCGCCCCTCCCGCATCGCGATGTTCCTGCGGCGCCTCCGTCGCGCCGCGCCGCAGATTATCTTTGTGACACTCCTCGTCGCGGTGCTGGGCGGGTGCGGTTACCTTTTTTTTCAGCAAATTTCACAATCGCGGAACGATATTTTCAGATCCTGGCTGGAGGACCATACTTTATTACCCATCAACCACATCGATATCATCGGTGCGCGACTGACGTCGCGGGCGGAGGTGGAAAAAGCTTTGGGCGCAGCACGCGGGAAACCCATTTTCAGTTTTGCAATTGCGGACGCGCAGAAACGTCTGAGTGCGTTGCTGTTTGTCTCAAATGTCACGGTTCAGCGGCGTATGCCCGATACAGTGCGCATCGTGCTTGAGGAACGTGACCCGCTGGCCATCTGGCAGATCAAGGGCAAATTCATGTTGATCAACCGGGACGGGGACCAAATCGCTGATGCTTTCGGGCTGCGTGATCACGTCCGGGCTTTTATATCACTTCCGCTTGTAGTGGGTGACGGGGCGGATAAGGCCGCGCCGGATTTCCTCGCCGCTTTGGCTGAGGCGCCGGTCGTCCGGCCTTTTGTCGCCGCCTCCATCCGGGTGGGGCACCGTCGCTGGACGCTTTTACTCAAGGATGGCACGCAGATTTACCTTCCGGAAGGACATGAGCGGGAAGCGTTAAAGCGCGTGACAAGCTACCAGCAGAAATTTCGCCTGCTTGAGCGCCCCGTCCCCCTTATCGATATGCGTCTCTCTGATCGCATGGTGATCCGCCTGCCGCCATCTCAATCTGTCAGCAATAATGCGGCGCAGGATCTCCTGAAGACGCAACATGCATCCCCTGGAAAAACGTCGTCCGATGGCCATCCGCCCGATAAGTCCCCCCATGGAGACAATGTTCCGACACCGCCCCGCGCGCCGCCCCCTTCAGGCCGCGTGCTTCCTCTCCCTCTGACGCCCTGACGAGACTGGCTGAGCGCGACGCAACATCATGACAGATAATCCGCAGAAACCCGTGATGCTTTCAAACCGCACCGCCGTATCGCTGGAGGAGCGCTCTGGTGCGCGAAAATCTTCAGGCCGTGCTGAAAGCGAAATCCTGTCATTGCCACCTTTGGATGAGCCGCCGCCGCGCTACGTTCGCCCTGGCGTTTTCGGCGTGCTGGATATCGGCTCCACAAAAATGACATGTCTGATCGGGCGTGCGGAAACTAATGGCATGTTGCGCATCCTTGGCTATGGATGGCGGCGGTCTCACGGGATCCGAAATGGCACGGTCATTGATTTTGCGGAGGCAGAGCGCGCCATCCGCGCCACAGTGGGCCAGGCAGAGGAGGCCGCTGATCGCCGCCTAGATGAGGTCACCATCAATCTCTCCTGCGGGCAGCCGACGAGCAACCTATATAACGCGCGCATGCCCATTGGCGGGCGGGAAGTCACGGAAGCGGATATGGAGCGCGTCGTGGCGGAAGGGCAGATGCGCGCCGTGGTGGAAGGGCGGAGCGTCATACACACGATGCCGATCGGTTTTATCGTCGATGATATTGGCGGGCTTGTTGATCCGCGCGGGCAGCTTTGTGAGCAATTGACGGCGCGGCTGCATGTTGTCGACGCTGCCTCCAATGCGCTGGCGACCCTGACCTCCGCCGTCTCACGTGCGGAACTCAAAGTGCGCAATTTTGTCTCCGCGCCTTTCGCCTCCGGCCTGGCTGTTCTGGCGAAGGATGAGCGTGACCTCGGCGCGACCGTGATCGATATGGGGGGTGGGACGACATCCATCGCCGTATTTGGTGAGGGCGCATTGCTGCATACAAGTTTCATCCCTGTGGGGGGGCTGCATGTCACGCGCGATCTGGCAGGTTACCTCTCCGTCTCCCTGGATGAGGCGGAGCGTCTCAAGACGAAATATGGCGCGGCCGACGTCGCGATCGAAGATTCCCGGGATACATTTCCGGTTCAGCTGATCGGGGAGCGCACGGGCTCACTTAATCGCGTCTCACGCGCGCGCCTCGTCACCGCCATCCGGCCACGGATTGAAGAAACACTGGAGCTGGTGCGTGACCGCCTCGCCGAGGCCGGTTTCGGCCGCGCCTCGCGGGAGCGGGTGGTGATCACGGGCGGGGCCTCCCTCCTCGAAGGGCTGGGCCTGGCCGCCGCGCGCATCCTCAATCGACCAGTTCGACTGGGACGACCCATGCATATTTCCGGCCTGCCGGAGACGGGCGCAAATGCGGCCGGGTTCGCTACGGCGTCAGGCTTATTGGCCTGGGCAACGGGGGCTGATGTAAATTTCAAGGACGCTTATTCACCTGAGCCGCGAACTCAGCACGCTCTGTTGCGCTTCATTCAAAGATTACGAGGATGACTCAGGTCCGCGAGGTGAGTCATTTATTGGCAAACTTCATGCGCGCGTCGCGCCCCACACAGGACCATAGAGCACACGCGCAGGGCAGACAGGCCCGCCACGCCTTGCCTGCTTGATTGAATGGGAGTTTACTATTGGGATACCTTTTAAAGCCTTTTCAAGTAAGCAGGACCTTTTATAAATGGTCTGACTGGCCTCAAAGATTTGACGCGAGTGCGCGCGAGGATGCGTTCCCCGCCAAATATTGATAGTTCGAAAACCCGATTCTGGCTCTGGATTCCAAATGACGCTCAATCTCACCGCCCCGCAATTCACCCATTCCGATTTTTCTCCCAAAATCACGGTTATTGGCGTCGGCGGCGGCGGGATGAATGCCGTCAATAATATGATCGAGATGCAACTTCAGGGTGTGGAATTTGTGGTCGCCAACACGGACGCCCAGGCACTGGCCAATGCCAAGGTTGAGCGTCGGGTGCAATTGGGGCCACATTTGACGCAGGGCCTCGGCGCCGGCGCAAAGCCCGAAATCGGGCGCGCCGCGGCGGAGGAAGCTGCGGATGAGATCACCCGCCACATTGACGGTGCGCACATGATTTTCGTGACGGCAGGTATGGGTGGCGGCACAGGCACAGGCGCCGCCCCAGTCATCGCGAAAATGGCGCGTGAGCGTAAAACCCTGACGGTCGGGGTTGTCAGCACGCCCTTCGCTTTTGAAGGACAGAAACGTAAGGTCCTGGCTGATGCCGGGGTTGCTGAATTACAGCAATATGTTGATACGTTGATTGTCATCCCCAATCAGAACCTTTTCCGCATGGCGTCTGAGCGCACAACGTTGCGTGAAGCCTTCAAGATGGCGGACAAGGTGCTCTATATGGGTGTGCGCGGCGTGACGGATCTGATGCTGGCGCCGGGACTGATCAATCTTGACTTCGCCGATATCCGCACGGTCATGGCTGAAATGGGCAAAGCCATGATGGGCACAGGTGAGGCAGAAGGTGAAGACCGCGCCTTGATGGCGGCGAATGATGCGATCTCGAACCCGCTTCTCGATGATACATCGATGGCCGGGGCGCGCGGGCTGCTGATCAACATCACAGGCGGTGACGACATGACGCTTTATGAAGTCGATCAGGCGGCGGAGCGCATCCGGCAGGAAGTCGCCGAGGATGCGACGATCATCTGGGGGTCCGCCATTGATCCGGAGTTGAATGGCCGTATCCGCGTTTCCGTCGTTGCAACTGGTATTGACGCCGCCAAGGCCGCCGCCGCGATGGAGGCTGCGCGCGCCGCAGAGGCTGAGAAAGCCGCCACCCAGGCGCAGTCAGATGCGGCCTCAAGCGATGAGAAACGCGACGCCACCTCAGAGCTTAATACTCTCGGAAGTGCAAGCGTCACGCCCCCGCCATCCGCTTCTCAGGAGGCACTGCGCCCTGCCGCCGCACCGATGCGCCCTACTGAGCCGGTGCGTGCGCCCTCCCCGCGCTCAGGGCTTTTCTCAGGGGCGCAGCCAGCGCCTGAGCCCCCGCACTCTCGCGGGTTCATGGGTTTGGTGACAGGTGTCCTGCGGGGAAGACCAGCCCCGAACGGCGCTTCGGACGCGACGCCTGTTCGTGCGGAACCGATGATCGTGGAGCGCGCCGATTTCAAACCGGGTCAGGCGCAGCTTGACCCGAATGATGATGAAGCGCTCGATATCCCCGCTTTCCTCCGTCGGGATCGTTGAAGCTGCCTCAGGGAGGGCCGAGCGCGTTCTGACACGCGAAAGGCCCTCTCTCACCCTGGAAGCCATTGAGAAAATGGTTTCAAATCCCCCGGCAACGTAACATTTGGCAACAAAGCTTGACTGGCATGCGTCATTCTCCCGGCGTAAAAGAAAGACTGCGCCCCGGCGCATCAACTACTCCTGAGGGGAATGTCATGCACGGTCTGGCCGGTTCGCCACCTGAGGAAGCACGCGATCTCGACGCGCCGCTCTCCCCCGCAAACCGTCATGGTCACGGGCAGGATCATCGTTTCCTTCGCTATCAGACGAGTTTCGCCAACCCTATTCACTGCCGCGGCGTCGCGCTTCATTCGGGGCATGAAGTCAATCTTGCGCTTCTGCCGGCACCCGTGGGCTTCGGCATTCGCTTTCAGCGTACGGATTTACCGGGCTCCCCCCTTATTCCCGCGCTTTTTGACCATGTCATTGATACGCGCCTGAGCACCGTCATCGGGATTGCGGATGCGCCGCATATACGCGTTGCCACGATTGAGCATTTCATGGCGGCGCTTCATGCCAATCACATCACAAATGCGCTGATCACGCTCGACGGACCGGAAACACCAGTTTTCGATGGCTCTTCCGCCGCGTTTGATTTTCTCATCCGGTGCGCGGGGCGACAAAATCTTGGCTCACCCTGCCCGATTATTTCCGTCAAACGTGTTGTGCGTGTCACGGGTATGCACGGCGCATTTGCCGAATTGCGACCGCAGGAAGGCGCTTTCAGCCTGAGCGTCTCAATTGATTTCTCCGCGCAGGCGATCGGATTTCAGCATCGGGACATCACTTTGTCAGAGGCCATTTTCCGCCGCGACATTTGTGACAGCCGCACTTTTGTCAATATGAAGGAAATTGAGGCGCTGCGCAAAGCCGGTCTGGCGAAAGGCGGTTCCCTCGATAATGCTGTTGTGGTCGATGGCGCCAAAATCCTCAATGAAGGGGGTTTTCGTTATCAGGATGAATGTGCCCGACATAAAATCCTCGATGCGATCGGGGACATGTATCTTGCAGGCGCCCAGATTGAGGGGCAGTTTGTCGGATATAAATGCGGGCACGAAATCAATAACCGGCTCCTTCGTGCCGTTTTCGCCGATAAGGCCAATTGGTGCGTGATATCGCCCCTTCATGGCGTCAATGCACCCCTCCACGCCGTCGCCTAGTTTTCATGCGTGTTGGGGCTTCCGCAATAGCGGAGGCATGCTATAAGATTTCAGATCATCGGAAGAGTCGGCATGCACGTGAAAATCGATTTTCGATCTCGAAGCGCCAAGCGGGCGCGCTCCAGCGTTGTGACCTGTTCCGTCCTGAGTGCCCTCGCCCTTGTGGCGTGCGCTCACCATGACGACACGCCTGCCCCGAAAACGGTTGGCAGCCCGGAAACACTTTATAATTACGGCATAGATGCCCTACATGCCGGTCGCTACAAGCTGGCGAGTGAGCAATTTGAGGCCTTACAGCAAAACTACCCTTATTCGGGCTATGTCGGTAATGCCGAGTTGATGGAGGGGTATGCCTTCTATCTGCAAAATGCCTATCCGCAGGCGGTGCAGCAGCTTGAGCGCTACCTCCTCCTTCACCCCACCAGTCCGGACGCCGCTTACGCCTATTATCTACGCGCGCTCTGTTTCTTTGAGGAAATCGGCACGGTGGATCGCGACCAGCGGGGGACGCTTGAGGCGCTCGGCGCTTTGCAGGAGGTCGTAACACGTTACCCCGAGACGGCCTATGCACGCGATGCACGACTCAAGATCGATCTATGCCGTGATCACCTTGCCGGTAAGGAAATGCTCGTCGGGCGTTTTTATCAGAAGCAACGCAATTATGAATCCGCGATCGGGCGTTATCAGCGCGTTATCGATGATTTCCAAACGACGAACCACGTGCCTGAAGCGTTGGAACGCCTGGTAGAGGTCAATCTCCAGCTCGGCCTAACGGATGATGCGCGCGAGGCGGCCTCCGTCCTCGGTTATAATTACCCGCGCAGCCGATGTTATGAGCGCGCTTATGACATATTGCGCTATAACGGCCTGATCACGAAAGAGGGCACTGTCCCCCCAAAAATAGAACGTCCGAACTTCTTCAAGCGTGTATGGAACTGGATTTTTAAAACGGTTCCTCCTCTCGATGCGTATGAAAGTCGAGGGGCGCGCCGCTCATGAGCGCGCAAGGGATAAGGATCGGCTTTCGTGCTGACGCAAGTTTCCATTCGCGACGTTGTCCTTATCGAAAAGCTTGATCTGAAATTTGCAAATGGTTTGACGGTTTTTACCGGCGAGACGGGCGCGGGCAAGTCAGTCCTCCTTGATAGTCTCGGCCTCGCTTTGGGCGACCGTGCACGGGCGGGGCTGGTGCGCCATGGTGCGGCGCAGGCTTCCGTCTCCGCGACGTTTGAGATCCATGAATCACATCCCGTTTTCACCCTGCTTCAGGAACATGGCGTGGATATCGCCCCGGATGAAGAGCCTCTTATCCTCCGACGCGTCGTCTCCACCGATGGTAAATCCCGCGCCTTCATCTCTGACCGAGCCGTGAGCAGTGCGTTACTAAGGCGGATCGGCGCGCTTCTTGTTAAAATTCAGGGTCAGCATGAGCAGATCACCCTGACCGACACCTTCCTGCATCGCGACCTTCTCGATCATTTCCGTATCCCGACAGATTTGCTGACGCAGGTCGCGACTGGTTATAACGCCTATCAAGCCGCGCAATCCGCAGCACAAACTGCGGAGGCTGGCTTGAAAGCCGCGCGGGAGGAGGAATGGTTGAGGCAATCCGTGAGTGACCTCACCACCCTCGCCCCTCAGGAAGCTGAGGAGGATGAACTCGTCACGCAAAGGACAAATCTGCAGCGCGAAGAAAGACAGATCGAGGCGGTCAACGCCGCCCTTGCGGAGCTCAATCCGCGAGATCGCCGCAGTCACAGCCCCGCCACACCGCCCTGCGCGCAGCCAGTCGCGCCCTCTCCCGCCTTGCCGTGCCGGAGAGCGAAGCGCCCTCACCGCGACTGGCATAAGGGCAGGATGTCATGATCGCGCTGGAGAAAGCGGAGGAGGCCGTGGCCGAGGTGGAGACCCTCCTCTCCCCCCTCGCGCAAGAGAGTGAGCTTGATACGGCGCAGTTGGAAGCCACGGAGGAACGTCTTTTCGCCCTGCGCGCGACGGCACGCAAATATCATGTATCGGTCGCGGAGCTGCCGCAATTTCTCGCTGATTTACAGGCGCGGCTCAGCACACTTGATATCGGGGAATTGGAACTGACTCGATTGCATCAGAATGTGCGGGAGACGCGGCAAGCCTTTGATGACGCCGCCGCCATATTGTCGGATGCCCGTCAGAAAGCCGCTATTGCCCTCAAATCCGCGATCGAGACCGAGTTTCGCCCCCTTAAACTTGAGCGCGCACGTTTCGAAGTCGCGATCCTGCCCCTCCCTGAAGCGGAATGGAGCCCGCGCGGTAAAGAGCGCGTTTCGTTTCTGATCGCGACAAATCCGGGCCAGACGCCCGGCCCGATGGGGAAAGTCGCTTCCGGGTGTGAACTCTCCCGGATTATGTTGGCCCTGAAAGTGGTGCTTGCGGCACGTTCGGACATGACAACCCTGGTATTTGATGAAGTCGATGCCGGGGTCGGCGGGGCCACCGCCGCGGCGATCGGCGAGAGGCTGGGTGATATTGCGAAAAACGTTCAGGTCTTCTCCGTCACGCACAGCCCGCAGATCGCCGCGAAAGCGGATCACCATTTCCGCATCGTGAAAAATGTCATGAAGGATCGGACGGGAACAATGGCGCACCGCCTCCATCCGGAAGAACGCCGCGAGGAGCTGGCACGTATGCTTGCCGGTGAGAAAGTGACCGAGGCCGCCCGAGGGGCTGCCGATAGTTTATTGGGACAGGGTAAATGACGCCGGATAAAGCTCGCGAGGAATATGCGCGGCTCGAACAACAACTCGAAGAATGGAACCACGCCTATTATCAGGATGATGCACCGGTCGTTGATGACGCCACTTACGACACGGCGCGGCAGAGAGCCCTTGAAATTGAGGCGGCCTATCCGGAATTCTGCAAGCTGGACCGCGTAACGCAGCGCGTTGGCGCGCCGGTTTCCAGCGGGTTTCGCAAGTCGGAACATCGCGTGCCCATGCTGTCACTTGATAATGTCTTCAATTTGGCGGAATTTGAGCAATTTCTTGAGCGCATCAACCGCTTTCTGGGACTTTCTGAAGAGGATTTTCGCGGCCTGCAATTTGTTGCAGAGCCCAAAATTGACGGCCTGTCCATCAATCTGACGTACGTCAATCGTCAACTCACTATCGGCGCCACGCGCGGCGATGGGACTGTTGGTGAGAATGTGACGGAAAATATCCGCACGATTGATCAGATCCCGACCACCCTCCCTGATGACGCCCCGGATGAGATCGAGATACGCGGCGAAGTTTTTATGCGTAAAGATGATTTCCTCGCGCTGAACGAGGCCATGCAGGCGGCGGCGCAACACTCCTTCGCCAATCCGCGCAATGCCGCAGCCGGCTCCCTTCGCCAGCTCGACTCAAAAGTTACGCAGGAGCGCTCACTGTCCTTCTTCGCTTATGCGCAGGGCTTTGCTTCAGCGCCCGTCGCGGCGACGCATTGGGATTATCTCGAAAAACTGCAAAAATGGGGTTTCGACGTCAATCCCTTGCGGATGCGCTTGTCACACCCATCCGACATCGCGGCGGAAGTGGATAAAATCGGGCAGGCGCGCGCCACCCTGCCCTATGACATTGATGGCGTTGTCATCAAGCTGGATGATCTCACCCTGCAAAACCGGCTGGGCTTTGTCGGCCGGGCGCCACGCTGGGCCACAGCCTGGAAATTCCCGGCAGAGCAGGCTGTGACACATCTCAACGCGATCGAGATCCAGGTGGGCCGAACCGGTGCACTGACACCGACCGCGCATCTTGAGCCCGTAAATGTTGGCGGCGTCATTGTGTCACGCGCGACATTGCACAATGAACAGGAAATCGAACGTAAGGATGTGCGACCCGGTGACCTCGTACGCATCGAGCGCGCGGGCGATGTCATCCCGAAGATCGTCGCGCGTGTAGAGGAAGATCGCGCGCGTGGTGAGAAATTTATCTTTCCGACTCATTGCCCGGTTTGCGGTGCGCTGGCGGAACGACCTGAGGGAGAAGCTGTGCTGCGTTGCACGGGGGGGCTGACCTGCAGGGCGCAGATCATTGAACGCCTCATTCACTTCGTGTCCCGCACCGCGATGGATATTGAGGGATTGGGGACACGCAGCATTCACGAGCTGTTTGAGCTGGGCCTAATTGAGAAGCCCGGCGATATTTTCAGGCTCGCGCAGCATCGCGACCAGATCGTTGCGCTTGAGGGCTGGGGAGACCTCTCCGCTGATAATCTTTTCCGGGCTATTGACGCACGACGTGTCATCCCCTTTGCGCGGTTCATTTACGCATTGGGCATACGGCGCATCGGCGTGCGCAATGCGCAACTTATCGCGCGCCATTATCGGGATTATGAGACATGGCGTCAGGCAATGAAGGAGGCTGCCATTATCGGGTCGGATGCGCGTCTGGCGCTGGGCTCCATTGTGGGGATCGGCACCGCGATCGCGTTGGAGCTGGTTAATTTCTTCACGGAGCCACGCAATCTGGAGACGATCGAGGATTTACGGGCGCAACTTGACATCACCCCCGCTGCGGAAAAGCAGGAAGGCCCTTTTTCAGGCAAGACGATTGTCTTTACCGGCACGTTGACGACGTTGACACGCCCGGAGGCCAAGGCCATCGCGGAGCGCCTGGGCGCGCAAGTGTCAGACAGTGTCTCAAGTAAAACACACCTTGTCGTGACAGGTGAAAAAGCCGGGTCCAAAGCTAAAAAAGCGCAGGAACTTGGTATCGAGCAAATCGATGAAGTTGAATGGCGTCGCCGTGCAGGATTATGAAACATGCGTTTTATCTCGACAGCGCCACATTTCAAAGGCTAGAATGTGGCCCCATGCGATGTACACTTAACTTGAGCGTAAGGATATTTCGATGACGCTGTTTCTATTCGGAGCCGCATCAATTCTTGCCTTGATCGCTATCTCTATATTCATCTCCCTGTCGGAGATTTCTTTCGCCGTAGCGCGGGAGATGTGCCTGCGTTCCCTTGCGGAACAGGGCGATAGCCGAGCACAAACCTTCCTGAAATTACGGCGCAATAGTGGGCAGGTCATTACCGTTCTGCAGATCTGCCTCAATGCTGTCGGCGTTCTGGGCGGTGTGGTGTCGAGTGAGCTCCTGACGCCAGCCTTCTCCAGTGTTTTCATGCAATTGGGCGTAAGTAACGACATCAGCACAAAAAGCGCGGCGGCATTATCCTTCGTTCTTGTCACCGGGTTGTTTGTGCTCTTCGCGGATCTGCTGCCAAAAGGCGTGGCGATTAACGACCCGGATCGTATCGCTTTGCGTATGGGCGTGTTTCTCACCCTCGCATTGAAGCTGCTTTATCCGGCTGTGTGGCTTTTCACGAAAATTTCCGACTTTCTGCTCGGGCTGCTGCGCATCCCCGCTGCGTCAACCGTGCAGAATGTGACGGAGGAGGATCTCAACGCCATCCTCGCCGCGGGGACGGCGTCAGGCGCGCTTCTAAAGCAGGAACATCAACTGATTCAGAACGTCCTGGCATTGCAGGATCGCTCCGTCACGTCGGCTATGACGCCTCGGGGTGAAATTGTCTTTCTCGACGTGAATGAGGGGATCGAAAAGCAGCGCGACAAGGTGCGCGCCAAACCTTACTCCCTCTTATTTATGTCTACGACAATAATTCGACTGATAAGACAATAGAAGTCGCAAAGGAAACGGGCGCGATTGTGCGGTCGGAGAGGCTCTAGGGCAAGGGCCATGTCATCAGGCGCATGTTCGCTGACATTGATGCTGATTATTACATCCTTGTGGATGGTGATGCCACATATGAGACGGCCAGCGCGCCGATAATGTTGCAGAAGACGGTGCGTGAGGGCCTGGACATGGTCAATGGCGCGCGCGTCACGGATCGCAAGGCGGCCTATCGGTCGGGATATGTATTGGGCAATAAAATTCTGACCGCGATGGTCACGAGGGTATTTGGCCGACGCCTGTCAGATATGCTTTCGGGATATCGAGTTTTTTTCAAAACGCTTCGTTAAATCCTTCCCCGCTTTGGCTGGAGGGTTTGAGACGGAGACCGAATTTACAGTTTATGCGCTGGAGCTCGGCATGCCGATCGGGGAAGTTCCAACGCGGTACATCGAACGCCCACAGGTTCAGTTTCAAAATTAATGACTTATACTGACGGCATCATCATCCTCAATACAATCGTCAATTTGTGTAAACAGTAAAGGACCCTGATTTTCTTCTCATTCCTGGCTCTTATTTTTGCACTGATCGGACTCGTCTTCGGCGCGCTCATCATTTATACTTATTTTAAGACGGGATTCGTTTTACGTCTTCCTTCGGCTCTTCTGGCAACAGGGTTTGAGATTATGGCCGCCTTATCCATGACCTGCGCCCTTATTCTGGATAGTGTGACCCTGGCACGTCAGGAGCAGAAGCGCACGCGCTACCTTTCCCTTCCCGGACCGGCATGGATGGATAAATGATCAAGCCGTACCGTCGATAACCCGCGCCATTCAATCGCAAGATTTGATTATCGCATTTTGGTGGGACATTGATGAAGCTTTCTCCTCAAATCACGCTTTATGGCGTTCTGACAGCTTGCTTTCTCCTCTTATTCTGTTTCGCCGAACTCCCATTCATGGAGCCGGATTCCGGCAATCACTTCAGGCGCGCCTTTCAAATCGCGCATGGCCAGCTCATCGGTAAAAAAGTCAGTCCGGTGAGCAGTGACGGGGAAAGCCTCACAAATTTTGAGGAAGACCAGGCCGCTTACTACCCCGGATTTTTCGACCGACATTGGAAGGTGCCTGCAGGCGCCCACGTCAAGGCGCAAAAGGATACGATTAACGGCCCTACCGAATACAGCCAATTTTCAAACACTGTCATCTATGAGCCGATTTTCTACCTGCCAGATGCGGTGGCGATCAACATTGCACGGATCTTTGACTTTTCAGTCCTTGATACGATGCATCTGATGAGGGTCCTGACGGCGGTCACGTCATTCATCATCACACTCATTGCCCTCATGATTGTTCCGGCCAATCGGCGATTTCTCCTCCTCTTTGCTATGAGTGTCCCGGAGGTATTGCTCTCTTATGCCTCCATTTCCTATGATGCGCTGCTCATCGCCTTTTGTGTGCTCGCTTCTGCCGCATTGTGCAAAGCTTACGAAGCCGAGACATATGAGACAAAACGTGCGGGGCTGATCCTTTTTTTTTGCGGTATCCTCCATTATAGTGGCGCCGAAACCGCCTTACATGTCCCTCCTTTTATTTCCCGTTCTGACGACGCCTCTTCTTGCCATGCCGTTCAAGAAAATCCTGACATGGACGGCCTTATCCTTTCTGCCGACGATATTTTGGGGTGCAATCGGCATTCGTCCCGTCATCACGCCGACTTGGGTCGGGCGATCAAATGTGACAGGGCAAATTGCCTATCTCCTCCATCACCCCTTACAGATTTTCAGCATCACTTATAATACGGTGCCTCGACATGGTGTGGCCCTGCTGGCGCAATCTATCGGCACGATCCGTTGGTATGGTGCCTGGCTGCCGATATTTTATTACATCTTTGTGGGCATCGCATTTCCGCTGCTTCTCATTTCTTTTATCGCGCTTATCGTCAGGTCGCGGGGCAAAAGAGTGCCGCTCATCCTGATGTTCCTGAATTTTCCGCTCTGCGCTTTTCTCGTGAGCCTGTCTATATATCTCACCTAGGATGGGGTCGGTGATGACAATATATGGGGGATTAATGGCCGGTATTTCACGGCCATTATGGTGTTTGTGCCGATCTTGTTTTTCCTCAATGGAGAATTTTCCTCTTACCTCAAGCGCGCAGAAAAAATTGTCACTTATATTTTTCTACCGGTTTCGCTTCTCATCACGCTTTGGACGCTTGTTTCTCTGAATTACGCTCTGCCTATTTAAGGGCGCTTGGCCGGCCTTCCTTGCGAGAGATGTTGAAGCACGAGGGAAACCGGCCTCACCTTCCCAAAAAAAAATGGCTTCCGCCGAAGCGATCTCGTCACCACCGCCCGCGCGGCTTGACGCATGTGCGAGATCCTCCATGGCTGTGAGATTGACTCAACTCCTTAAATCGTCATCAGAGTTTTCCTACGTAGTCACTACCTTAGGTTGAGTACTTTTTAATTTATTCTCTTATAAGAAATTAGGTAATTAAAATTTTGACTTTTATCTTTTCCAATCAACATGAGGTTGTATTTATTTTTCATCGCTGAGGACCTGATTTTTCTTTACAAAATTCATTAAAAAATTTTAATGCTCAATATAAATATAAATTTGGAAAAATCCATGCACTTCTTCAAATTGTTAATTTTAGCTCTACCCTTTTCTATTTCAGCCTGTGCATCTATCATTGATGGTACAAGCCAACAGTCGGGAACATCGCGCTGGGTGGCTTTATCGGGGTCGCTGTCGATAGCGCGTCCGGCGCCGATAACAAATATGACCCCGCCGTGAATATCTCCCTCACCAAGTCGGACGATCCTAAGAAGGAAGCGGTCCTGCCGCAATTTTTTGGAAATGGCGCCGGATGGAGACGCTCATGTCAGACAAAGCTCTCGATCCGGTCATGGGGCACGCCCAACCACCTTTGATAATGTCGCCAAAGATCTGGCCTACCTGATTTAAGTTAACTCAACGCATGAAGGAGGAGATTTCGCCCGGGGTCACTTGAGGAGTAAGCGTGCATGTCAGTTTAACGTCGCGCGTGGGCTGCGCGTATTATCCTCGGCAAGCTGGCGCGCCCTGCTGGATTCGAACCAGCGACCCACAGCTTAGAAGGCTGTTGCTCTATCCAACTGAGCTAAGGGCGCAAAGCTCTTCTCTAGTGGTCGGGGCGCCCGGACTCGAACCGGGGGCCTCTTGTACCCAAAACAAGCGCGCTACCAGGCTGCGCCACGCCCCGAACGCGCGCAACCTAACGCAAACAACGCTCAAGCGGAATGGGAAAAACGAAAAAACTTCATTTTGCCGTCTCTATCAGAGGCGGGCTGAAAGCGGGCGCCATATCCCACGGGAAAAGCACCCAGATGTCCTGACGGACTTCACGCGTATAATAATCTGCGCGCAACAACCGCCTTGAAGGCTTTGCGTAAAGACAGGCAAACGTGGCTTCAGGGTATAATTCCCTTACGATACGCGCCGTTCACCCGTATCCACAAGGTCATCAATAATGAGGTAACCCGCACCACCCTCATCAAGAGGAGGTTGCGCCAACACATGGACGTTGCCGCGCGATTTTGCGCGCAAACCCGTATAACTTTCGACTGAGATAGTCTGAACGCGGCGGATGTCCAATTCTCGCGCCATGATCGCGGCAGGGATCAAACCACCCCGCGCAATGGCCAGAATTCCTTTGACAGATGGTGCGCCCAGCAGAGCACTTGCAAGGGTACGCGCATCTGTATGAAGCTGGTCCCACGTGATGGTTAAATACTGGGTCGCCATGCGCACCACTTCTCACAAAATCACTTGCATCGCCACCTTAATGCTATCTTCACGCGCGAAAAAAGGGGAAGCTCGATCCTTTTCCCCAGCAACGTCGCGCTCGTTTTCTTGATGAGATAAACATCGTGCCGTGAGCAAGGGCGGAGGAGAACATTGGCCAATCCAGATGTCGACGGAGTCATAAGATGTAGCTTTGACAATAGGCGAGCCGAACTCAAATTCCGACATCTGAGATAAAATGATTTCTCGGGCCTAGGCTTCGATACTCGCGGGTGAGGGATTTTTTTATAAAGTTAAAATGAGATAAAGTTTTGAATGAATGGGCTTCTTTGCAATAAAAATCATTTTCTTTCAAGTAATTATATTCTGGAAATCAATGTTCATAAAATAATTATAAATGTTATATAAATAATATTTAAATATATGACGTTTTTATGCCGTTTATAATATAAAAGTTATGTCTTTCATAACAAAAATCTAATAATAATGAAAGAATTCATGTAATAAGAAACATTTTCCACACCCTGGCGCTTGGCGCCATTCTCACCTCCGGAATGTCCGCTGCGTTTGCTTCCGATTCTCCCTCGATAGATTGCCCATCACGAAAATTACCGGCAGGTGAATATACGGGTCACTTCGGGAAGTTGAAATTCCGCGATGGTTGGAATGTGGTAAAATTGCTCTTCATCGATGATGCAACGAAGGCCGGTTATTGCCTTTCAATCGATCCCAACGTCTCTCGAATGGGGCGCGATACGCCGCGATTGTGAACGCTTATCTATTAAGGCAGCATGTCGTCATCAAAACAGATCATCATCAGGAATTTGTTGCTTTTACCGCCGCTCAAGACTGAAGAGACCTTCAAAACTGGTTCATCAGCATCATAAATGGGACAAGCAGGGCAATGTTCCCAACAGCATGCGTCGTCGGATCGGGTCCATCGCACATAAATAAGTATGCGGGGCTAAAACCTAGCCGACACGCCTGCCACCGCAAACGATGCGCCGATAAAATATGCCCCCGCACAATGTGTGTTGACTCAATGTAGGTAAAGACGTTTCCGGGAGTGCCTTGAGACGCCCCTCCCGGCATCTCAGCAAAGCGTCGATCGATGCGGAGGATACGGGCAGACACGCGAGAAAGCCCCATGAGGCGACAGTGAGAGGTGACGCCCAGAAAACCCTTGCCAACACTGCGTTTTTGATTGAAAAAGTGGCTCCCGAAGTAGGACTCGAACCTACGACCCAGCGATTAACAGTCGCTTGCTCTACCAACTGAGCTATTCGGGACCAGCGACCGATTATCTAGCGAAAGCTTCGTCGTTGGTAAAGCCCTCAAATTGCTTTTTCAGGAGAAAATGATGCGGCCCATATCCCGACGTGCAGTGATGGGCGGCCTCGGCGCATCAGCTATGGCTTTGGGCACCGGCTTTTATCTTTCAAGGCCGCAACAACCTGCTGAGCTGGAGAATCATGATGAGATACCGGGCCCGCTGCGCATGGCCTGGGCCCATGGACGTTACGAGCCCATGCTCGCCCTATGTAAAAACGGTCTTTTCGCGCAGCATGGCTTTCACCTGATAGAAGCGCCGACGGAGGATGACAATCATTCCATCGACCTTCTGAGCCCGCCTGACCCTGTCGATATCGTTGTCGCACCCCTTCTGGACTGGATACCGGCTTTTTACCGTCCCAACGTCGCCCATCCCCCGGCCAAACTCGTTTGCAGCATAAGGACTGGTTATTACCGCGTCGTCGTGCAGCGTAACCGGCGCATCAATAAAACGGCGGATCTCCGCGGCAAAACAATCGGGATCACGTCTTTCCACGGTGCGGATCGTCGCTTTCTCAGCATTCGCCTGCGACGGAAATTCATGCACCCAACGACTGATGTCACCTGGGTCGAGTTACCCGCGTCGAAAATGGCGCAAGCCTTCATTGATGGCAAAATTGATGCGTTCGTCCTGCATGATGACGCCTCCTGGCGTGTGCTCAAAGCTGTCGGCAAACGCGGGTGGAATATGCTGGATAGCATGACCGGTCTGGCTCGAAACCGCGTGGACCTCGTCCTTAGCATCGCGGACACCACATTGCAGAAATATCCTCAACTGGCAAAACGGCTCGCTTCCTGCTTTCTCGCTGCGCAGCACGCTTATAAAGGGCAGATTGATGCCCTCATTAAAGACTGGAGCGCGCGCCCTGATGCGCCGCCGGACCTAGCGGGCATGTTGAGGCGCCAGACAGGGGGGGGCGTTATGACGAATGATCTGCTGCGTGTGCAGGTCGCGCAATATGTGGATGAGTTCAAACTGATAAAGCAGATACCAGGCACAACGCACGCAGCCGAAATCGCCGCCGCCCTGACGTACAAAATTTGAATAAGGCGCGTCAGGAGGGCGTTTCTGACGCGGCCGCCTCAAGCGCCGACGTTGCCAAAGCGTCGACGCGGTCATTTTCAGGGTGGCCGTTATGCCCTTTGACCCACACCCAGTTTACTTCGTGAGGCTGCGCAGCGGCGAGAAGGCGTTTCCAGAGGTCCATATTTTTGACAGGGTCACCGGATGCGCTGCGCCAATTTCGCCGCGTCCAACCTGTGAGCCATCGCGTCATTCCGTCTTTGACATAGGCGCTATCTGTGTAAAGCGTCACGCGACAGGGGCGGGTCAGCGCCTCCAGGGCGGATGCGGCCGCGGTCATTTCCATGCGGTTATTAGTTGTGTCAGGGTCGGCGCCGGAAATCTCGCGCTCCTTGCCGCCAAAGCGAAGAAGCACACCCCACCCGCCAGGGCCTGGATTGGGACGACACCCGCCATCGGTCCAAGCTTCCACCATCGGGCGATCCTGGGGGGTCTTTTTCATCAGCTCAACTCCAAAGCGCGATTCTTCTGCCAATATTGCAGGCGGTGCATGAATGAAGCAGGGTCCTTACGCGTGACAAGCGCATCAGCTGGGGTTGAGATCCAATCATATAGGCGCGTCAGCACAAAGCGCATGGCCCCTCCCTGCGCAAGAAGGGGGAGAGCCACCTTTTCTGCGTCGGTCAAGGGGCGGACTGACTGATAGCCGGCCAACATGGCCGCGCACAAAATCGGGTTCAATTCACGATCATCCGGAAAACACCAGGCATTCAGTGCGATGGCGAGATCGTAAGCGAGAAGATCCGAACATGCGAAATAAAAATCAATCACCCCTAATATTTTGCCGTCCTCCCCGAAAAACACATTATCCGGAAAGAAGTCCGCATGGATATGTCCGGATGGTAAAGCGCCGGGACGCGGCCAATGCGCCAGGATGCGCGGCAGGGAATCCGTCACTTGCGCAATCAGCGGCAGCATGGGCCCCACATCACCAAGCGTGGCGGCATCCCGCAACGTGTCGAGAAGAGGCTGCCAGGCGGCAGGGCCGAAATCATTGGCACGTTGCGCGGCATAACCCCGCGCGGCCAGATGTAATTGCGCGAGGCAGCGCCCGGCTTCGTGACATTTATCCGCTGTGAGCTCGATCGCAGGCCGTCCCGGCAGAAACGTCGTTATCGCCGCCATCTTGCCAAGGAGCGGCCTTAAAACCTGCGCATCCTGCCCGGCGACGGGGCGTGGACATTCTAAGCCCTGCCCATTGAGATGCGCCATCAGACCCATGAACCACGGCAGATCATCCTGCGCCACACGTTTTTCGAAAATTGTCAGGATGTAGCGCGCGTGCGTGGTTTGGAGGAGGAAATTACTATTTTCGACGCCTTCCGCGATTTCCTGTAAGGAAAGACAGGTGCCCAATGCGAAATTTTCCAGAAATGCTGTGAGATCCGCGTCCCCGACCCTTGTATATACCGCCATGATCCGTCCAATATTACGGAAATATCACATCCCCGGGAGATGCTGCGTTAAAGCATATCCCCCAAGGGGTTGGGAAGGCGGAAGGTGACGTTTTCCTCCTTGACGATGCGCTCCTCAATATTCAGCCGGAAGCGTTTGGACATCGCATCCACGATCTCCTGCACCAGTGACTCGGGTGCCGAAGCACCGGCCGTGATCCCGACCGTCTCAACATCATCCAGTACCGACCAATCCAGCGCATCAAGCTTCGGCACCAGCAGGGCCGCCTTCGCACCGGAGCGCTCCGCGACCTCTCGCAAACGTTGAGAATTAGATGAATTGGGGGACCCGATGACGATGACGAGGTCGCTCTCCGGCGCAATGGCTTTTACAGCTTCCTGACGGTTCGTCGTGGCGTAGCAGATATCTTCCTTCTTCGGCCCCTCGATAAGCGGAAAACGCTCCCGCAAAATCGACACGATTTCAGACGTGTCATCAACGGAGAGCGTCGTCTGGGTGATAAAGGCGAGGCGTGTCGAATCTTTGGGCTCTACCCGTCGCGCTTCATCCGCATCGTTGATCAGCGTCACGGCCCCGAGAGGCAGTTGCCCCATTGTCCCGACAACTTCCGGATGCCCGGCATGGCCGATCATCAGAATATGCCGACTATCTTCCGACCCACCGGCAAAATGGCGCTCTGCCTCACGATGGACTTTGGAAACCAGCGGACAGGTCGCATCGAGATAAAGGAGGTTCCGCCTCTCCGCCTCAGCCGGGACGGTTTTTGGCACGCCATGGGCGGAGAACACGACATGGCCATCCGCTGGCACCTCATCGAGTTCCTCGACGAAAATGGCGCCCTTTTTCTCCAGGCTTTCAACGACCGTGCGATTATGGACGATTTCATGACGCACATAGACAGGCGCCCCGTAACGACGCAGCGCCTCCTCGACAACACGGATGGCGCGGTCAACCCCTGCGCAGAAGCCTCGTGGACCGGCGAGAAGAACGCGCAACGTACGAATCGTGTTCGCCGACGTCGCCAGATTATCGTCAAGTCGGTTGATCACCGGGTTCTGAACCATCCAAGTCTATCCATGCCTTCATATTGGCGTAAAGGTTTAAGCCGCGTTCGGGCCTCATCACCAGAAACGTTCAAAATCCGCAAGAGCTGCATATATGTCCCGCATGAGAGAAAAACGCAAACCATCTGACCCTCAGGGAACATTCGGCGCCCTGACGCGCATGAAACTTTATATCGTAGCGCTTGCATCTTCCTACGGAAAATGGAACTGTCAGTCATGGTCGCATCGAATTCCAGATTTGTCAGAATCCCATTCGCTCTCGCCTCTATTCTGGCGTTGACCGCCTGCGCGGGGGAGGAACAGGGCGATTTCGCGCCTGTCTGCCCCCATGTCGATGTTGTCCTCCCTGCGGCTGACCTTTATCAGCTGGACTCTGTTGCGCCGAACACCCATGCGCCCGCTTACCATGTATCCCTCACCGGCATTGCGGGAAGCTGCGCCGCCGCGCCAAAAAAAGCCGTTCGCTCCCGCGTGAGTGTCAGGGTCACGCTTGAGCGTGGCGCAATCAATGGCCCCATCAATATTGATCTCCCCTATTTCGTGGCCGTCACGCGGGACAACAAGGTGCTCGACAAAAAAACCTTCACATTGCACCTTGCCCTGTCGGAAAATGACGTGCGCGTGACGAAGCTCTCACCGCTTCGATATATTGATGTTCCGGCCTCGCCAGATCTTCAGGACACAAATTACGCGCTTAAAATCGGCATTCAATTGACGCCGCAGCAACTTAAATATAATCGCGACCATCTGGTTTCCGGTTATTTCCGTAAGACCGGTCGATAGAAATCCCTTCCGGGTGAGACGCCCTGACGGGGCGACGCAGGTCCGGGCAGCTGCTTTCCCGTTCGGTCGCCGCATGAGGCAAAGGTCACGCGCCAGAGCGCCAAAGAAAAGATAATGGCCCGTCTATGACGATAAAACGAGAGCTGACATGTCGCGGCCTCCTCATTGGCACGCTGATCACCCTCATTTTCACCGCGGCAAATATTTATCTCGGGCTTAAGATTGGCATGACCATTGCGTCCTCCATCCCGGCCGCGATCATCTCCATGTCGATATTGCGGGCCCTGAGTCACAGTCATATTCTCGAAAACAATATCGTGCAGACCTAGGCCTCGGCCTCAGCAGCGATCAGCTTCGTCTTCGCGACGTTGCCGGCCTTCATCATTATGGGCCACTGGCGTTCCTTTCCCTTCTGGCCCGTCTTTCTCGCCACGACTGCGGGCGGGGTGGCGGGGGTTATCTTCACCGTCCCGCTGCGTCATGCCTTGATCCGCCGACCAGATTTACCTTTTCCCGAAGGTGTGGCCCGCGCCGAGGTTCTTGAAGCGGGCTTCTCACATCATTCGGGCCGCGCACTGCGTTTATTGAGCATCGCCACGCTCGTCAGCGCCATTTTTACAGTGCTGACATCGAGGACGAAATGGCTGGCCAGTGGGTTTATTCTGGCCAGGCCATTGGGGCGGGCGATTTTATGTCTGCAGGGCGCCTACTCAACCCCGCTGTTTGGCGTTGGTTATCTAATCGGCTTGCGCGGCGGGTTGGCCATGCTGCTCGGCGTCGCCATCGCCTGGCCCATGGCCGTGCCGATATTGAGCGCTCACATCATGCGCCACCCGGTCGATCTGCCGATTTTTGACGTCGCCACGCAGATCTGGGCCGAAAAAGTGCGTTTTATCGGTGCGGGCGCCATCGCCATCGCCGCGATCTGGACGCTTATTTAGTTGGCGCCTGGTGTCATTTCAGGGTTGCGTGCGCTGGCAAGCCGTCGCGATGACGCGCGACCGGCGGCTGAAGAGCGGGACCTACCTTTAAAATATCTCGTTTTTTCCAGCTTTATCGTCGCCGTCGCTCTATTTGGCAGCTTCTATAATTTTCTGCCCGGGCACGGCGTCATGTCCGTTATGCTGGCGCTCGGCAGTGTGTTCCTCTGTCTTATATTGAGCTTCCTCGTCGCGGCCTCATGCGGCTATATGGCCGGTTTGATCGGATCATTCTCTTTCCCGATTTCCGGCATTATGATTATCGCGATCATCGCGATCTGCCTCCTCCTGCGCTTCGCGCGGAGGCATCACCCTTTTTCAGCGCGCATCTCACGGCGTGCCAATCAGTCGACAATCATCGCTTTTACACTGTTTATCCTGACATCTTTGACGGCATCCGCGGCAATATCCAATGATAATCTCCGGGATTCAAAACCGGACAGATCCTTGGCGCGACGCCCTGGAAGCAGCAGGTCGCCCTCATCATCGGGTGCATTGTCGGGGCGGTCGTGACGCCGCCCATCCTTAACCTGCTTCATCAAGCCTATGGTTTTATGGGTGAGAGCCTCGCGGCAACGTCCGCCGCGCCCCGCTCGCCGCGCCTCAGGCGACGTTGATGCTCTCGCTCGCACGCGGCATCATGCTGGGGCGCATGGATTGGACAATGTTTTCAATCGGGGCCGGGATTGGTCTAGCGATGATCCTTCTGGAAAACTTCTCCAAAGGGAAAGCTTACGCCCTTCCCGCCCTGGCCATCGGCATGGGGATTTACCTGCCGCCCGACGTGTCCGTGACGATTGCCTTCGGAAGTGTCATCGCGTTTCTGTGTGGCAAACGTCTCCGCGCCCTCCCTTCTGCAACCCGAGGTTAAGCGCGCAAGCTCATCAAATCTCTCAGTCTTTCCACCACCGCACTGGCTCTTGCGGATCATAGGAGGCCTTGCTCGTTTTAGACCCACGCGGGTTGACGGTTTTCGTCGTCTTCCCCACCTTCGTGCTTTTTAGCGGCGCACTTGCCGTTTTAGTTGCGCCGGTCTTCGGCGCTGAAGGCGGGGCTTCATAAGCCTCCCGCAGCGCGACAAGGCGCGAATCCTTGTGCTTGACAGCGATTTCAAGCTCCTGCACCCGCAAGCGCGCATGCATGAGATGAGCCTCCAATTGCTTGATCTGATTTTTTGCGGCGGTCAGCTCCCGCGTGGCAACGTCGGATTTACGGTGTGCGCCACGTATTTCCTGCTTCATCCGCTCAATCTCGGCGGCATGGTCTTCGACATTACTCTGCACATGACCGCGCGCATTTTGTCGCGGTATGGCACAACGCTCAACGATGACGTCACGATCCGCGTTGAAGCGTCGGCGTCGTGGCTCGGGCGCGGCACGGCGATGATTGTTGAAAGACGCTTTCGGGCTGTCACTCTGCTTGCGCGAGCCCAGTCGGTCCAGAGCGCGCCTTAAAGCCTCCTCGCTGACATCCTGCGTATCGTTTGTTGAAGTTTGCTCGACTGGCATGTCACCCGACACTTTTTCTCCTTTCCTGAATTTTGCCATATGAGCATGGGAGAAAGTAACGCGCGTCGGGGTTACCGCCATTAAGCGGCGGCTGACGTCTTGCTCCATTGCCTTTTCCCACTTCCGACAATGACGTCGAGGCATCATCACTTGGCGGGTCGTCCTGCAAAATTCCGTATTTATTTAAGTTCCAGGATACATCGCGTCATTTGATCCCTGAATAGGGAAGCCTTGACACTATACATAAGTCGGACTGCAATTTCGATGTCACCCCGATGATTATTTTTATAAAATATTTTTTCGTCAGATATAAAATAGTCTTAATTTGCCTCGATATAAGCGTTTGACGTGGCACTTTACCGATAAAAACAATAAACCGTACGATTTAACAAAGTATATGACGCACGCCCCAATCCAGGTGACCTGCGCCGTTAATATTTATATACGATAAATTTTGCAAGATATACACAAATTATTCATTCTTGACCGGTTTCCTGACTTGGCCATATTGTCCATGGGGCCGAATCCCGTCGAAGCACGCCTGTCTGGCCCGCTTCCGCGCCGCGACAGTTCTGCGCTTTCAGTTTATTCTGGGTGGCACAGCCCCGCATTAAAAAAGGTGACCGACGGACATGAAATTGCTACAACGTGTGGCGCTGTTTTTTGGTGGTCTGTATGGCGCTGTCGGGGTGGCGCTTGCCGCGTTCGGAGGCCGCGCCACAAAGCAGCAGAAATCAATTGAAGACTGAGCGCCACGATAAAGCAGGCCGCGATGATCATGACCATAATAAGCTGCTCACGCCCTTTTGCCGTTCCAATGCTGAGGGGCGCGTAAAGGCTGTTCCACCACCGACTGCCCGCGACCTGGTTGACCCAATGGGCAAGAAGGGTGGACCATCTGACAAGAAGGACGAAGCCGATGGTCAAAACTGTCAGAACCAGCGTGCGCATTAGAGTGACGCGGATCAGCACCTCGTTTTTATCCAACTGTTTAGTGTGTGTCGTCGTCATAAATATGCCATTTTCGAAGGATGAGAATGCCGCCTCAGGTGCTATCGCGCTGAATTCAAACGCGTCATTTCTTGCCTCCCCCTTTATCTAGCAGGGATCTCAACATGACTCTACGTCGTATCGCCCTTGTGGGCACAATTTTGATCTCCCTTTCCGCGTCGCCCTTATTGGCGGACACGGCTGAAGTCGTCCCGCCAAGTTTCGATGGTTCCACCACGATTGTGCCGGATGCCAAACCCTACCCCGACCCTGCCCTCGCCAAACGACAGGTTGAGGAAGCCTTCGCCACCGCAGGCAAGACGCACCGCCGGGTATTGCTAGTTTTCGGGGGTAATTGATACCCGGACTGCCGCTTTCTCGCGGGCGTTTTTTCCCAGCCGGATGCGGCGACCTGGCTTGACGCCCATTTCGTCGTCGTGCCCGTCAATATTGGTCGGCTGGACAAAAATCTGGAAATTGCCGCGCATTATGGCGTGACAGTGCATGAAGTCCCGACAATATTGCTCGTCACGCCCAATGGTAAATTGCTGAATGGCGACAGTGCCAATGTACTTGGTGACGCACGGGACCTTTCCCCGCAAAGTGTCATTGACCAGATCGTCGCATGGAATAAACGCGACTAATTCGACCTTCCCGGGCGCAGTTTCATGCGGCGCCCGGCGCTCAGTTCCAGAGCAATTCCTCAACCTCATGCATGATTTCGGGCAGGACGTCCGTATCGAAAGGTGAGATCAGACCCGCTTTTTCAAGCAGGGTGAGAAAGGGATATGTTCCGCCCAAAGCACTCAGGCTTTTAAAAAGTTCAATGGCATAACCGGGATCAATGCGACTGGAGAGCCAGATCTGCATCGCGCAGCAATCAGACAAAGCGGTGTTAATGGCGGAAAAAAGCTTGTCAAAAAGGGCGTCCTCCTGCTGCCAAGCGCGGCGTTCCTCGAGCCAGACGCCGTCCTGTCCCTCCCGCCACGGAAAGTAGATCTTCTCGAGCTCATGCCACGCCGTCATGCGCTGGTCATGCGACCATTCGGGGTGGTCGTAAATCGCATGCTCGAAACCATCGATACATGCGGCCCGCACGAGACCGAACAGAATTTTCAAGAGAAACTGCCGACGATAATCCGCCGCGCCACCCTCTTTCAAAAGGCGCTCAACGTGACCCATGGCCAGCAGGCCCAGGGCTTTCGGTGCGTATCAGCCGCTTCCGGCGTGGGGAGGAGATATTCATACAGGGAAAGGGAAGCACCCTGCCAATATTGATAGGCGCGGCCCAACGCATCCGTCACTATCGTGACGTCCTGGGGCTGGCCGTTACATTTGATGGCGATAAAAGGCGCACCATCTTTAAAGGGCGCGGGCAGAACCTTTTCACGCGCCACGCCATCCGGGTCGTTTTCAAGAACGACCTTGTCCTGCGATAATAATTCCCGACAAAGCTGCGACAATGTCTGATCCGCATCGATATCGGACAAAATACCCAGAGTACGATCAAACAGTAGGCGCGCCCCGCCGATCGAGCTGACCGTCTCAAACGCAGTCAGAATTTCCGCCTCCAACGGGTCGATGGCGCGCCCACCCGTTTCCAGCTGGCGGCGCTGCATATAGGCTTTTAGCAGAGGCACAACATGGGCGCGTATACTGGCATGGAATTGCAATATCTCCGCCGGGCCATAATCAAAACGAAAGAGGCGCTCATAAGTCAGATCGCGGTAATGATCGAAACCCAGCGCCGTCGCGAGGGAGGTGCGGGTTTTAATGAGCTGGTCGAGACAAGCCGCCATGTCCGACGCGGCGTCACTCCCCGCCCCCCGTTTCGGCTTCCGGGATTTCTGACGGGGGGCGTCGACGCTCACCCTGCGTGAGGGTCAGCCCGTCCGAATGCGCGGCCCATGCGCGCCTAAACTGGCTGACACATCGCGCTTCCTCAGAGGCTCCCTCATGAGCCGCATAACGCGCCACCGTCAAATCTGCCTGCCATAGACGCATGACGTGAGGGCCAAGATGGCTCAGAGCCGTTTCAGCGTGATCGCGCAATATAATCTGTTGGATGTCGAGGACTTCCCGCGCCCAGATATTGGCCATTTCCTCCGGGGGAGGGCGTCGCATCACCTCCCTGCGCGGCGGGCTGTTGCTTGAATAGATACCGGAGCTGCTGCGACTGCCAAGCGGTAAAACTGCGTCGCTTTGCATCAAAAAGCGTCAAACCAGCGTCAATATGTCCCGATTGCAGTAACGAACGAACGGCGTCAGCATCGGCCCGTAGCGTCGCCGCATCTATAAGGGATTTGGGATGATCCTCAAACGTTATCGGTATCGATGTCATAGGACCGTTAAACCCTTCCGCGAATGTGATTGATTTTCCCTCAACCCCGCAAATTCTGCACGAAATCTTTTATACGCGCGATGGCCTCTGTCAAATCAGCGTCGGAAGCCGCGATGGAGAGCCGTAAATAGCCAGCTTGCCCGAAAGCGGAACCCGGGACGGTTGCGAGATGCGCCTCCTCCAGAAGGGCCTCAGCTACAGCCGCATCGTCTTTTAATCGACGTCCGCCCAGCGTGGTACAGCCGATAAGGCGTTGTACACCCGGGAAAAGATAAAACGCCCCATCCGGCCGCGCACAGCTCAGCCCCTCAATGCCGCGCAAGGCGGAAAGCACATGGTCCCGGCGGCGCTCATAAACCGCGCACATCTCAACACGCTTTGAAGGGTCGCTCTGCAAGGCTGCCACCGCGCCAGCTTGCGACAGAATACAGACGCCTGACGTGGCATGACTTTGGATGGTCGTCATAGCGCGGATCAAACCAGCCGGACCCGCGCCGAACCCGACCCGCCAACCCGTCATGGCGTAAGCCTTTGACATGCCATTCACGATCAGAACGCGTGAAGCGAGGTCTGGCGCGACATTCAGCAGGGAAACATGCTGGCGGTTCCCGAATGTCAGATGTTCGTAAATTTCATCCGACAGGATCATCACATGCGGGTGACGCCGCAGCACTTCCGCGATCGCGAGGAGGTCTTCCGCCTCCAGCACGGCGCCGGTCGGGTTGTTCGGGAAGTTGAGAATGACCCATTTTGTGCGGGGCGTTAAAGACGCGGCCAAAGCCGATGCTGTGAGCCTGAAATTGTCATTTTCTCGACATTCTGGATATTTCGTCACCGCGCCGAACATTTGCGCGACAAGCGGGTAACTTACCCAGTAGGGCCGAGGGATAACGACCTCATCCCCCGGGTTCAGGGTCGCTGCAAAAGCATTATAGATTAGCTGCTTACCGCCATTCCCGACAAGGATATTCTCAGGTGCGAAATGCAGATGATTGTCCTGCGCGAATTTCTGAATGATGGCATCTTTAAATGGCGGCATACCGCCAATCGGGGGGTAACCCGTCTGCCCCTCCCGTACAGCCTGGATTGCGCCCTCCAGCGCCACTTCAGGGGATGGGAAATCCGGCTCCCCCAAAGCCAGGGAGATGACATCGGCACCTTGCGCCTTCAGCGCCCGCGCGCGGGTCGACATCGCAATGGTGGCGGAAGGGGGCAGATTTTCGAGGCGGCGTGAAAGTTTGACGTCCATTGTCCGAGCCCACCCTGCTCAATGCTGCGTTGGCCGCGTGCCGTGGCTCATCCGAGTTCGGCGCAGAACGCGATAATACGCGCGCAAGCCTGCTGAAGCACGGCGCGGTCAGCAACGTAGGAGATGCGGAAATATCCGGGATGGAGGAAGGCACGCCCCTGCACGGTGGCGACGCCTTTTTCCTCCAGAAGGGCTGCCACGAAATCCTCATTGGAGGACAGCGCGCGCCCCTGCGGCGTCTTCTTACCGAGAAAATTCTCGATTGCGGGGAAAACATAAAAGGCCCCCTGAGGCGTGGCGCAACGCATATTGGGGATTTTCGTCAGTTCGGAGAGGACGAGATCCCGCCTCGCCTTATATTCCGCCAACATGGGTGGCAGGAAATCATGCGATCCGGTCAGGGCGGCAATCCCGGCCGCCTGGGCGATGGAACATGCATTGCTGGTGCTCTGCCCCTGAAGCTTCGTCAGCGCCTTGATCAACCACATCGGCGCGGCCGCGTAGCCGATCCGCCAGCCCGTCATGGCATAGGCTTTGGACAGGCCATTCACCGTGACGGTGCGTGACCGCAATTCCGGCGCCACCTGCACGATGGTGCGGACCTCAAAACCATCATAGACGAGCTTGGCGTAAATATCGTCCGTCAACACCCACACATGCGGGAAATCCGCAAGAACCTCAGCCAGAACCTTAAGCTCCGCCCCTGTATAGACCGCACCTGTCGGGTTGCAGGGGGAGTTGAGCACGAGCCATTTCGTGCGCGGCGTCAGCGCGGCGCGTAAAGCATGGGGTGTCAGCTTGAAGCACTCATGCTCCGATGTCGGGATGATGACGGGCGTGCCGTCTGCCAAAGCGACAATATCGGGATAGGAGACCCAGGCGGGTGAAGGAATGACAACCTCATCTCCCGCATTGAGCGTCGCGACAAAAACATTGTAAATGACCTGTTTGCCACCCGTTGAGATGATGATCTCATCCGGCGTGTAATCCAGACCGTAATCAGCGTTCAGTCGTGCGGCGGCGGCCTCACGAAGCTGCTTCGTGCCCGCAACA
The DNA here is from genome assembly GCA_039613835.1 of Acetobacteraceae bacterium. NCBI lineage: Bacteria > Pseudomonadati > Pseudomonadota > Alphaproteobacteria > Acetobacterales > Acetobacteraceae > Acetobacteraceae bacterium. The sequence continues at coordinate 376,391 of CP154827.1, read as the reverse complement.
TCGGTGTAATGCGTGTCCCCGTCCCTGATCGCTTTGACGGCGGCTTCACAAATATGCGCAGGCGTCGCGAAATCCGGCTCACCGGCGGAGAGGCTGAGAATGTCGCGACCAGCAAGGCGGAGTTCCCGCGCCTTCTGCGTCATGGCGATTGTCTGGCTTGGTGAAATACGGTCGAGACGGGCTGAGATAACGGACATGATTTTACCCTTGTTCTGAGAGCCGCTTGATCTCCTGCAGGATCGCCGCAACCATCACCTCCGTCCCGACGCGCGCCGTCCCGGGAGTCATGATATCTGCCGTCCGCAGGCTGGTATTGAGGATGTTTTCGATGGCCGTCTCAATCAACCGTGCATCTTCATCCCGGTCAAAGGAGTACCGCAGCATCATCGCGAAAGATAATATCTGCGCAATCGGGTTCGCGATACCCTGCCCCGCAATATCCGGGGCCGAACCATGGATCGGCTCATACAAGGCGGCGCGGCGTCCATCTTCCTTGAGTGGGCCCAGCGTGGCGGAGGGCAGCATCCCAAGAGAGCCCGTCAGCATGGAAGCGAGGTCTGAAAGCAGGTCACCGAAGAGATTGCCCGTGACGATGACATCAAACTGCCTCGGGTTCCGGACAAGCTGCATGGCGCAATTATCTGCCAGCATGTGGGTCAGGGTGACATCGGGATATTCAGCCTGCTGCAATGATGTCACGACCTCGCGCCATAAAAGGCCGCTTTCCATGACGTTGCTTTTTTCGACCGAGCACACATGCCCCTGACGTTTGCGCGCTGCATCGAAGGCCACACGCGCCACGCGTTCAATTTCGGGTGTCGTGTAGAGCTCGGTATTGATGCCGCGACGCGTGCCGTCTGGCAGGGTCTCGATACCGCGCGGCGTCCCGAAATAAATGCCCCCGACGGTCTCACGCACAGTCAGTAGGTCAAGCTTAGAGACATATTCCGCTTTGAGGGTGCTCGCATCCGCCAGCGCGTCAAAAACCTGCGCCGGGCGCAGATTTGCGAAAAGATCAAGCTCCTTCCGTAAAGCAAGGATCGCAGCTTCCGGGCGGAGGTTGAAATCGACATGCGCCCATTTCGGGTCACCGACGGCGCCGAAGAGGATGGCGTCAACCTCATGCGCGCGCTGGATCACCTCATCCCGGATCGGGACGCCATGCACCTCAAGCGATGCGCCGCCGACAAGCTCCTCCGCGATATCAACATCAAGGCCCCGATAGGCGCGAAACCAGTTCACGATTTTCGCGACCTCGCGCATCACTTCCGGGCCGATCCCATCTCCGGCAAGGACCAGTATTTTTTTGATGAAGTCATTTTGCCACCTCTTCCGTGATGGAGGGGAGCCAGGACGCCTGCTCTGCCCGTCGCGCCTCAAAGGCGTCAATCTGTTTTTCGTGGATGAGGGTCTGGCCGATATCGTCCAACCCTTCCAGAAGCAGGCGCCGCCGGAGCGGGTCGACATCGAAAGGGATCTCGGTCCCATCTGGGGTGACGACGACCCGTCTTTCAAGATCGACCGTCAGACGCGAATTGGCGCCCAGGCGCGCATCCTTCATCAGAGCAAGGCATATCTCCCGCGGGAGGCGCACTGGCAGAATGCCGTTTTTGAAACAGTTATTGAAGAAAATATCAGCGAAACTGGGCGCGATGACGCAACGGATCCAGAAATCCAGCAAGGCCCATGGCGCATGTTCTCGCGAGGAGCCGCAGCCGAAATTATCAAGCGTGATCAGGATTTGAGCTTGCCGGTAGGGTGCTTGATTGAGCACGAAATCGGGACGTTCCTGCCCGTCCTGATCATATCGCTGTGCCGCAAAAACATGCTGGCCCAGCCCCTTGCGGTGGATGGTTTTCAAAAAACGCGCCGGGATGATCTGATCCGTATCAACGTTTTCAGCCGCCATGGGCGCGGCGAGAGCGGTGAGCTGGGTAAATTTATCCATTACGCCCCCTCCGCGCATCGACGAAACAACCGGCAATCGCCGCCGCCATAGATGGGGAACAGAGATGGGTGCGGCCGCGCGGGCCCTGGACCGCCCTTCAAAATTTCGGTTGGAGGTTGAGGCGCAACGCTGCTCAGGAAGAAGCCGATCCGGATTCATGCCCAGACATATGGAGCAGCCCGCCTCACGCCATTCAAACCCGGCATCCAGGAAAATACGATCCAGCCCTTCTGCCTCAGCCTGCGCATTGATAAGGTCGGAACCCGGCACCACCATCGTCCTAACATGTGCCGCCACGTGCCGCCCTTTAACCACTTCAGCCGCGGCCCGAAAATCCTCAATTCGACTATTGGTGCAGGAGCCAATGAAAGCGACATCGATTGGTGTGCCGGAAAGGGATTGTCCGGCTTTGAGCCCCATATAATCCAGCGCGCGCTGCCATTGCGCCGTCCTTGCCGGATCCTCACAATTTTCGGGGTCAGGCACGACCTCATCGATGAAAATAACGTTTTCCGGACTATTGCCCCAGGTCAGGGCGGGGCGGATCATGGCCGCGTCAATCGTCACTTCCCGATCGAAAACAGCCCCCTCATCCGTATGGAGACGGGACCAATGGCGACAGGCGGCCGTGAACGCCTCCCCCTTCGGGGCGAAAGGCCGGTTTTCAATGTAAGCGAAGGTCGTCTCATCCGGGGCAATCAGGCCAGAACGCGCCCCGGCTTCAATCGACATGTTGCACAAAGTCATGCGGCCTGCCATTTTCAGCGCCTCAATGGCGGGGCCGGCAAACTCAATGACATGACCCGTGCCGCCTGCCATTCCGATCTCACCGATAATGGCGAGGGCGAGATCCTTCGCCGTCACGCCCGGAGGGAGCATGTTTTCAACGGTGACACGCATATTTTTAGAGGGTTTTTGCAGCAATGTCTGGGTCGCGAGCACGTGCTCAACCTCGGACGTGCCAATACCGAAAGCCAGAGCCCCCAATGCCCCATGCGTCGATGTGTGACTGTCGCCGCAGACAATCGTCATGCCGGGCAGGGAAATGCCCTGCTCCGGCCCGACAACGTGCACAATCCCCTGTTTCGGAGACCTTAAGGGGATGTAGGGCACCTCGAAGGCTTTGACGTTTGCCTCAAGCGTTTCGATCTGGAGCCGACTTTCCGGCTCCGCCACGGGCGCTGAACGGCCCGTCGTCGGGACGTTATGATCCACAACCGCGACCGTCGCATCGACGCGGCGGACTTTCCGCCTCGCAAGGCGCAACCCCTCAAAAGCCTGCGGGCTCGTCACTTCATGAAGGAGATGCCGGTCAATATAGAGGACGCAGGTACCATCTGAAAGCTGCTCAACGACGTGGTCCGCCCACAGCTTGTCATATAATGTCTGCGCCATCGCGCCCTCCCTGACACCGGATTTACTCCTGTTTAAGATTATTCAGTCGATTTTGCCACATCCCGGGGGCGCTCGGCAATACGTGCTGACTTGCCGCTGCGATCACGAAGATAGTAGAGCTTCGCCCGACGGACCTTGCCGCGACGCACAACGGTGATCTCGGAGATATTCGGCGAGTAAAGCGGAAATACGCGCTCCACACCCTCACCCTTTGAGATTTTGCGCACGGTGAAATTGCTGTTGAGGCCCTTATTGGAGCGCGCAATTACAACGCCTTCATAAGCCTGGACGCGCTCACGCGTGCCTTCAACAACGCGCACACCGACGCGCACCGTGTCACCGGCCTGAAACTCGGGAACGGCGCGGGATGCGGTCAGGCGCTCAATCTCGCGCGCCTCATATTGCTGGATCGTATTCATGATGGTCTCCTTGGTAACAATTTAGATACCGGGTTTCCGGGACGCATATTGCGCCCATAAATCCGGACGTTTCGATTGGGTGATTCGCTGCGACTGGTCATGCCGCCACGCCGCGATGTCACGATGATTGCCGGAAAGAAGCACAGAGGGGATCCTCAGCCCCTCCCATTCCGCCGGTTTGGTGTAATGCGGATATTCGAGCAAGCCATTCTCGAAACTCTCCTCCGTCGCGCTGTCGGATGAGCCCATGACGCCGGGAAGCAGACGCGCACAGGCTTCAAGCAGCGCGCAGGCCGGAATCTCACCGCCGGAGAGGACGAAATCACCGATTGAGAACTGTTCGATTCCCCGGGCTTCAAGGACGCGCTCATCCACACCTTCATAACGACCGCAAAGGATGACCACCCCGCTTCCCGCCGCCAGACGCTTTGCATCGCGTTGGGAAAAGGGACGCCCGCGCGGCGTTGGGTAAATGACCGGCCGCCCATCGCCGGGCAACGCATCAAGTGCCGATGCCACCACGTCAGGGCGCATCACCATCCCCGCCCCGCCACCGTAAGGCGTGTCATCCACGGCGTGATGACGTCCTTTCCCGTAAGGGCGGAGATCATGCGCCGTGCAGGCCCACAACCCCTTCTCAAGCGCCCTGCCCGTCAGGGAAATACCCAGAGGGCCCGGAAATAATTCCGGAAAAAGAGTGATGATATCCGCCTGCCACGTCATTGCCGCACAACCACTTCAGCATCGTCGGACAGGTCGCCCTCCACCTCAATTTCCGCAGGCAACATGACTTCAAGCCGTGACTGAGACATATCGACGTGCGGCACGCAGGCCCGCGTAAAGGGCACCACCCGTGATTGATGCCCTTGCACGATTTCGAGGCTGACGCCCGCGCCGTAATCATGGACCGTCACCACCGTCCCCAAAGCCTCACCTGATGGTGAGAAAGCTTCCATGCCGACAAGATCCGCATGGTAGAACTCATCCTCATCCGCCTGGGGAAACTGCGTCCGCAGCGCGTAAAGTTTGAGATTGACGCAGCGCGCTGCATCCTCCCGGCTTTGCAGCGGCCCTTTATCCGGGTCGCCGAGTTCAGCAATGTGATGGCCCACCCAACGCACCTGCCACAGTCGGCCCGACTCATCTCTGAGGGGCGAGAGCGCCTCCAGCGTGGCCGGGTCTTCCGTCAATGCTGAAAGATGGACACGTCCGTGCACGCCGTGCGGTCTCCCCACGGTGGCAATATGTATCTCTCTCTCATCTTGCGATGCGCGTGTCATCGTCAGTCGCTATCGGGCTTAAGGCTCAGGCCGCGGCCTCAGACTTGGCGGCTGCACGCTCCTGCGCACGCTTTTTCGGGGCGGATTTCTTGGACTGCTCATTCCAGCTCGGCATGTCGATAATCCCGGCACGACCGAGGAAACGCGCCACGCGATCCGTCGCCTGCGCCCCGTTTGAAAGCCAGTGACGGATGCGCTCATCATCAAGACGCACGCGCTCAGCATGGTCTGAAGGCAGCATCGGGTTATAGGCGCCCACTTTTTCAATAAAGCGGCCATCACGCGGGCTGCGGCTGTCAGCCACAACAATATGGTAATAAGGGCGCTTTTTGGCGCCAGCGCGTGCAAGACGAATTTTAAGACTCATGCTTCAATCAACTCCTGAAGTGTGAAATTTTGACTTTATCGGCGTGGCAGACCGCCGAAACCACCGGGCATATTCGGATTTCCCTTGCCCGACATCATCCCTGACAGCATTTGCTTCACGCTCGCGAGGCCCATTTTATTAAGGCGCTTCATCATGGTGGACATGTCATCAAACTGTTTGAGCATTTTATTGATCTCCTGCACCGTGGTGCCGGAGCCAGCAGCGATCCTCTTTTTCCGTGACGCCTTGATAATGGCGGGCGTCTTGCGCTCCGCCTTCGTCATGGAGGAGATGATGGCCTGGTGCCGCTTGAAGATCGTGGTGTCGAGATCCCGATCGCCCACTTTTTCCTTGAGTTTACCGATCCCCGGCAACATGCCGAGAATATTCGAGACGGAACCGAGCTTGCCGATCTGGCGAATCTGGGAAGCGTAATCATCGAGGTCAAACTTACCCGCGAGCATCTTCTTGGCGGCGCGCTCGCTTTCCTCCTGATCCAGCGTTTCGGAGGCTTTCTCAACCAGTCCAGCAATATCGCCGAGACCAAGGATGCGCCCCGCAACGCGCTCCGAGTAGAATTCCTCCAGCGCTTCGGGTTTCTCGCCCATCCCGATAAATTTGATGGGCGCGCCGGTCATGGCCTTCATGGAAAGCGCGGCACCGCCACGCGCGTCACCATCCATGCGCGACATCACGACACCCGTGACACCGACAGCCTCGTTAAAATGCTGCGCCGTATTGACCGCATCCTGCCCGGTCATGGCATCGACAACCAGCAATGTTTCTGCCGGGCCCGCGATTTCACGAATTTCGCGGACTTCCTGCATCAGGGCTTCATCGATGGAGAGGCGGCCTGCCGTATCCAGCACGACAATATCATACCCTTCTTGACGCGAGGTTTTCATCGCGCGGCGGGTAATTTCCTGCGGGGACTGCCCGGCCAGAATCGGCAATGACGTGACGCCAACCTTCTCAGCCAGTTGCTGGAGCTGAAGCTGCGCAGCCGGGCGCTGCACGTCCAGGGACGCGAGGAGGACGCGTTTCCGCTCCCGCGATGAGAGGCGCAAACCCAGCTTACCGGTGGTCGTCGTCTTGCCTGACCCTTGCAGGCCGACCATCAATATGGCGACAGGCGGGGCCGCAGAGAGGTTCAGCGTGGCGGCACCAGCGCCGCCCAAAGCCTCGATCAGGGCGTCATTGACGATTTTCGCGACAGCCTGGCCCGGCGAAATACTTTCAAGGATTTCCTGCCCGACAGCGCGCTCACGGACTTTATCAACGAAATCACGCACGACGGGGAGCGCGACATCCGCTTCCAGCATCGCCATATGCACTTCACGCATCGCCTCAGCGACATCGCCTTCAGAGAGACGACCACGCCGGGAAAGGCTCGAAAATACGCCGGAAAGCTTGCTGGAAAGTGAGTCGAACACGTGTGCCCTTTGGCTGCAAATGACTTTGCGCCACTGCGCGAACCCTCGCGGAGTGGCGTTTCAGAATTTGATCGGTGCCTAAAACCCCGGCTGTCACAAGTCAAGCTTAATGCGACAGCCGGGATGAAAAACCTTACGGCGCCGGGGGTGGGGGCGAGGCCATCATGTCGTGCAGCCGCGCGGATAATTTACCGACCTCATCATAGGCGTTTTTGACGGCTTCCCGCTGATCGGGGGTTAGAACATCATGGACGGCGATCAATTCCGCCACGCGCTGCTGCTCCGCCTGCTCATGCAGCGCGATCTTCTGCTTCACAAGATCGTCGACAGCTTTTTATCGACATCCCCCTTCGCCAGTAAAGCGGCTGAGATTTTGTCATCCAGGGCACGGTCCTCATTGTGACGGGCCATGACCTTATCGCGATTGGCGTCGATGATCACACGGATCTTGTCATTTTGCTCAGGCGTCAGGTGCGCCTGATTCTGGATGAGGGCGGGTAGAGGCGGTGCGTGCATCATATGCGGCGGGAGTAAAGGCGATACCGCCATCGCCGGCATGGCAGTGCAAGCCACCGTCGCCACGGCAAGGCTGGAGAAAATTTTACGGAATGGCATCAGACATATCCCTCTGAGAAAGCCGCTCGCCTGTATGGCCGACTGATTTTGAAAGATGGACGTCAAGTTGCAGGCAGACAACTCGGGCGATTTCATCGCCACGCATCATCAGGTTCGTCATCCCGATGGTAAAAACGTTCTTACGCCCTGCCCGCATCGTTACATGAATAGCGTTAAAATAAAACGTCTCCGGGCCGTTGTGAGATCGGGGGGTTTTTCGTGACCTTTCACGGGGAAACGGTATAACGCTTGGCAAAAGAAATTAAGTGACCATCAAATCAATGATGCCCCCAATTGGACGGTGCCTGCAACAATTCATCGAAGACCGCTTCCGGAGGCGGCGCCGAAGCGAGACCCATGCGCGAACAATATCCCTTGCTGAACCGCCTAAAAATACGGCATCTCCGCCTGATCATCGAGCTTGAAGCCACGCATAACCTGCACCGCACGGCAGAGCGCATGAATTTGTCCCAACCCTCCGTGACGAAACTCCTTCAGGAAATTGAGTATGCTCTGAAAGCGCCGCTCTTCCGCCGGACATCTCAGGGTGCCCTGCCGACAGCTCTGGGAGAAATGGTCGCACGTCACGCGCAATTGATGATTAATGACGTTATCCGCCTCCAGCATGATGTGGACGCCATGCGGTCAGGGACGGCGGGAATGGTCAGAATCGGTGCCATCGTCGCCGCTTTGCCTGCGCATGTCTCTCCCGTCATCGCGCGGGCGCTCGACACCCACCCGCAATTGAGCGTCTCCCTCACCGTGGGTTCAAGCGATACGCTTCTTCAGGCGCTTGAGGCGGGGCGCATCGATTTCATTGTGGCCCGACCCTCTTCCACGCGCATTCCTGCGCAGATTGAGGCCCATATCCTGTCGCAGGAGCCTTTAAGCATCGTCGCCGCGGCGCGTTATCCCCTCGCCGAAGCGCCAATATTGGAGCTTGCCGCACTCGCGGACGCGCGATGGATCTTGCCTGAGGCGCACAGCCCCTTGCGACGCGCTATTGATGCGACTTTCGCCCTGGGCCCAGTTGCCCCACCTCGTCAGGCGATTGAGACATCGTCCATGATTGCGTCGCTTGACCTTCTTCAGCACAGTTCGATGCTCGCCTTCATGCCGACAAGCATCGCACAGATATTTGAACAGGCGCAGATGCTCCGCCGCCTGCACGTTCGGCTTGACGACCATCTTGGATGCTACTCCTTGATCACCTTGAAGGAACGCCCGCTTTCAGCCGCGGCAGCTTATCTCTCAGGCGCCATAAAGCTGGATTGATCAGGAATTCTGATCAAACCTTAACTTCTTGATCTGCCGCCAGCGCTGTTTTAGCCGGGCAGGATGCGTTTACACTGAAGACCTCCCCACGTCATTGACGGCGTGGAATGCCGCGATCCGAGTCAAAATCCATCGGGTCGGGTTCATGCGACAATCTGAAGAAGAGGAAAAACGCGATGGGACTGAAGCCCCCTTATAACCGACATAACTGGCCGATCGCCGCGGGCATGAATCAATATCCCAACACTCTGCCGGATGGAAGCTCTATGCAGGATCAACGGCCTGAAGAATGGGCCCTTGCCGTCCAGGATGTCGCGGATGCCGGTTTTACCGAGATCGACCCGACAGATTCATGGATTCGACTTGCGGATCTCGAACCCTCCCGGCGGCGGGAATTTCTGGATGTCGTTAAAAGAGAGGGCTTGACCATCCCGGCCATCACGACAGCGCGGCGTTCGATCATCGACCCTGAGCATGGTGATAAATATTTCGCTTATATGCGCCGCGTGATTGATGTCGCGGCTGAAATCGGCGCGGCGGAGGCGTCGATCGGTTTTTCACCCCCATTTAACGATCAGCAGAAAAAAGCCTTATGGTTGTGGACGACACAGGGGCCGAAAGATCCGGATGATCCTGCCGTGTGGAAAAAAGCAGTCGACCGTATCAGGGAGCTTGGCAAACAGGCTGCGGTGCTCAAAATTGGAATTTCTCTGGAAATCTATGAGGATACCTATCTCGGCTCCGCCGATAGCGCCGTGCGCTTCACACAGGAAGTTGACCTGCCTAATGTCGGCATCAATGCCGATATCGGTAATCTTGTCCGCCTCCATCGTCCCATGGCGCATTGGCGTGACATGATGGTTAAACTCGCACCCTATGCGCGTTATTGGCACGTTAAAAACTATCTGCGCACGGAAGATGAGGATAGCGGACTTGTTGTCACCGCCCCTGCCCCGATGGAGACCGGCGTCATCAGCTATCGGGAGGCCATCCGTATGGTTATCAAAGCGCTTTTCTGTGCGAGCATTATGGTGGTGATGGGCTGAGCGTCTCTGCGCGTAATCGTGAATATTTGCGGCGCATCCTGCCGAAATAACGTTTTACGCGCCATCAAAGTGCCCATTTGGCACCGCGTCGAGCTTTAGCTCGACGCGGTTTTTATTTTGTGCCACGCAGAATGATCAGGTATTTCACAGAGTGCCATGGGCTTAGCTGGACTTTAACAGATATTCACCGTAGATTTAATTAATAATACAAGAATCTTTGTAGAAAAGGCCCACTCCTTGGCAGATTTCCCTCGTGCAAAGATTTTCCTCATCGGGCTGTCAATGACATGCGTGGCACCGCGCACCGCTTTCGCGCAGCTCAATGACTTCAGCACCCGGCAGCGGGCGGACCTTGCGCAGCCCCCCGTCAAACATCGCCCGCCGCAGCGCACCGATGACCATCGTCACCTTTTCGGAGATTGGGGCGGCGCACGGACATGACTTCTGGATCGCGGGGTCGATATCATCCCCGCTTATATGATGGAAGCTGCCGGCAATACGTCCGGGGGCGTCTCTCAGGGTTCCGCCTTTACGGGACGGTTCGGTATTGATTTTGAAATTGACTGGGGCAAACTTGGCGGTATTCGCGGGCTCAAATCCCACACGCTGATCATGTCGAAATCAGGCCGCGACCTTTCTGCTGACCGTCTTAGGCATGACCCTTATTCCGCCACGGAGCTTTATGGCCCGTATCGGCACATTGGTGAAACTGCAATTCGCCTATCTAACGGAAGACCTCATGAGCGGCCATCTGCAACTCGCAGCAGGGCGGATGAATCAAGGGTTTTTCTTCGATACGTCACCCGTTTACTGCATGTTTCTGTCTCTCTCCATCTGTCCTGTTCCGCGTGTTCTGCCGGGCGCCAACCCGGCCGGGTTTTACACAAAATCGCGGACGAATTGGGGCGGCTATGTGCGTTACCGACCGGTCAGCCCGGTTTATGTGCAGATCGGCGCTTTCGAGGTCTCACCCAATCATGGCGGCATCTCCGGGGTTAACTGGTCTTTTCGTCAGACAGACGGCGTCAACCTCCCCTTTGAAATCGGGTGGCAGCCCGGCGGAAGCGCAGGTGAACGCTCAAGCCATTTCGCGCTTGGCGAGTATTATGATAACGCGCCCGTCAATGACGTTTATTGGGATGATCTCGGCACGGCGCGGGTTCTGACGGGGCTTCCCGGGCGGCAATCTCACAGTCACACCGCCATGTGGGCGCAATTTGATCATATGATCAAACGCAACACCCCATCCAATGTCGGTGGGCTGATCATATTCGGTAATTTTACGTGGACCGATCCGCATATTTCAGCTTTTAAACAGCAAGCCACAATCGGGTTTGAGGATGTTGGCGAGATTCATAGCCGACCAAGAGACGGGTTCGGCGTACAGATCACTTATGCGTTGGTCAGTGATGAGACGCGCTCAGGGCAGAAGCTTCTATACGCGCAATTTGGTCGTTACCCGTCGGGACTTTACAGCATCCAGTCCCATGAGATTATTTTTGAGGCACAATATAGTTACCACGTGCATCATGCCGTCGATCTTCAGCCTGATTTTCAATATATCGTACGCCCCAATTCTCAGGCCGGGATCAAAAATGCCACCGTGATCGGCGGGCGGGCGCGCGTCAGCACCTATCCCGGTCAGCGTCGGATTGACCCAGCAGAGGCCGGACAGGTGCAGAACCTGCAATCGCTCATGGGGAATGATAAGGACTATCTGGCCACGCGCGTCGCTTATAAGCTCAATCTCTCCGGGCCTACCCTGACGGTGCAGACGGCCTGTTCCAGCTCCCTCGTCGCGGTGCATCTGGCTTGTGAGAGTCTGCGCGCTGGCGAATGTGACATGGCGGTGGCGGGAGGTGTCGCGATTTCCTTCCCTCAGCCCGGAATGATCTTTTCACCGGATGGGAAGTGCGCCCCTTTGACAGGGATGCGAATGGCACTTTTCCGGGGCATGGCGTGGCCAGCGTCACATTACGCCGCCTCAGCGATGCCTTGCGGGACGGGGACCCGGTAATTGCTGTCATTCGCGGAAATGCCGTCAATAATGATGGTGCCACCAAGGCCGGATTCACCGTACCCTCCGTCTCCGGTAAGAAATGTGTCATCAGGGAAGCCATGTCAGTCGCCGGGCTTTCACCGGATGAGATCAGCTTGATCGAAGCACACGGCACCGCCACCCCCCCTGGGTGATCCCATTGAGGTTCAGGCGCTTCGAGAGGTGTTTGGTGTACGTCAGGACGGGTCACGATGCGCGCTGGGCTCGGTTAAAGGTAATCTCGGTCATTCTCGACACAGCTGCCGGGATTATCAGCTTCCTGAAAGCTGTGATGTCCGTCGCACGTGGCATGATCCCGCGATCCGCCCATTTCAATCATCCCAACCCGGCTTTGCGTCTTGACGAATCTTCCTTCCATATCCCGACGGCGAGTTTGCCTTGGTCGTCAACGCCGCGTCATGCCGGGATCTCATCTTTCGAGATCGGGAGGACGAATTGCCACGTTATTATCGGCTCCCTGCCTGACAAACTACGGCATGTCACGCCGCAGCGTCAAAAAGGGGCACCGCCAGGCGCCTCTCATGCGCAACGACCCGTCCTACTGCTGAGCGCGGCATCTGAAACCGCTTTGCGGCGCCTCTCCGGCCATTACGCCAAGGCGCTTGACTGTGAGAACCCTCAAGATCTTGCGCACACGGCGCTGATGGCGCGGCAGCTTGATTTGCGACATCGCCTGGCCCTGCGCCTGGATAACCGAAGCCGCAATCTACTGAAAGCATTTTCGGAAGGGCCCATCCCGACGGGCTGCGTTATAATGGCAGAGTGCGCTGTAAAATCGCGTTTCTCTGCACCGGTCAGGGCGCGCATTGGCCGGCAATGGCGCGCAGCTATGTCGAGGCATCACCTGATTTCGCCGCCATGCTGGCGCGCTGCATCGCCTCCTGCGACACGGTCCTGCCCGTTTCATTGCGTGAGGGTGCTATTGAGGGATGCGGGCGCACGCCTCACGGAGATGCGTTACGCGCAGCCAGCCATCATCATCGGCCATTCGGTCGGGGAATATGCAGGCGCCGTCATTGCAGGCATGTTGGATCTGGAAGTCGTCATGCCGCTTCTCTGCCATCGCGGCGCCCTGATGGACGCAGCGCAAAAAGGCGGGATGATCAACCTGCATATGGGGGAAGACGCGGCCCGTGACTGGGCAGAGCGGTTCGAGCTCGACATCGCCGCCATCAATGGTGCGGCACAGATTGTGCTTTCAGGGTCAGCCGACGCGATTGAGAAACTGGCCTCCGCCCTGGAGCAGGCCGGCACCCCCTTCAGCCATCTGCCCATTGCCGGGACCGCGCATTCTCGGCTCATGGACCCGATTTTGGACCGGTTTAACACGGAAGCCGGTAAATTGAGGGCGTGAGATGGCGAGGTCAGGCTGATATCAACCTGTCATGGTGATTTTGTATCAAGTGACGATCTCAACAGGCAAGGTTTTTGGGGACAGCATCTTCAGGTACCCGTCCGCTTCAAGGATGCGACTGATAAAGCCTTTAAGGCGGGCGCAGACGTATTTCTGGAAATCGGCCCTGATGCGGTCCTGACCCGTATCGCACAGAGTATGACCATCCACCTCCCATCGTTGGATCGCCTCCGCCCAGCGCCACGTCTCCGCCGCGGAGAAACTGGAAGAGGCGCAATGCTCCCTCTTTACCGCTGCGATTGATTTGGATTGGCGGCAGATTTTCGCCATTTCAGAACGCCGCATTCATGCCTCGCTTTATGCATTCGACCGGTCAGTCATTGGCGGGATGAAAGGGAAATGGCGCAGCACATGCAGGCTGATCATCCGCGTCTTCGTGCCGGACTTGATCAGGGGCGTCACACGGCGCTGACTCACGCCACCACGCTTGAGCTCCCTCGCCTTGAGAAGCTTTATGACTGCGCGCCCCCTCCACGCCGTTTATCTCGATCGGCTCATTCTTTGCTGCATCGGTGAATGGCGGGAGGATGGCGTCACACTCTCCGAAATCCTGCGCGGCGGGCGGCTCCTGCCACGATACCGGCAATTACTGGGCCGTATGGTTGAGGCGTGCGTTGAGGACGGTTACTACGTACGGACGGGTGAGCGTTACCGACCCGCCCGACCCGACAGCATTTCGCACGCTTCCTGCGCCAAACTGCTCGATAATCTGGCCTCATGCTGTGAAGGCCTGCATGCCATCCCTGCCACTGTTGAACGCGCGGGCGCGCAATTATTCGATATGCTGCGCGGGCAGGTGGCACCGGTCGAGATCATCTTTCCCGAAGGGGAGTCGCGCGGCGTGGAAGTTCTTTATCAGGACTTCAGCTTCGGGCGTTATTTTAATGAAATTGCCGCCGGAATTCTTACGGGCATGTTACGGCAGGAAAGCGTACGTCCCAAAACTTTCCGTATATTGGAGGTTGGCGGGGGGGGACGGGCGGCACAACCAGCGCAATGGTTGCTGCGATCAGCGCGGTGGATCAGGTCCTTTACCATTTTACGGACATATCGCCGGTTTTCACGCGGCGCGCGGAGGAGAAATTCGCCGCTCATCCTTTCATGCATTATGGCGTTCTGGATTTGCAGAAAGACCCCCGAGACGCAGGGCTTCGAAGGCGGCACTTATGACCTGATCATCGCCGCCAATGTCGTACATGCGACGGATCATGTCGGGCATACGCTGACACGGATACGGTCCCTCCTCAAACCGGGCGGTCGCCTCCTCCTGCGGGAAATCACGCAGCCCATGCGGTTGTTTGATTTCGTTTTCGGGCCACTAGTATCGCCCCTTCTTGACCTGGAAGAGCGTGACGGCCAAGTTTTCCTGACAAAAGAGCTATGGCGAAAGCAATACCGCGCAGCCGGATTTGCCCGAATTGACTGGCTGCCCGATTGCGTCATCGCCAGACTTGCCTGCGCCAGCGGAGAACCAACATCCTGTGCTTGGTGCGCCCTTTAACGTCAGACGGTTTTTATCTGGCGGACTGGTCAAAATGTAACGCCGATCCATCGCTCTGGAATTAATATCTCATCGAAGCGTCGCGCATGATACTCCACCTCCTCCGCGTTGGAAAAACGGATCCTCTCGCACTGTTGCAGACGGTGAAGCATCATATCACCGAGAGGGCCGCCACCCCGCTTGTGATCGTGACCCGAAATGCCTCGTCACATGGTCAGGACGCCCCGTCCAACCGACGCACCGCGCCGTGTGGGGGCTGATGAAAGTCGCGATGCAGGAATGTCCCCAGCACAAAATAGCGATTATCGACCTTGACCATTCGTCAGAAGCGGCGGATCTCCTCACCGGGTTATGCGGCGTTGAAGGGGGAGCGCGCTTCGTGATGGTGAGGGATGGCACAGCGAGACGACAAGGCATTGTGCCGCTTTCCGCGAACGCCCAACCGTTACCCCCGTCCGCATTCGATATTCCAGGGTGGCATGTTGTCACAGGTGGTTTTGGCGGGCTTGGCCGCCTGACGATCGCCTGGCTGGCCGCGCATCACGCCGCGCAGATTGCAATCCTGGCACCACGTGCTCCTGCAGATTGGCGGGATTTCGCAGAAAGGACGCGGATATCGTATGGCGCGACATTGCGTTGGCTGCCCTGCGATGTGGCGGATCACCATCAGCTCACGGGTGCGCTTGAGGAACTCGCTGCGGAGGGCGGTGTTGCCGGCGTCATCCATGCGGCCGGGCTGATCGAGGACAGCCTTATTCCAGAGGAGGATGAAGCGGCATTCAAGCGTGTCTGGGCCGTCAAAGCGGAAGCTTCTGACGCGTTGCAAAGCTGGCTGGCCGCGCATGGCAGCCGTTACCTCCTCCTTTATTCTTCCGCTGCGGCGATGATGGGCACGGCCGGACAGACGGCCCATGCTTCAGCCTGTGGGTATCTCGACGGGTTTGCGGAGGCGCAACGAAGCGACACGGCATTGAAAGTGATATCCATCGCCTGGGTGCCTGGCGCGGACTCGGCAGGGCCGATGATGACGGGCTTCAGAGCCGCCTCGCCGCGCAGGGTATGGGGTTGATCACGCCGGGCGAAGGGCTTTGGCACCTTGAGCAAGCGGTGATGCGGTCCCGGCGGAACCGCCTGGCGATGCGCCTGATCCCTGACGCTCTGAATGACATTCACCGTGACCTTATCAACGCTCCCGTGCCTCCCGACATCCCAGCCCGCCAGGCAGGACGGTTCACGCATCCATTTTGCGACGGAGGATGAGGCGGGAAACTGGCTGGCACAAATAATCGGGACGCTTCTGCGCCTGCTCGATATCACAGCGATCGACCGGACCAGAACCTTGGTCGAATTAGGCGTGGATTCCCTCCTTCTGCTCGAATTGCGGAGCCTCATTGAGAAGCGCAGCACCCGACGCCTCGACGCGCGCATGATCGATGCGGGAAAGACGATCAACGCCATCGCGCAATCTCTCCACGTGACGCGCCATGCGGAGATATCCCCGCCCGCCGCCATCCATCTGCAACATGACGATAAAAACCGCTTCGCCCCCTTTTCGCTGACGCCGATCCAAAATGCTTACTGGGTGGGCCGAACGGAGCTCATCGCCTATGGCGGGATCGCCTGTCACATTCTTTTCGAGTGGGATCTTGACCGCCGTCAGATCGACCCGGATCGCTTCACGGCGGCATGGAACGCTTTGATCCGGCGTCACGACATGCTGCGCATCATCATTGCATCTGACGGCCAGCAACATGTCCTTGAATCAGTCCCTCTTTACACCCCTACCCGACGTGACGTGACCGAACTGACGCCAGCACAACGTGAGGAAGATCTTCTGTCATTCCGGGAGGCGCTTTCATCACGCGTTCTGCCGACGGATCGCTGGCCTCTCTTCGACATCGCCATTTCAACATGTGATGAGCACCGTTATCGACTGCACCTGCATCTCGATCTCCTTTTATTCGACGTGCGCAGCCTGAAAATCATGATGGATGACCTCGCCGCCGCCTATCGGGGTGAGACCCTCCCGGCGCTCTCCATCACTTTCCGAGATTATGTCATGGCAGAGGCCGCGCGGCGGGAAAGTGCCGCATGGCAGGCAGACTGGGTTTATTGGTGCGACGGCCTTTACGACCTGCCCCCGTCCCCCGCCCTGCCACTCAATACTCAAAGTCAACCCTTCCGGCCCCGGCTTGTGACGCTGACGGGACGCATCGAGGCGGAAGACTGGCAGGCCCTCAAGGCGCGCTGGAGAAATTGGGGGGGTGACGCCTTCCGTCGGACTCCTGACAATATTTGCGCGCACGTTGGAAATCTGGGCGCGGCAGCCGGAATTTACCCTTAACCTCACCATGTTTGACCGTCAGGCCGTGCATGAGGAAATTGATCATGTAATTGGGGATTTTACGTCGGTCCTGAAGCACTTCAGGCCGCTTTGCAACATAAAGAGGTCAATGGCGTCGAGCTTCTGCGTGAGCTGGCCAGAATTCAGGGCCACGCCCAAGCGCCGCAAATGCTCATTGTCTTTACCAGCATGTTGGGGATGACTCTGGACGGCCTGAGTATTGACCAGGCTATACAGAGTTTTCTTGGCGACCCGACCCATGTTTTTACCCAGACGCCGCAAGTCTGGCTTGACCATCAGGTGATGGAAATTGAAGGGGCGCTGGTTTTCAACTGGTATGGCAGGGATAATGTCCTTGCAGAAAATTTTTGTGCCGACGCTTTCACGACCTACACCCATTTGCTGCGTGGCCTGGCTGAGAAGCCGGAACTGATGGAAGAGACAATCCTTGCTGCTCTTCACCCTGACGGGCATTAGTATGACCCCGTACCGCGTTGGCGAGGATGTGAAGACACCGCGACCCGCCTTTGTCGGACGATTGAAAGCGACATGCGCAGCCTGCCGGGCATTGCGCGGGTGCAGGCTGACTTCTCCGTCCCGGAGCAATGCATGATTGACGTCGTTACAGACGCTATCAACGCCTCTCCCGAAACGCCGCTTCACCCTGCCCATACGCCGCCTCCGTCGCTTCTTCCCGTGCTCTCGACAGATTTGTGCGATGAGGTCAGCCGGACCTGGACGCTTATTGAAACTCGTGCGCTTGCGGCATTAATGCGCACCTTGCGTCACGCCGGTCTTTTCACCCATGCCGATCAAAAGCACGCTCTTACCGACATCAGGAGAGCGCTCAACATCATACCGAAGCATCATCGGTTGTTGATGCAGTGGCTTTAGAAACTCGTTACGACGCACATTCTGACGCAGGACGGGGCATTCTTTACCGCGATTCAGGAACAAGCCGCGCCTGAAATAGAAGCGCCAATGGCGGGCATCCCCGCTTGGGTGGCGAAACTCCTCGATTATCTTGCGCGCTGCACGACGCACCATGGTCGGCTCTTCACCGGTGAAGCGAATGCGCTGGATCTGCTTTATGATGAGCAACATCGGATCATGGATGTTTTCTACGCGACGAATCCCGTCTCGCAACATCTCCATGATGTTGCCAGAACCGTCGCAGCCCATCTCGCTGAGTCATCTGACGGCCCCATCTCCATTCTCGAAATCGGCGGCGGCACGGGGGCCACGACACGCACCCTCCTCCCCGCCATCGCACACCGTATTGCCCGCTATGTGTTTACTGACATATCGGCGCTCTTTTTGAATGAGGCGCGACGGGCTTTCCGGGGCCATGATTTCATGGCGTTTCAACGCCTCGACATTAATGCCCCGCTTGATGCAGGTCTCATGATCGAAGGGGGTTACGATGTGGTCATCGCAGGTAATGTCCTGCATGATGCCACGCATATCGGGCGGACATTGCGGCGCATGGGCAGGCTGCTCAAACCCGGTGGCGCATTCGTGATTATCGAAGCGACAGAACCTCATTCCGCCCTCCAACTGGCAACAATTGGCTTTCTGGAGGGTCTCCATGGCTATCATGATTTCCGACACCAAACCCATGAGGCCTTCCTCCCCATGCCGCGCTGGCGGGAGCTTCTGGTGCAGAATGGTTTCGACGTCCCCCTCACTTATCCGAAGGAAGCCGCGTCACCTCTGCGCCAACATCTGATCCTCGCGACAGCCACGCGCATCCACCGACCGGACTTCACCACGATTGCGCAGCGTTTACGCGCGCGCCATGGCATGGACCTGCCCACATTGACCCTGCGCCAGCGAGAGACGCTGCATTCCCCACGCCGCAAAACCTCTGAGACGGAACAGGCTGAACATGACGACCTGACGATACGCCCCTCCAATACTCTCCCGAATGACGTTGAGGACGCCGTACTCAAAATCTGGCGGGAATTTCTGGGACGGCCCACTTCCCTCGAAAGTGACTTTTTCGACGCGGGCGGGGACAGTCTGATCGCGACCCGCGTGGTGGCCCATCTTGCCCGTGCCGGGTTTGAGGGTGTCAGCCTGCAACGGCTTTTCGCCAACCCGCAATTGCGCTCATTCTGCGCGTCCCTCACCCCGCCCGCAGCCCATCGCGGCCACGCGCCGATTACCCTCACGCGGAAGGAGGCGGGAATGCATATCTTCGTTTTCCATGCTTCAAGATGTTGGGCGTTGCGGCCTATCTGCCACTCACCCAACATCTTGAAGCGACGACTTACGGGTTGGAGCTCGCCTCCCTGGCGAGGATCGAAACTCTTGACGGCCTCGCCATGCGCTATGCCGAGTTCATATTGGCAGCCGGAATTGACGGCACGCTTACCTTGCTTGGCTGGTCATATGGCGCGTTCCTCGCGCAATCATGCACGCGGATCGTCTCACGACGCGGGAAGAGCGTTGACCTTATTCTGATTGAGCCGGTTCTGGCAGCGGATTTCTGCGCGACCCGACACACTGGCCGGAAAATTTCCGATCAGCGACGCGATGCTGCAACAGACTTTGAGTCTGCTGAAATTATTGCGGGGGCATGACATTGATTTTGAGCCACCGCGACGCTGCCTGTGCATTCGCGCCGCCTCACGGCCTCAACATTGGGGGGCGCGGCGGAAGACTGTCCCCCTTATTTTCAGCAGGCGGAATATCAGACATTGCCAACAGATCACTGGTCTCTCCTGCTTCATGAAAAATGGGCGCTTGAGGTGGCCAAACGCGTCAATGAGTGGTTGGGAGTCACCGTATCATGACGGAGAGACACCCGCGCCGCGTTCTGATCGTCGGTACGAAATTTGGTGAGATCTACGCCAATGCTTTCCTTGATGATATGCTCGGTGTCCCTCTGGCAGTGATCATGGCCAATGGCAGTGAGCGGTCGCGTAAACTCGCCCATGCTTTCGGGGTGCCGCTTTATACGCGTCTTGAAGACGTGCCCCGGGATATCGACATGGCCTGCGTGGTTGTGCGCTCCACCATCGTCGGGGGTGAGGGCGTCCCCGCCTGGCGGAAAGCCTGCTGTGCCGGGGCCTTCATGTCGTGCAGGAACATCCCGTCCACCCGGAGGAAGTCGCCCGCCCGCAGAAACTGGCACGCGAATTGCGCCGGGTTTATTGGGTCAGCAGCTTTTACAGCAGCGCGACAGCCGGGAAAATCTGGATCGACACGGCCCGTCAGATTCAAATCCGCGTCGCCCCGCAGATCGCCACCCTTACCACGAGCCGGCAATTACTCTATTCCGGCCTCGACCTGCTGCTTCAGGTAATGGCCCATCCGATCACCCTGCCGGAAACGTCTTCAAGGATCCTGAACGGGCTCCATGCTGACTCATTGCGTCTGACCTGCGGCCGGACTGATATCTCACTCTTCCTGCAAAACTACATTGATCTGGAAGATCCAGACATGCACAGTCTGGTCATGCACCAGATATTGCTGGGTTGGCAGGAAGGTTACCTCAGCCTGACCTCAAGTTACGGCCCGGTCATATGGGTGGGTAACTGGTTTGACCCCGCCCATATGGAGGCCAGCACAACCCTGTATGACGGCCCGCCTGAGACACGTCTGCGCCTCAAACTGCCAGCGCGGCAGATCCTGCATGAGGGGCCGGAGACATGGCAACGGATTTTCGAGCATGATGCCCCGACCTGCGTGCGACGCCTGCTTGAGGCGATCTGCACGGCTTTGGATGGCGAGGACGCCGTTATACGCGCACGCGTCACATCAATATCAAGTCGCCGCCGCGTGGCAATCCATTCTGCACTGCACCGGCCCCGGCGCATGAGCACAATGTCACACCGCCTGAAACCCTGCACATCAATACATGCGCCACGTCCTCTGCATGGGAGAGAATATGGTGAATAATATCGCGCACCCCAGTTGTCTGACACCGCTTAACGAGACGCATTCAGATCTCACCATCATCATGTGCCCATGCGGGCGTCGGAATCGGCGCTTTCCGGCAGTGGCGGCATGTCACGTCACCAGCGCTTGATATCGCCATGGTTACTTATCCCGGTCGTGATCACCGGATGGATGACCCTCTGACTTATGACGTCACCGCCCTGGCAGATGAGGTCGCGGACGCGCTCCTTCATGCCGGTTTCAGAAACCGACGCATCATCCTCGCCGGACATAGTATGGGCGCGCAGATCGCCTTTGAAACATGCCTCAGGCTGGAAGCCGCAGGGAGGTCACCGGATTTGCTGGTTTTGTCCGGATGTCATGCCCCACATCTTAAACCTCGCACAAGGCTGAGCGGTCGTATGGTCAAAAATAATCCCCTGATCCTGGAAATCTTCATGCCGATGCTGCGCGGGGATTTTTCAGCGACGGAATCCTATGGGCGCGATGACATGAAGCGCCTCATTCAGACGCCGACAATGCTGATGTCGGGTGAGGATGATCAGGAGGCGCTTACGGCGGAGGTTCTGGCCTGGACGCCGTGGCTTTACCGCCTTGTCCGATCCGTCACATTTCCCGGCGATCACTTTTATCCCACGCGCGACCCGGAAGGTTTTTTGAGTCACATCGTCGCGGCCCATGCGGATAATGTCGTCAAGATGGAGGGTGCTGACCATGCTTGACCAGCCTGATCACGATCTCGCCCATTCCACAAGGCCGCTTACAATCGACGGCATCGCCCTCAAAGCGCCAATCGGTGAGATGCTGACAGAGTGGGCGCGTAAATGGGGGACCCGCATCGCATTGGTGCATGGCGATGAAAGCATGACTTACGCCGCTCTGGACCATCGCGTTGATCGTCTGGCTGGCGCCCTTCAAAATTCGAGGCTGAAAAAAGGCGATCGTATCCTGATCCAGATGCCGAACAGCATCGGCCTTGTCACGACTCTGCTGGCCGCGCTTCGCCTTGGCATCAATCCCATCATGGCCATGCCGGCGCAGAGATTGCATGATCTCAGCGCGCTGGTCGCAAACGCGCAGCCCGTTGCCTATTTTGCCGCGCGAGAACTTCATGGATTTCAGTATGAGGTTCTTGCCCGGTCACTTCAGCAGGCGCATCCCTTCCTGCGCCTCATTGTGCTGGATGGCACGGACGTTTCTCGCGGATTTTCTGCAACTTCCCGCGCTGGATGCGCCGTTCCATCCGGTCCAACCACCCGCCCTCACCGATCTCGCCCTGCTTCTCCTTTCAGGCGGGACGACAGGCACGCCCAAGCTCATCCCGCGCACCCATGCGGATTACGCTTTCACTTTTCTTCGTTCCGCCGAGATGGCGGGTGTGGATGAAACTACCGTCTATCTTGCCATCCTGCCGGGTGCGCATAATTTCATCCTTTCCAGCCCCGGCATTTTAGGTGTGCTTTCCCGCGGGGGCCGGGTGGTGCTGGAAAACGCGGCTTCATGCGATGAAATCATGCCGCTGATCGTAAGAGATTCCGTCACCCACATCGTGCTCGTGCCGCCCTTACTGCGCCTCTGGATTGAGGCGTGGACATGGTAAAGCAGCGATCTCTCCAGCCTCAGTCTTCTTCAGATCGGCGGGGCGCGGGTTGATACGACGTTAGTTAAGCAGGCGCAACAGGTCTTTAATACCACCACCCAGCAGGTTTACGGCATGGCGGAAGGGCTGATTTATTACACGCGGCTTGATGACGCGCAGCATGTCATCCTCAATACACAGGGACGCCCCATGTCGTGGGAAGATGACATCATGATTGTCGATATGGACGGCCATGAGGTGGCACCGGGGGAGACGGGTGAACTCCTGACGCGCGGACCCTACACAATCAGCTGGTATTATAATGCAGCCGCGCATAATGCCGTATCCTTTACGACAGAGGGCTATTACCGCACCGGTGACCTCGTATGTCAGGATGCAGACGGTAACATCACTGTCATGGGACGGTTGAAGGAGGAGATCAACCGCGCGGGAGAGAAAATCGCGGTGGCGGCGCCTGACCCGCATCTCGGGGAACGCATCCGCGCTTTCCTCAGAGACGCGTCGCGCAAATTGTCCGACCTCGCCATTCGGGAATTTCTGCGGGAAAAGGGCATGGCCGCCTATAAAATTCCGGATCAATATGCGTGGATCTCCCTCTGGCCGCAAACTGCCGTCGGGAAGCTTGACCGTAAGAAACTTGTCGCGCTTGCGCAGAAGCGGGATCGATGATCTGAAGCGATCCGTGCTGTCATTGCAATCAATGGGTCTCGCGATCACGCCCCCTGAAGCGCGCGGCGGGGCGGAGGCGGCGACCCCGCCGCTGAATGATGCGGTGTGACAGAATATCGTGCCGCGACCTGCACAATGCCGGGACCTGTCCCCTCTCATTTTCGGAAAACGGCGTCGCCGCGCGCATGATCGCTTTACATGAAATCCGTGAGACGACGAGCATGATCGATTTGCTGCCACCGTCACTTGAGCACGCGCATCTGACGCGTCGGCGCGCCTTTCTAGCCGGACGTTATTGCGCCTTAAAAGCGCTGAGGGATAGCGGGTTTGATGGCCCAGCCCCGCTGCACCGTCTGGATAATGGCCTGGTCAATTGGCCCGCTTCCCGGGTCGGGAGCATCAGTCACAGTCGGAAATGGGCGATCAGCCTTGTTGCGCCAAAAAATCAAGGCGACCAGATCGGGGTCGATATTGAGCGAATCACAGGGACGGAAACGGCGAAGAATATTGCGAGTCTGGTGGCGTCGCCCCTTGAGTGGCGATTGATACGGGAGAGAAGTGAGTTAGAGACGGGCGTTACATTGATGTTTTCCGCGAAAGAGGCGCTTTTTAAAGCCCTCTTCCCCGCCACACTTCAGTTTGAAGATTTTCACGCTGCCGCCCTCACCTCAATCACGCCCGCCTTGATGGTTTTTACACTCACGAAAGACTGGAGTTCTCGCCGAAGGGGCGGTACCCGCATCACGGTGCGATATCAGTTTTTTGGAGACCATGTCGTGACCTGGTGTCGTTTCTAACTCGCGGATGCCGCTAGACTCAGCGGGCGGGCCCTTCAACCCGTCAGGCGTCACCCCAGTGCCTGGCGCCGTTCATGACAGAACCGGTCAAAGTAACCTTGAGATGTCAAGCAATCTGCGGGCGTGCCACTTTCAACAATGCGACCAGCCTCAATGTCAGAAGGTAATCCGCGTGCATAACGGTCTCAAGCTGGTGGGTGATCATCATGATCGTCGTTTTTCCGCGTAAGCGCCTCACCACATCCTGAAACGCGGCCACATTCAAGGCGTCGAGCGCTGAACTCGCTTCATCCAGCAGGAGGATCGGCGCGTTTTTAAGAAGCGCGCGGACAAGGGTAACTCTTTGACGCTCACCGCCGGAGAGCTGACATCCCCCTTCCCCGACCTGTGTGGCCCATCCATGACGCCACTGCGCAACGAGCGCATCGACGCGCGCAAGACGGGCGGCATGGCGCCATGTTTCTTCCGACGCATCCGGGTTACCGATGCGGATATTATCCTCTATCGACTCTGCACACAGAAAGACATCCTGTGAGACAAGGGCTATCTGGTCCGTGAGCTGATCTGTCGGGAGTTCGCGCAGGTCGACACCACCGATCAGGACCTGCCCCTTTGCCGGGTCATAAAACCGCATCATTAATTCGAGGAGGGTGCTTTTACCCGCGCCGGAAGGTCCGATCAGCCCGGTCACGCTCCCTTGTGGCACGTCAAACGTCACATCATGCAGAATGGCATCGCCATGATGAAAGCCGAAATCGACGGATCGGAATGTGATGGCACCCGGCGCACTGAGATTTTTGCGATGAGGGGCTTCTGGCAGGGTCGGTTCATTCATGATGGCGGCAATTCCCGCCTGATCATACCTAGCACACCCATGCGCGCGCCCAGCATTGCCAGCCCGCCGGAAAACCGGGCCGCGAGAACGAGGAAAGCCATGAGTCGCGGCACGGCGAGCCCCCTGACAGGGTGAGAAAAAGCCCAACCCCCACCAGCACCGTGAAAACGAGCTGCACGCTCAGCCCGCTGATCAGGACTTTCTGGAATGTGGTTGCCAGTAGAGATTGGCCCGCCGCATTCCTAGCTTCAAGCGCCCGGGTCAACGGCTTATAAGCGGCAGTCTCGTGACAGAAGGCGCGCAAGGTGGCCTGACACCGTGCGAATTCGATAACGCGATTATTGAGCGTGACGGTCGCTTCATGCGATGGCGCCTCCCCCCTGATGATCGATTTGCTGATCTGGGAATTGGCGGCGAGGGCGTCGATTGCGCCGCCAAGGGCCACGATGCCGAGACGCCAGTCCAGCAACATCATCGCGCCACTTGTCAGAAGCGGCACCGCGATGTCGGAAAGAAGTGCTGGCAGTAAATGTGATAGGGCACTGGCCAGCCCCATCGCGCCGAATGTCGCACAGCGTGAAACCTGACCACTGACCTCCTTTGTGAACCAGCCCAATGGCAAGCGCACCATATGCTGTCCCAACCGGGATTGCACCGTGCGCAGAACCACCACGGAAAGCCCCATCCCCCGCACCGTCTGCCAATAACGCAGAAGGCAGGTGATCCGCGATGGTCAGGACAATCATCCAGCTTTCAAGACGCTCATAGGCGTGTGTCATGAGGGATTGCGTTACCGATATCAGAAGCAGGGTCGTGCCCGCTTCACAAAGCCCGCTGACAGCGAGGAGGATGAGGTAGTTCCGGATAAGCCGGATCTGCTCCGGCATCAGCAGGCTGCGCAGGGAATTCAGCATGACAGGGCACTTTCCGTTTCGGCCAGATGCGGGAGAGGCTGCGCCCGGTTTTCGACCTCCAACAGATCTTTGTAACAGCCATCCTGCGTGATCAGCGCCTCATGGCGGCCTTTCTGGACAATCCGACCGTCCGCAAGGACCAGAATCTGGTTAGCATGGGTGATGGAGGCGAGTCGATGCGCAATGACAATAACCGTCCGCCCGCGTGCAAGGTGAGAGAGCGCCGCTTGAATCTGCACTTCATGATCCGGGTCGGCGCTTGACGTGGCTTCATCCAGGATCAGGACGAGCCGGTCGGCAAGGATCATCCGCGCCAGGGCGATGCGCTGCACCTCACCGCCTGAGAAACAATGTCCTCCACCGATAATTGTGTCATAGCCTTGCGGCAGGGCCTCGATGACGGAAGCAATCTGTGTCGCCTGTGCGGCCGCGATGATGTCACTTTCCCCCGCATCCATATTGCCCAGACGGATATTGTCGCGCACGGTGCCATGCGGCAATTCCACCTCCTGCAGGACGAAGCCCGTCTGTTTATAGAGGGTTGCGCGGTCAAGCTGACGCACATCGACGCCGCCAAGGCGTATGGCCCCCTCCGTGACGTCATAAAATCGCGGGACAAGCCGCGCCAAAGTGGATTTGCCCGCACCGGAAGGTCCGATCAAAGCTGTCACCGTCCCGGGAGCACAGGTGAAGGAAATGTGACTGAGCACGGGACGTCCATCGTCATAGGCGAAGCTGACATGATCAAAGGTGACTTCAGCGCTGCTCGGGCTGAGCGGCTGCGTTGGCACTGGCAGGGGTGGGCGTGAGAGAAGGTGCTCAAGACGCTCGGCCGCCGCCTGAGCCTTCTTAAAGGCTGCATTACCTGTATGCAGAGTTTGAAAACTCTGGGGCAGCGTTATGGCCACCATGATTTCAGCGAGGAGCATGACCGGGGTCATCTGCCCGCCTGTCACAAGGGGATACCCCCGGCGAGACTGGTCAGCATAATGACCGGGACAGAAAGGAGAAGGGCAGATATCGCCTCAATCCGCGCGGTACGACCGGCCCACCCCCCGTAAAATGTGGCAAAACGCGATGTGGCCTGGCCATAATCATTATGGATCTGCCGCGCCTATCGATAGAATTTGATGATGACGATATTGCGGACCAACTCGACGATCGCGGCGCTGATTGTCGCGAGGTCACGGTCCATATGTTGCAGATTTTCACGATATCCGCGCATCATCCAAAGATA
Organism: Acetobacteraceae bacterium; assembly: GCA_039613835.1. NCBI lineage: Bacteria > Pseudomonadati > Pseudomonadota > Alphaproteobacteria > Acetobacterales > Acetobacteraceae > Acetobacteraceae bacterium. The sequence continues at coordinate 349,337 of CP154827.1, read as the reverse complement.
CGCCACGCCGTAAAGCGGCCAGGTGGCCATTGCGAGAAGCGCGAGGCGCCAGTTGAGCAGCGACAGACAGAATAATCCGATGAGAGGTTGAGACAGGGCACGCACGCGCTCAACCTCATGATGCGCCGTCAGATAATGAAGCTCAGTCAGGTCATCCTCGACCGCCTTGCGGACCATGCCTGAATGCGTCCCGGTAAACCATCCGAGCGGGAGGACGCCAAGATGTGTGATGATCTGACCCCGCAGGCGCGCCTGAAGGCGCTCATCCGCGAGATGGGTCAGCCCCATTGCCAAAGTTGTGGCCAGCCAGCCCAAGACTGCACAAATGACAATAAGGGCCGCCAGGATCGCAATGCGATGGAGGTCAGGCGGAGCGGTTTGCAGCGCATCGGCCAGCGCCGCCAACCCGAAATAGCGGAACAAGTGCCGAGACCCCGCCCAACGCGCCAAGCCAGATGCCGCCACTTATCAGTGTTCGGACCGGTTTGCGCAGCGATTTCAATGTATCATTGCGCATATTGAAACCCCCAGATTTAAGCCCCTAAACTAGCCCCGCCACCCACGACGATATCCTGCATGGTGATATGCCCGGCACGATCGGAGAGAAGGAACATCGTGATGTCGGCAATATCCTCCACCGTGGCGATCTTGCCTAATGGGACACCGAGCCTGAACGCATTCGGCGCGCCCCGTACCACGTCCGCCGCGCCGAACCCTGGTTTCCAGAGACGCCTCTGCATCTCCGTATCCGTAGAACCGGGCGAAACAATGTTACACCGGACATGATGGGGCGCCATTTCAAGCGCCAACCCTCGCCCCATTGCCGCAAAGGCCGCTTTTTGATGCAGCGTAACCCAACATGCCCAAGCGGGGAATGTGAGCTGCATTCGAGCCGATCAACACAATCGCGCCACGTTGCGCGGCACGCAGGGCGGGCAATGCGGCTTTGATAAGGTTGAATGGCCCCGTCACATTGACAGCGAAAGGCCGGTCCCATGCTTCCAGCGACAAGGTCTCGCCACCGCCCTCCATAAATATACCGGCCGCGTGGACAAGATAATCTGGGTCCGCATCGCGTGAGAGAAGGGCATCCGCCGCTTTGCGTGTGGCTTCAGCATCAGAAATATCGAAGATTATGCTGTCCGACACATTATCAACCTCAATCGGGTTCTGATCCATGCCGATGACGAAGACACCTTCAGAGAGAAGACGGGTGCAGATCGCCTTGCCGATACCCTGCACCGCGCCGGTCACTCAGGCAATTTTTGACTTCCCGGCGGTTATCTCATGCGCAACCGTCATTATCCGAGGAACCGACACGCTTCGGCGGCGCTCAGCACCCGGCCATAGCGTGTCTCAACGTAGCGGAGCGCCATTTCATGATCCGCCAGGCTGAAATCCGCCGTCGCATCCGCGATCAGGAAAGATTTCACATCCATCATAAAGGCGTCCAGACTTGTGGCCAGACAGCCAATCGACGCATAGACGCCGCAGAGGATAAGTTGATCGCGCCCCGTTGCCTCCAGACGCCTTTTCAGATCAGTTTTTGCAAAGGCGCTATAACGCCATTTCGTCAGCACGATTTCTTCCGGGGCAGGCGTGAGGTCTGACACGATGCGCGCTGCCTCAGGGGCCTTATCCGTCAGGCCCGGGTCGGTCCCCACATATCGGTTAGAAGCGCGCGCCGCCAGGCTCTGACGCGTTGGCTGGGTGGTGTAGAATATCGGCAGCCGAGGGCGCGGCATTTAGCGCGAAGCCCTTCGATGTGGGCGATCATACCTCGCACAAGCGGCGCATCGCCGTCGTAAAATGACAGGAAATAATCCTGCATGTCATGGATCAGCAGCGCCGCGCGTGACGGATCAATTACCCAATTGACGCGCGGTTTGACGCCTTTTTCACGGCGGGTTTGTTCCCATTGCGGCAAGGGGTAGGATGTTATTTTCGGGATCGCCATAAGATGTCCTGATCTCTCGCTATTTTATTTCTTAAGCACGCCTCTCGCGTCAGACGTCGTCACACGCTGACGGATTCCAAGCCCAGAGCGCGCCGCATCGTGCCCAACTTAGCCTCAATCTCCTGCCATTCTGCTTCTGGGTTGGAACCCGGCACGATACCCGCGCCGGAGAAGAGCCGCGCCTCAGCACCCTTGATGATGCCGGAACGGATCGTCACCGCCCATTCCCCATCCCCGCGCGCATCACTCCACCCGACAAGTCCAGCGAAGAGGCCCCGCCCCGATGGCTCAAGCGCCGCAATGGTGCGAAAGGCGAGGTCTTTCGGCGCGCCGCATAATGCGGCGGTGGGGTGGATAAGACGTGCCAGATCAAGCGCACTCATCTTTGGGTCCCGTATGATCCCGCGCACTTTGGTTGAGAGGTGCCACATTGTGGCCGTCCGGGTCAGGCTGGGTGAGTCGGGAATATCCAGGTCACGACACAAGTCGCTGAGTTGAGACCTTAATTGCGCGATGACGATCGCGTGCTCGTCCCTGTCCTTGGCGGATGAGAGCAGCACCTGGCTGCGGCGCGCGTTCTCCTCCTGATCCGGTGAACGGGAGATGGACCCGGCCAGCGGATGACAACTGAATTGCTCACCGGTTTTTCTGACGAGCAGCTCCGGGCTGGCGCCGATAAGGGTACTGCCGTCCCGTAACGGGATCTGGAACACCATGTCTCGCTGGTTTTGTATAATCAACCGCCGTGCGACGGAAGGCACATGGACAGGTCCTGAAAAACGCAGACGCGCACATCGACCCAGGATGAGTTTCCGGAGATCCGAATGCGCCATTCTCTTTTTACGTCGATGACTAGATTGCAATATTGAGCTTCAGATAAATCGGATTGATAGGATTGAAGGGTGGGTTCCTCAACCGTCTCGGCCCCGCAATCCGCCTGGAGCATCTCCCGCGTCGTAAGCGCGATATCCGTCGGGATGAATAATTCCGCCTGTGCCGAAAGGTCAAAGGGGAGCGTCCCCATGATGGTCGGTACAACGTGACCCGAATGGAAAGCGGCATTTTCCCGCCATTCCGCAAGTTGCTTGCACGCTTGACTTAGATTGAGGCGTTTCTGAAGGCGGGATGCTTTCAACGCACGGAAGGATGACAGGAAAAATGACGGCGCGGCATCCTGTGTATGACCAGGTCGTGTTACGGATGAAGAGCGTTCATGCGATGAAAAAGCCTCATGCATCACATGCCCGGGTGATAATTGATCGTGGTTCATCATCATAGGCCGCCGGTTTTGACGAAATGATTCGAATTGAATGAAATCGAGACGGGTCCTGGACTTGCCTCTTGTTCTGGAAAAACACGGATTATCCGATGATGCAAGTGATAATCGTTTTCATTAAAAGCGGTTTTCATAAGTCATTGATTTCCCAAGTTACAGGGCAATATGACCATGAAGACCGGGCGCGCTGAGACTTTCTATCAAGTCGCTGTCAGATTTCCGTTTTGAGATGACATACCAGTTGTTTTCTTTATCGCGGACTTAGAAATATCAGACCGGACGTTCCATCTTTCTCACACAAGGCGTTCCCACCTTTATCGTTTTAATAACGGTGGCGGCATTCATGTGCCTGTCATGCGGCGTTTATCCACCTTTGAGACACATGGAATGAACGGTCGTTTTTCATGCGACGTGGCTCTGAGGGCTGTATGCCGAGGTCGGATTCAGTGAAAAGCCGGTGGACATCTTTCATGAGGGATCGGCTTGCCACGGACTTCCGCTATGGTTAAGCTCGCTGAAGCGATGACCTCATTTACGGGGACGTGGCAAGTCGTCCCTGCCAAAATTCGGGGTGAAAATCTGTCACAATGTCGAAAATGACCGATGATATATATGACCCAGATTGCTCGGAAGATATTTATCTCGCCCGCCTGAGAGCCATGATCGACATCGTGGCCGCCCATCTGGCGACGACACGGATGGAGACCGCCCAATTATCGCAGCTTGTCAGGGAGATTTACGGCACGATTTCCCGAATGGATCCGCTTTGGCTGTCGGAAACATCTGAACTGCGCCCGTCATTTGATGGCGCTCAGAAGGATATTTACCCGACGGACCCGCCCCGGGCGAAGCCGATGGAAGTGCTTGATGCGCGTTCAGACGCGACCAGCCCCGCGCTGATATCTGCCGTGCCCATTCATCAATCTGTCCATCCCGATTACATTATCTGTCTGGAAGATGGGAAGCGTCTGAAAACGCTCAAAAACATCTGAGCGCGACGTTTGGCGTGTCGGTAGAGGATTATCGATTGGGGGCTCCCGCCCGAATATCCGACGGTCGCGCCAAATCTTTCCGCCAGTCGGAGGGGGCGTGTGCGGAAGATTGAGGAGAAGCGTCCTTACCGCACCGTTGAATGTGACGTGTCGGATGTTTCAACTTTTGACGATTCAGGTCGTGCGCCGACGAGATTGCGAGGGAATACCCGTCGACACACTGCGAACCTGCTTGATAAAATGGCTTCCCGCTAAGGTCAGGCTTTGTCGGCGGATTTTCAGGAAGCCACAAGGGAGAAGTGACCATGCGGCCTTTAACGGACGCGCGTCGAAACGGCTCGATCTAATTCGCTTCTGAGGGCGAGCTTAACCATTTGCTACGCATTTTCAGCCGCGTCTTTCTCCCCCAGTGAATGGGCGGCGATGATCGCCCCGTCAAGCAGGCAAAGTACAGAACGCGCCAGGTTTTCACTGCGGTTTTTACGAACGCCCAATTCTTCAACAAAAGCCTGTATCGCAGCACGAAGGCTGAGCTTCTGTGCTTTGCCTGCTTGGCGATTTCCCGCCTTTTGCCGGCATATTCTCCCGTCGCGCGGTAAAACAGACACCCGGCGAAACTGGGCTTGTGAAACCATTTTGTGTGGTAATCAAAAATCGCTTTCAGATGTGCGCGCGGCGCCCCGTGCGCCGTGATGGCGGTGATTAGACCTTCCTCCACCTTATCGATGCGGTCACCCAGAACCTCCACAACCAGCCCGTCTTTACTGCCGAAATGGCGGTAAAGCGTCGTTTTGGTCACGTTAGCCGCCCGCACGACGTCTTCAACACCGACCTGATGAAAACCTGATTGCTCAAACAGCGTGACGGCTGCCGTCAGGATCTCATGCCGATTTTCATGACTGCGTCGTTTTCGCACCTGGATCTGCGACAATTTCCGGACCTCTCACTTACCGGTCACACCCCTCATTTTCGGGAGATTTAAGCAGATAGTTACGAATGTCTCAAGACGATACGACGGCGATGTGCGCTTCCTCCCGGCGTTTTCTGGACGCTTTTAAGTTGGCTGGGGTGTGGGTCGGTGGTTTGTAACGATGGAGGTCGGCGTGCTTTGTAGCGCAAGTCTTGTTAAGAAGGGGGTGACGGTTGAAACCTGTGGCCTATGAGCAGAGGAGCCTGTCAGATTGAGTATGATTGTGATGGTTGCGGGGGCAGGATTTGAACCTGCGGCCTTCAGGTTATGAGCCTGACGAGCTACCGGGCTGCTCCACCCCGCGCTGGTGGGGGATGAGTGACTTGACCCCCTATTGTTACAGGTTTGATTTGGGTGGATCAGGAGACCTGGCGGCGACCGACTTTTCCGCAGCTTAAGCTGCAGTATCATAGGCGCTAGGGCGTTTCACGGCCGAGTTCGGGAAGGGATCGGGTGGAAATCTCCCGCCATGGCCACCAGGTCATCTGGCCCACCCTTTGCAGGGTGGAGAGGCTGGTGCATGCCCTGTCTCTCTTAATGAGTGAGACGGGTTGAGGAGGATGAGGAGGATGAGATGAGAGACACGCTTTGGATGCGTGGATGACTGCTATGTATGTGCATGCTGCTTTCCTGTTAGGGAGAGCGGCGTTGATGTGAATAATCAAGGGCGATTAGGACTGGTCAGCTGCACGTGTTACCACGCTTTCACACCCAGCCTATCGACGTGATGGTCTTTCACGGCCCTGTGAGACCTTGTTTTGAGGTAGGTTTCCCGCTTAGATGCTTTCAGCGGTTATCCTGTCCATACTTAGCTACCCGGCGGTGCCGCTGGCGCGACAACCGGTGCACCAGAGGTATGTTCATCCCGGTCCTCTCGTACTAGGGACAAATCCTCTCAAGTCTCTTACACCCACGGCAGATAGGGACCGAACTGTCTCACGACGTTCTAAACCCAGCTCACGTACCACTTTAATCGGCGAACAGCCGAACCCTTGGGACCTGCTCCAGCCCCAGGATGTGATGAGCCGACATCGAGGTGCCAAACCTCCCCGTCGATGTGGACTCTTGGGGGAGATCAGCCTGTTATCCCTAGAGTACCTTTTATCCGTTGAGCGATGGCCCGTCCACGTGGGACCACCGGATCACTATGGCCGACTTTCGTCTCTGTTCGAGCTGTCACTCTCACAGTCAGGCGGGCTTATGCCATTGCACTCGACAGTCGGTTTCCGACCGACCTGAGCCCACCATCGCGCGCCTCCGTTACACTTTGGGAGGCGACCGCCCCAGTCAAACTGCCCACCATGCAGGATCCCGGACCCGGCTTACGGGTCGCGGTTAGACATCAAAGACAGTCAGGGTGGTATTTCAAGGATGGCTCCACACAGACTGGCGCCCATGCTTCATAGCCTCCCACCTATCCTACACAGAATGTCTCTGATGCCACTGCAAAGCTGCAGTAAAGGTTCATAGGGTCTTTCCGTCTGACCGCGGGTACCCCGCATCTTCACGGGGAATTCAATTTCGCTGAGCCGATGCTGGAGACAGTGGGGAAGTCGTTACGCCATTCGTGCAGGTCGGAACTTACCCGACAAGGAATTTCGCTACCTTAGGACCGTTATAGTTACGGCCGCCGTTTACCGGG